>CACYKE010000049.1 GCA_902774925.1 uncultured Prevotellaceae bacterium | reverse complement strand
TCGGGAATCAGGTGTACATCACACTGCGGGAAGGGGATGGTGATGCCAGCAGCGGTGAGGGATTCTCGAAAGGCATCTGATAACCGTCCTTTACCAGCATTTTGCTCGTTTATTCGTAACTTTTTCGCAAGCGAAGAAGTTACTTGCGTTCGAAAGAACAAAGAAAAACGCGTTTTCCTTTGGCTCTTTGCTCACTTATTCGTAACTTTTTCGCAAGCGAAGAAGTTACTTTCACTCGAAAATGAAAAGAAAAAGGTTTTTCTTTTGCATTTTGCTCGTTTATTCGTAACTTTGCACAAGCAAAACTTAAAAACAATGAAATATAGCAAACTGATATGAGTGAAAAAGACATAGAGGGAAAGAAGATTTTAGAGAGGGCTGACAAGATTACGAATAGACTCTTCAAGGCTCTTTACAGTGAAGAAGATGGTGACGTTATAGACTACCCTACATTAATGTGTGCTTTGACGAAGTTCTCGGCAACTGTTCTGCTTGCGGTCCAAGAATTAGGGGAAAGAATTGATGTCGAAGACGACTTCATAAAAACCGTAAAGGAAGTCAAGGCTACTATGGGCAAGGATATGAAGGTACAGAAAATCAAGGAAGAGCGTGACCAAATCAAGTTGAGGATTAAAGAGAATGAAATGAAGATCAAATATATTGAAATGAAAATAAAGGAGAATGAAATGAAGATAAATGAGATGAAACAAAAGCGAGACGAAGCACTTCTGAGAATGTCAGCGCAGCGAGAGCAGAGCCAAGCAGGCTTGGACTCTGCCGAACGTAAGCAGGCTCGACCGAAGGTCAAGGCAGAAGTGTTTGCCAATGCCATAAAACATGACTTCAAGAGCAAAAATCCGACTACCAGATGGAGTGATATTATCAAACTGAAGTAGCGGAATAGCCCTAAATAAAGGCATTCTGAGAGATTTGTCAATTTTGTCAATCGTCAATTTCAGGGCGTTTTGCCTAAGAGAGCCCCTTTGGCGGAAGCCGTTTCCCCGATTGACGGGGACACTCCGCATTAGAATGGATATCCGATGGCGAAGTGGAGGGTTTGGTTGCGGCTGAAGCTGTCGACATTGAAGTAGCCGGAACGGCTGGTGTCGTAGGGCAGGTGGAGGCCGATGCCCCAGTCGAGGCGGATGATGAGGAAGTCGAGGTCGTAGCGGAGGCCGATGCCTGTGCCCAGGGCGAGCTCGCGGAAGAAATTCTTCAGCTGGAAGTTGCCGGGCGTGAAGGTCTCTTCCATATCCGGGTCGTCGTAATGGTCGTTGGGGGGCGTCCACACGTTGCCGGCGTCGAGGAAGAGGGCGCCGTGGAGGTTGCCGAAGAGTTGGCAACGGTATTCGAGATTGGTGACGAACTTGATAGAGCCGTTGCGGAAAATGTAGTCGAAAGCATGTTGGCCGAAACTCTTCACGGCTCCCGGACCCACGCCACGCACGGGGAAGGCGCGGATGCTGTTGGCACCGCCCACATAGAACATCTCGCTGTTGGGCACCCAGTCGCTGTTGCCATACGTCCATATATAGCCCGCATTGACGTGTCCCACGAGGTTCGACGAGCTGTTCAGTCGCCACGTCTTGGTGAAGTCGGTCTCAAGTTTCAGGAACTGCGAGTAGGGGTTTTTGAAGAGTTTCTTGTCCTTCTCGTTCCAGTCACGGCCTGCGAGGAGATAGCATAGCGAGACGATGTTGCCGGACTCGCTGAGGGTGGTCTCCCAGCGGATGGGGTTGAGCAGCGCGACGGGCGAGGTGTAGGTATAGGTGTAGCGCATCTCAGGGATGAAGTAGTCCTGCATGGTGACGGCCAGATAGGGGTTGATGCGCACCAGGGAGTCGTAGGCGTCGGTATGGCTGTTCATGAACTGATACTTCACGGTGAGCGGCGAGAATTCGTGGCGGCTCTGCGCGGAGGTCTGCCAGCGGTAGGTCCATTCGCCGGAGTTGACGTGCATCTTGTAGTAACTGGGGCGGTAGATGATGTCGGTAGAGACCTTGGCGATGGTGGAGGGGGTGGAGTAGAAGCGGCGTCGGCGGATGATGCGGCCGTCCTTGTCGCGGCGCACGCGGTTGCCGCCGAAAAACGGTGCGATGATGCGCGGGAACTCAATGGAGGCGTCGGCACCATAGTCGTAGTTGTTCATATTGGATCCGCCACTAGTGGACCACTCGTAGGAGCCGTGGACGTTGACGTCGATTTTCTCGCCTCCTCGGAAGGCATTGCGGCGTGTGACACCCATGCGCAGCTCGGGACCCATGCGTCCGATGGTGCGGGCGTTGAAGTTGGTCTCGATGTAGAAGTCCCAGGGCTTGTCGAAGACGCAGTTGAGCGTGAGGTCGAGGGTGTCAGCACGAGGGGTGAGAGGTGAGAGGTTAGAGGTGAGAGACGTGTCGCGGGGGGTGAAGGTGAAGTCGGTCATGGAGAAGAGTCCCATGGCGTTGATTTTGGCGACGGACTGCTGGTAGTTGTCGTAGCTGTAGAGCTGGCGTGGGCGCAGCTTCATGTCGGCCATGAGCACGCGGGTACGGATGGGGGGCTTCTTGCCGGAATAGCGCACGGTGAAATAGCGGCCGACAACGGAGTCGGTGGCTTGTTCCATGAAGGTCTTCTTCATATTGATGGTGACGCGGCCGATGTACCACTTATGGGTGGCCTCGACGGGGACGTCGTTGGCCATGCGCAGCTGCAGCTGGGCGCGACCGTCGACGACGAACGTGTCGGCGAGATAGGAGGCGTAGCTGGGCTGATAGTAGTAATAGCCGTTGTTGCGCAGGAGGCTGCCGATGCGCTGACGCTCGGCATCAAGGTGGCTGACGACAAAGGGGTCGCCCTTATGGATCTGGGCCTCGGCGGACGTGGCATGGATGAGGCTGTCGGCCTCGGCGGGGAAACCGAAATAGCCTATGCTGTCGAGGGTGTAGAGTCGTCCGGGGTGCACGTCGTAGGCTATCTTGGCGGTCTTGGGATTCTTCTGCTGGATGACATCGTAGCCGACGTATCCGTTGAAGTAGCCGTGGTTGTGGAGCACGCCCTCGGCAACCTGTGCGCGCAGTTCGGGATTGACCCACGACATGAGTACGGGCTGCTTGCCGAAGGCCTTGGTCATCCATTTTGCGAACTTGGTGTCGCGGTTGTGGTAGTGGTTCCAGATGGACAGTCCCATGGAGAACGGCATGCGGTAGTAGCTGCTGCCGAAGATGGCGCCGTTGGGTGCGGTGGCCAGTGCGGCCTCGACCTCCTCCTGCGTCTGGGTGAAGTTCTTCGTCGCCACCTCCGCCGTGACGCCTGCGGAGTCGGTGAGCACGTAGTCGTCGTAGGTGATCTTCTTCAGTCCCGTGAATAGCTGGTCGCCCTTGGGGATGTTCTTCGTCATGGAACAGGCGACGAGGAGGAGGGCTGACGTCAGCAGGAGGATGTATGATGTGAGACTGTTTCGTGTCATGGGCGTTGAGTCTTTAGGGTGTCGGTAGTGACGCTGTCGCGCGGGGCGAGGGCGGGGGAGCCGGGCTCACGCGGACGCATGGGAACGGGCGTCTGGGGATCCTTGAAACGGAAGATGTCCCAGAAACTGTTCAGCGAGCGACGCCACGTGAAGCCGCCGCCGTATTTCTGGGTGTAGCCGTCGAGCCAGTCGTAGCTGTTGTTTTCGTAGAACAGCGTGACGAACTTGTTGGCGGTCTGGTCGAGGCGGTATTCGAGCAGCACATTGTCGAAGAACGACGAGTTGCGCTCCTGCAGTTCAGCACCGGTGGACACCTTGCCGCCGACGACAATCTTCAGGCGGTTGTTCATGAAGCGCTTGGCGAACTTGAAGGAATAGTCGGTGTGCGAATTGCCCGCTGCGTCGGTGGTGTTGTCCATGCCCATCGAAAGGTCCAGCGTGCGCAGGGCATTGCCGGTGATGCTGTTGATCTCGCTGTTGAGGAACGAGCTCAGGGCGGAGTTCATGGAGAAGGCGCTGGTGTTGCCGTCGGCCAGATACATGCCCGTGGTGAGCATGGTGACGGCGAGTTTGCCGCGCTGTTCACGACCCATGGCCTGCAGTTCGCTGTGGATGATCATGTCCTGAGGTGCGTCGAGGGTGAACTCCACACCCATGTTGTTGAGGGTCTGGGTAATCTTCACGCCGCAGTCGAAATCGACGCTGCGTCCCGCACCGCTGGAGCCGGAAACGGTAGCCTTGGTGCGCTCGGTGGCGGTGATGTTGAGCGTGGGGTTCATGGGGTCGCCGGTGAACTCGATATAGGAGCCGTCCTGGATGGTGAATGTCTTCAGCGGGATGACGGGCAGCGAGTATTTCATCTCGCCGTTCGACAGTGTGTAACGACCGCGAAGGACGAGGTTGTCGGCAGGGGTGTATTGCATGCGCAGCGTGCCGCCGCCCATGAGGTCGATGTAGTTCGAGTGGTCGGTGTTGAGGTAGGCCATGACGTGTGCACCTTTAGATACATCAATCGTCATATCCATCTGGAAACCACCGATTTGTGGACGCGTTACAACGACTTGTGTGGTGTCGCTGAAGTCGGTGAATTTCACCAAATCGTTCAGGTGATTGTCAGTGGACAACGGGGTGTCGCGCAGCACGTAACTCATGTCCGTCGAGCCGAGCACGTCGAGTCGGCCGCGCATGTTGAGGTTGTCAACCGGACCGCTCATGCGGGCAAACATGTTGACGAAAACTTTGCCGTAGGCGATGCTCTTGGGGTTCTCTTCGGCACCGATAATCTGGAAGTCGCGGGCCTGCATGCGGAGGTTCACCAGCATGCGTTCGGGGTTGCTGAAATCGATGTCACCCTGGATGTTGAGCGGGTTGTTGTTGTAGGCATAGACGGTGAAGTTTTCCAACAGCAACTTCGAGTTGACGATGCGTACGGGGTCGTTGTCGAAGCGTAGGCGGACACCGTAGGGGATGCTCTCGAGATAGGAGGAGTCGAGGTAGATCTCGCCATCGACCTTCGGGGCGTCGAGCGTGCCCTTGACGGCCAGTTCGCCTTCGCCGTAGCCGTGGAATCCGAAGAGCTGGTCGGGAATGAAACCGTTGACCATCGACAGCGGCAGGCGCTCCAGGATCAGGCGTGCGTCGATGCGCTTGTTGTCCTTGTTGTAGTAGGTTCCCGTGAGTAGTCCTATCTCGTTGTCGTCCTTCATCAGTCGTGCCTCGATGGCGTGGGCGTCGTCCTCCTTTTGCAGATACATCAGTTCGGTGCTGATGTTGCCGATGGGGCTGCGCTCGTAGGTCATGTTGCGCACGGCCATGTCGCTGACCATCGACAGTTGGCCGTCGGCATTCTGGATGACGTGGAAGTCGCCGTTGAGAATGCCGGTCATTTGGGGCAGATAGTAGGGCAGGACGCTGGTGACCTCGCCCAGGTTCAGCTTGTTGAGGCTGACGGTGATGTCCTGCAGCGCCGTGGGGTCGCTGTCCTCGGAATAGATTTTGACACCGGTGCCGTCGTCGGCAATGAGGTCTATCTTTGTGCGCACCTTATGGCCGCGCGCCAGCAGGATGAAGTTGTCGGGGTTGAGGTTGAATTCCTTGTAGCCGATGGTAGGACGCTCGGGCAGCAGGTGCAGGGTGATGCCGGAATCGACCATCTCGGCCTTGGCGCCCAGACGGATGCCCAGACGGTCGTTGATGTCGTAGTAGCGCACGCCGAAGGTGGCGCCGCGCTCCTGGAGCAGTCCGTCGATGAGGGTGTTGAAGACAAACTGCGGGTTCTTCTTGTTGTTGCGCACCTGACCTTGGAACGACAGGTGGGTCTTGCGCTGTACGAGACTGAAATTGATGGTGTCGAGGCGCATGTCGTCGATGGTCAGCGAATGGACGAAGCCCTTGCCGTTGATGCCTGTCTCGGGCGACGTATTGATGTCGAACAGCAACTGCTGGAAGTCGATGCCCTGACTGCTGTTCAGGAAGGTGATGACGGGATTGTCCTGCTTGCTCTCGACGTGGAGCTTCATGACGGGAAGCAGGCGGCGGATGGCGGGCTGGTCGATGATGCGCTGGTGGAATTGCTCAGCGACCGAATCGCTGAGCACGGTGAGGCGTCGCAGGAGGCGTTCGTAGTCGCCGCTGGCGTCGGCCTTGACGATGAAGTCGCCGCTCTGAGCGCGGAGATAGGTGGTGTCGGGACGTGTCTTGACGAGCAGTCCGATGTCGCCGGGACGGTAGGTCTTGCTGGAGTCGCGCAGCGTCAGGTCGTTGATGAGTCCGCTGACGCTATGGGTCAGCTTCATGTCGGAATTCACGTCGACGTGGCCGCAGAGTCCGATGCTCAGTGGATGAGGCGTCAGTCCCATGGCGTAGAGGTCCAGGCGGTTGAGGTCGGCCGTCACCGTGCCGTCGATCTGGCGTTTCTTCATCAGTGCATCGACGGTCACGAGACCGTTCATGAGTTTGTTGTCGCTATGGATGTCGGCATGGGCCTGACCGTTCTTGATGTCGGCCTGTGCCGTCACGTTGTCGAGGTTCCAGTGACCATAGCCCAGGTGTTTTATGCTGGCGTCGGCATGGAGCGTGGTGCGGGGTGAGAAGACGTCGGTGCCCTGGCCCTTGGCTGTGATGTCGGCGGTGACGGCGTAGAACGAGTCGCGCGGCATGAAGTGGTGGAGATTCAGACGTTCGATGTGGGCGGTGACGTCGTAGCGCATCACGTCGGTATTTATGCGGCCCTTGGCCTTCACCGTACCACCGCCCTCGTGGAGGGTGACGTCGGCGTCATAGTCGGCACCGTCGGCCTTGAGGTGACCGTTGGCACTCATGCCGTTGGGGATGCGGTAGTTGCGCTGTATGTCGCGAGGCAGGGCGGCCGTCACGAAGCTGAGGTCCTGGGTCTGGGCCTCGAAGTCAACGTCGGCCCTGAGACGTTTCAGGTCGTTGAGGTTTGCCACGAAACCGCTGGCTTTGGCGGACAATGCCGTAGGTAGCGACAGGTCGAGGTCGGTGAATTCCATACATTCCATATTGCCCTTCACGCGTCCTTTCACGCTCAGTGGGTATTGTGGCCACCGCTCCTGCATGGGGCGGGGGAGCGACGAGAGGAAGGGCATCAAGTCGTTGCGCGCCAACTGGGCATCCATCGTGAGTTGCATGTTGCCGGGATTCAGCGAGTCCGTGAGCGACAGGGGCATGTCGAGGCCGACGATGAGGTCGCTGTCGGCAGTCTTCAGCTGCAGGTGGGGCACTTTGACGCTGTCGTTCTCCATGCGCAAAGGACCGGTGTGGAGGCTCAACTGCGGCATGTCGATGTCGTTGTAGCGCAGAGCAGCGTCGTTCCAGTCGATGCTGCCGACGCTGTAGGCGGGCTTGCCAAGGTCGGCAAGTACTTCGCGGACTTTCAAGTCGCCCATGCGGGTGTAGATATGCGTGCTGTCGTCTGCGAGGTGCAACGACAGATCGCTGCGGCTGATGGTCAGACTGTCGGCATGAATAATCCAGAATGTGGGGGTGGTCGTCGTGTCCTCAGGCACCGAGTCGCGAAGCTGGATATCCAGGTGGGCGTCATCGAGTAGTGCACCGTTGACCTCCACCGTCTGCTTGTCGAGGTCGATGCCCTTGCTGGTGAGTGCGAGGCGGTTGAAACGGCCCTTGACGACCGCTGCCTCCACGAAGCCGTTGGTGTTCAGGTGGGTGTTGGTGACCTCCAGTTCGTTGATGACGACGCGTTTCTCCAGCAACGGCCACAGCTCGACGTCGGCCACCATGTGTTCGACGTCGGCAATGGTGTCGCCCTCGTGAATCATCATGAAGTCGTCGATGGCCAAATCCAGTGGGAATGAGAGGTTTACGTGGCCCACAGTGATTTGCACGCCGGTCTTCTCGGAGGCGATTTCAGCCACTTTATCGACGGCCCAGTTTTGGACGGGTGGCAGATAAAGCAACACCGTCAGCACCACAAAAAGCACCAACGGGCTCAGCAAAATGCCCAATATCCACCACAACGCCTTCTTCATTTAACCTCCTTCCATATTCCTGTGAGCGGCGCTTCGACGACGATATGTTCCTTCGACACGGGATGGATGAACTCCATCCGGCGTGACAGCAACGAGATGCTGCCGTCGGGATTGCTGCGCTTTGCTCCGTATTTCAGGTCGCCCTTGATGGGACAACCCATCGCTGCCAACTGACAGCGTATCTGGTGGTGACGACCCGTCAGCAGGTTCACTTCCAAGAGCGTGTAACGGTCGGTATGACCTGCCACACGGTATTTCAGGATGGCTTTCTTCGAATTGGGAATTTCGTGGTCGTAGGCGTACGACTTGTTCTGCTTCTCGTTGCGCACCAACCAGTGTTCCAGAGTGTGCCATTCCCCGTCGTCTGCCATCTGACATCTGTCATTTTCCATCTTACTCACCAACGCCCAATAGGTCTTGTGCACCTCGCTGTCGCGAAACATCGTGTTCAGGCGTGCCAGGGCCTTCGACGTCCGCGCAAACATCACCAATCCCGCCACGGGACGGTCCAGACGGTGGACGACACCGAGAAAGACTGCACCAGGCTTCTGGTACTTTTCCTTGATGTATGCCTTTACCGTTTCCGACAGCGGTGTGTCGCCGGTCTTGTCGCCTTGCACGATTTCGCCGCTCTCCTTGGCGACGATGATGATGTGGTTGTCTTCGTAAATCACCTGCATAACGCCTGCGAAGGTACGAAAAATCGTGCAATATGCAAAATAAAATGGCAAAAAAACAAATTTCTTTTGTATTTCATTCTTTTTTTTCGTACCTTCGCAGCCGGAAACCGTAAACTAATGACAGTCATGATGAAGAAAATATTGACATTTTTGCTGCTGATGTGCGCCACAGGTGCTGCAGCACAGGCTTATAACGAAAAGTATGGATTCAAGGGAAAATTGAACAACAAGATTCCCATAGAAATCGTGTGGTATACCGGGTTGAACGACGGAGAATGGGTGAATGCGGGGTACATCTACTACCCGAATGCGAAGAATCCGGCACCTATCCTCATTGTCGGAGAGGAAACGAAAGCGGACCCGAAGGCACCTAACAGCGACAACCTCTATGCCATCAAATTTACTGAATATCAGCCAGATGGCGCCATTACCGGACGTTTTACACTGATGTATTATGAGGTGGAGGGCGACTACCATTTCTATAAGGGTTCGTGGACGAATCCTACGACGGGTAAATCGCTGCCGATGACGCAGATGGAAGCCGTGTTCGACAAGCCTTCATGGGTCAAGGAACTGCCCTCGGTGCTCCATGCTCCAAAGCGTGAGGCATGGCGCATAGAGAAGCATTTCGACAAGGATGAGAACGGTTGGCTCAGCGATATTCATGTCGATTTCTTTGTCAACGGTCAGAAGAGTCCGTTGAGTTTCGAGGAATCGTTGTGTATTGCCTACGAGGCCGATCGTGCCAACGAACTGCAATGGATCAGGGAGGAGGACGTCAACTTCGACGGCATTCCCGACATCATGGTATTTATCGGTATGACCGTCCGTACACAGGATATGTACAAGGTTTTCGTGTGGAACCCTGCGACACGCCAATACTACTACGTCGAAGCATTTGAGAGCATTACTGACCCCAACTTCGACGAGAAGAAGAAAACCATAGACTGCGTTATCCGCGACGTCAACACACTCTATTTCGAGACCTACAAGTGGAAGAACGGCAAACTAACGCAGATCAGTTCCAAGAAAGAAAAACTGGAATAATCAGAGGTTTGCAAGTTCGATGACCTTATCGACTGCAGCGCTGAGTCCGTCGACATTCTTACCACCAGCCTGAGCAAAGTGGGGTTGACCACCGCCACCGCCTTGGATGAGTTTGGCAGCTTCACGCACCATCTGACCTGCGTTGAGGTTGTGGTCTGAAACCATGTCGTCGCTCATCATGATGGAGAGCTGGGGCTTGTTGTTGTCGTGAGAACCGATGACGCAGAGCAGTGAGCCATTGACAGCGGCACGAATCTTGAAGGCGAGGTCCTTGGCAGCGGCAGGAGCCATAGGCACTACGGATGTGATAACGGTAACGCCATTGACGGTGCGGGCCTTCTCAACGAGACGCTGGGCAGCACGCTCTACGGCCTGAGCCTGGAAACCTTCAATCTCCTTCTTCATGGCGTCGTGCTCATCGATATACTTCTGGATAACGCCCTGCAAGTCCTTCGCATTGTTGAAGAACGACCTGATGTTCTTGAGGATATCCTCCATCTGGTAGAGACGCTCTTCGCAATCCTTACCTGTGGTGGCCTCGATACGACGGATGCCGGCAGCAACACTGCTCTCAGAGAGAATCTTAAAGAAACCGATGCGACCTGTGCTTGTGGCATGGATACCACCGCAGAACTCGCAAGAGGGTCCGAAACGAACCACACGCACCTTGTCACCGTACTTCTCGCCGAAGAGGGCGATGGCACCGAGTTTCTTAGCCTCGTCAAAAGGTACGTCGCGATGCTCGTCGATATGGATGTCCTGACGGATCATATCGTTCACCATACGTTCTACCTCACGGAGCTGTTCGTCGGTGACTTTCTCGAAGTGTGAGAAGTCGAAGCGCAGCGTGTCGGGTGATACGAACGAACCCTTCTGCTCTACGTGGTCGCCCAAGATCTGCTTCAAGGCATAGTCGAGCAGGTGGGTAGCAGTATGATTGGCAGCGGAAGCGTTGCGCTTGTCGGTATCGACGCATGCCATGAACTCGGCAGCGGGATCCTTCGGCAACTGCTTGACGATATGTACGCTCTGGTTGTTTTCGCGCTTAGTATCGATGATGTCGATGGTCTCGTTCTCGTTGACGAGCACACCGCAATCACCTACCTGTCCACCCATCTCACCATAGAATGGTGTGGCGTTGAGTACGAGCTCGTAGAACTCGTTCTTCTTTTGGGTGACCTTGCGATAGCGCAGGATGTGACAGTTGTATTCGGTATAGTCGTAGCCTACGAACTGCTGTTCACCAGCCTGAAGCTCCGTCCAGTCGCTGTTCTCAACGGCAGCGGCATTACGGGCACGCTCCTTCTGCTTCTGCATCTCGACGTTGAACTGTTCCTCGTCGACAGTGAAGCCATTCTCACGACAGATGAGTTCTGTGAGGTCGAGGGGGAAACCATAGGTGTCGAACAGACGGAAAGCCTGAACACCGTCCAGCTGGTTCTTACCCTGAGCCTTGAGATCTGCCATAGCCTTATCGAGCAGGGAGATACCTTTGTCGAGGGTGCGCAGGAAACTGTCTTCCTCTTCCTTGATGACCTTGGTAATCAATTGCTGCTGAGCCTTCAACTCAGGGAAGGCATCACCCATCTCATGAACGAGGGTGGGGACGAGCTTATAGAGGAAACCGTCTTTTTGTCCGAGGAAAGTGTAGGCATAACGTACGGCACGACGGAGGATACGACGGATGACGTAGCCTGCTTTTGCATTAGAAGGCAACTGACCATCGGCAATGGAGAACGATACGGCACGCAAGTGGTCGGCGCAAACACGCATAGCGACGTTGATGTCTTCTTGGCTTTTGGCTATTGGCTCTTGGCTGTTGGCCTCTTCCTCAAAGGTGAAGTATTTCAGACCCGTGATATCCTGCTCGGCCTTGATGATGGGCTGGAAGACATCAGTATCGTAGTTTGAGTGCTTGCCCTGCATCATGCGAACCAAGCGCTCAAAGCCCATGCCGGTATCGATAACGTTCATCGACAGCTTTTCGAGTGAGCCGTCAGCCTTGCGATTGAACTGCATGAACACGAGGTTCCAGATTTCGATGACCTGTGGATCGTCCTGATTGACGAGTTCACGACCGGTCTTGCCTGATGCGGCTTTCTGTTCGGGGGTACGAGAGTCGACGTGAATCTCAGAGCAGGGACCGCAGGGACCCGTATCGCCCATCTCCCAGAAATTATCGTGCTTGTTACCGTTGATGATGTGATCCTCAGGCACATGCTTAGCCCAGTATTTGGCAGCCTCGTCGTCGCGAGGGATGTTTTCTTCGGGTGAACCCTCGAATACCGTTACATAGAGGTCTGCAGGATTCAGCTTCAGCACATCAACGAGATATTCCCAAGCCATATCAATGGCACCCTCCTTGAAGTAGTCGCCAAACGACCAGTTGCCGAGCATTTCGAACATGGTGTGGTGGTAGGTGTCGTGACCGACTTCCTCCAGGTCGTTGTGCTTACCGCTGACACGCAGACACTTCTGAGTATCCGCACGACGGCGCGGTTCAGGGTCGCGCGTACCTAATATTATATCTTTCCACTGGTTCATGCCCGCGTTGGTAAACATCAGCGTGGGGTCGTCCTTGATTACCATCGGTGCAGAGGGCACGATGGCGTGCTGTTTTGACTCGAAAAACTTCTTGAAAGAGTCGCGGATCTCGTTGGCTGTCATCATAAATCTATCTTATGTTTACTTTTAAAGCCACTGAAAATCAGTGGCTTTTCGTTTCTTGTGATCCGTTTGGGGCTCGAACCCAAGACCCCAACATTAAAAGTGTTGTGCTCTACCAACTGAGCTAACGGATCTACCTTTTTTGCTTGAAAGCGGGTGCAAAGGTACAACTTTTTGGTGAAACAGCCAAATTTATTGGGATGTTTTTTTATCTTTGGCTTTATCTTCCTCTAATGCACGCTGGTAACACTCGCGGCAAAGCGGTTCATATTCTTGTGTTTCACCTAAGAGTACGCGCTTGTCATTTGCGACGGTTCTGTGACTGACATAAGCCAATGAACCACACTTGACGCAGATAGCATGAACCTTCGTGACGTCGTCGGCAATGGCACATAGGGCAGGCATGGGACCAAAAGGAATGCCGCGGAAGTCCATGTCGAGACCTGCGATGATAACGCGTATACCACGATTGGCTAATTGGTTGCAGACGTCAACAAGACCGTCGTCGAAGAACTGCGCTTCGTCAATGCCAACCACATCAATGTCGGATGACAGCAGCAGGATACTTGCTGATGAGTCGAGTGGGGTAGAGGGTATGGCATTGTGGTCGTGACTCACCACCTCTTCATCGCTGTAGCGCGTGTCGATGGCTGGTTTGAAGATTTCTACCTTTTGCTTTGCAAACTGGGCACGACGCAAACGACGGATGAGTTCTTCCGTTTTTCCTGAGAACATGGAGCCGCAAACTACTTCAATTCTGCCGGGGCGACGGCTCTCGCCCGATGTAGGATAAGTAATCATGGTGCAAAGATAATAAAAATTAGCTAAATAAGAAATAAAAACAAAAATATTTTGTAACTTTGCAGCCGAAATGGGCATATTATATATTGTACCCACGCCTGTGGGCAATATGGAAGACATGACGCTGCGTGCTATTCGGGTGCTGAAAGAGGCCGATGTGGTGCTGGCGGAGGATACGCGGACATCGGGTATTCTGTTGAACCATTTCGGTATCAAACAGCATCTGCTTTCGCATCACAAGTTCAACGAACACGGAACGAGTGCTTCGGTAATTGAGCGTTTGCAGGCAGGACAGACAGTTGCCCTGATAAGTGATGCAGGAACCCCAGGCATTTCCGACCCAGGCTTCTTCTTGGTGCGTGAGGCAGTGCGTGCGGGAATTGAGGTGCAAACATTACCAGGCGCTACGGCTTTCGTTCCAGCATTGGTGTCGAGTGGTCTGCCATGCGACCGCTTTTGCTTTGAGGGTTTCCTACCCCAGAAGAAAGGTCGTCAGACAAAGATACAGAGTTTAGCTGATGAGGAACGAACGATGGTGTTTTACGAATCACCCTATCGCGTATTGAAGACTCTGCAGCAGTTTGCTGAGGTGTTTGGCAACGAGCGTCAGGTCAGTGTGTGTCGTGAAATCTCCAAAGTTCATGAAGAGAGCGTTCGAGGCACGTTGTCTGAGGCCATTGCTCATTTTACGGAACATGAGCCTCGCGGAGAGTTTGTCATTGTGTTGGCAGGAAAAGAGAATAAAAAAGAAAGTAAAACAGATAAATAAAATCACATCAAGAAAATGAAAAAAGTATTATTGTTTATTGTAGGTGTGTTGTCACTGACAGCCTGCAACCAGAAAAGTGGAAGTAGCGATATGTTGCTTACCCAGCAGACAGACTCGCTGAATCGAATTATTGCCCAGAAGGACAATGAGATTAATGACATGATTGGTACGATGAACGACATTGAGGAAGGTTTCCGTGCCATCAATGCCGCAGAGGAGCGTGTCAGTGTGGCCCGTCAGGGTGAAGGAGCTACTGCCAAGGAGCGTATTCGTGAGAACATGGTGTTTATCCAGCAGACCATGCAGCAGAACCGTGAACTGATTAGCAAGTTGCGCAATCAGCTTCGTCAGAGTTCAGTGAAAGGCGACCAGTTGCGTCGTACGCTGGAGAGCCTGACCCAGCAGATGGAAGAAAAAGATGCTCAACTGAAAGCTTTGCAGGCAGAATTACAGGCTAAAAACATTCAGATTCAGGAACTGACGGAGCAGGTTACAGACTTGTCGGAGAATGTCAGCAACTTGAAAGAAGAAACTACCGAGAAATCGCAGACGATTTCTCAGCAGGACAAGCAGTTGCATACTGCATGGTTTGTTTTTGGAACAAAGAAGGAACTGAAAGAGCAGCGTATCATTGAGGATGGCGAGGTGCTTCGCTCAAACTTCAATCAGGAGTACTTTACTAAGATTGATATTCGAGTAGATAAGGAAATCAAATTATATTCACGCTCTGCCAAGCTGTTGACGGATCATCCTGCATCGAGTTACAAACTGGAACAGGATGCAAACAAGCAGTATGTCCTGCGTATTGAGAATCCTTCGAAGTTCTGGTCAACGAGCAAATATCTGGTTATACTTGTGAAATAATCCAATATTTCCAAGTGATATAAAAAATAGGATAAAATCATCCTTTTTGTAACAAAAGTTGCAAAAAGGATGATTTTTTTTGCATAAAAAGTAGGTTTTTAGTTAATTTTGTTTGTTTTTTCATAAATAAGTAGTATCTTTGCACGTTGTTTGCCATGCTTTCGCGCGTGCGCATTATATAATTAAGGTAAATCATTAAAATTAAAATATTGTATATGGGAAAAAAGATTACGCTGATTTTGTTCGGCTTGTTCCTCTACGTAGGACTAGCTATTGCTCAGAACAAGATTACGGGTACTGTCTTCGAAGACAATGGTGAGCCATGTATTGGTGCCACTGTGATGATTCAGGGGACCAAACAGGGAACTAAGACCGATTTGGACGGTAACTTCACCATCACTGTACCCGCAGGAAAAAAACTTGTGATAAGCTATGTAGGTATGATTACCGAGACTGTAAAAGCCCAAGACGGAATGAAAATTACCCTTCGCGCCGATGCTCAAACATTGGGTGAGGTAGTTGCAGTGGGTATGATGAAGCAGGATAAGCGACTGTTTACGGGTGCAACCTCAAAGGTGGATGCTGAAAAGGCCAAGTTGGACGGTATTGCCGATGTGAGCCGTGCTCTGGAAGGCCGCGCTGCTGGTGTCAGTGTGCAGAATGTGTCTGGTACCTTTGGTACAGCACCGAAAATCCGTGTGCGTGGTGCTACATCTATCTATGGTAGTTCGAAGCCTCTGTGGGTGATTGATGGTGTGATTCAGGAAGACGCTGTCGATGTCAATGCTGACGATCTGTCTTCAGGTGATGCTGTGACACTGATTTCGAACGCCATTGCAGGTTTGAGTGCCGATGATATCGAGTCGTTCCAGGTGTTGAAAGACGGTTCTGCAACCTCTATTTACGGTGCCCGTGCTATGGCAGGTGTGGTTGTCATTACCACGAAACGTGGTAAGGCCGGTCGCAGTACTGTGAACTATACAGGTGAGTTTACCTATCGCTTAAAGCCCTCGTATAGCAACTACAACATCTCGAACTCTCAGGAACAGATGGGTATCTATAAAGAAATGGCCGAGAAGGGCTGGTTGGAATTCTCTACGCTGGCCAATAGCAGTTCTTCTGGTTTGTATGGACGTATGTATAAGCTGATCGCTGATTACAAGGATGGCAAATATGGCTTGCCTTATACCGAAGCTGCCATGAACCAATATCTTCAGACGGCTGAGTTCCGAAATACCGACTGGTTCGACCTGTTGTTCAACAACAATATCCTCCAGAACCATTCTGTCAGTATTTCTACAGGAACTGAGAAAGCCAGTCTGTATGGTTCTGTATCGGCTATGTACGATCCGGGATGGACGAAGGACTCCAAAGTTGAGCGCTATACTGCCAACATGAACGCTTCGTTTAACCTTTCTAAAAAGTTGACCGTATCTATCCTGACCAACGGCTCGTATCGTGACCAGAAGGCTCCTGGTACTTTGGCACGATCTACTGATGTGGTGAGTGGTGCTGTGAACCGTTCGTTCGACATCAACCCTTTCAGCTATGCTATGAATACGGCTCGTACGCTGGATCCTGACGCTATTTATACGCGTAACTATGCTCCCTTCAACATCTTTAAGGAGTTGGACAATAACTATATCGATCTGTCGGTTGCGGACATGAAGTTCCAGGGCGAGCTTACTTATAAGCCCATTCAGGGACTTGAGATTCATCTCTTAGGTGCCTATCGTACGCAGAAGACTTCGCAGGAGCATTTCATCCTGAACGAGAGTAATCAGGCTGAGGCTTATCGCGCTGGTGTGGACAACCCTAGCATTCAGAGCTCGAATCCCTATTTGTATACTGACCCGGATGACCCCAACTCACTGCCAATCACTGTGATGCCAAAGGGTGGTATTTATACGCGTGACGACTATATGGTTCGCCAGTTGGATTTCCGTGGAACCGTACAATATAATAAGGTGTGGAATGAAGGTACTCATATCATGAACCTCTTTGCCGGTATGGAAGCTAACAAGACGGACAGAGACCATAGTTATCATTCGGATTATGGTGTGGATTACAATGCTGCCCGTCTGGTGACTATTACACCGGAATTTTACAAGCAGGCCAAGGAAGAGGGTACGGTGCTGACATCCTTCGACAAGTCATGGGTACGCAACCTCGCCTACTTCTTCATGGGGAGCTACTCATACAAAGGTCGTTACGTCGTCAATGGTACCTTCCGCTATGAGGGAACCAATAAGCTGGGTAAAGCCCGTTCGGCCAGATGGTTGCCTACGTGGAACGTCTCTGGTGCCTGGAATCTCCACGAGGAGAATTTCTTCCGCAAGTGGATGGAGAAGAGCAACAATGCTGTATCACATGCAGCACTACGTCTGTCATACTCGCTGACTGCTGACCGTGGCCCTTCGTATGTGTCGAACGCCCTGCCTATCTATTATTCTGAGAATGCCTGGCGTCCACAGGCTGACCAAATGGAAACGGTCATTTATTTGAGCAATATTGCCAATACGGAGCTGACCTACGAGAAGAAGCATGAGTTCAATGTTGGTTTGGATTTGGGCTTCCTTAACAACCGCATCAATTTGAATACTGATGTCTATTGGCGTCACAATTACGATTTGATTGGTTATATCCAGACGCAAGGTGTTGGTGGATTCATCAACAAACTGGCTAATGTGGCTACCATGAAGTCGCACGGTATTGAGTTTACGCTGACTACTCATAATATTCAGAGTAAGGATTTCAACTGGGATACCGACTTGACATTCTCATACGCGAAGAATGAGATTACCGACTTGAAGTCGCGCTCTAACGTCATTGATTTGGTTAGCGGTAATAGTACAAACCATTTCCGTGAAGGCTATCCTGTTTCGGCCTTGTTCTCTATCCCCTTTGTAGGTCTGAACGACGAGGGTTTGCCTCAGTTCATCAACGAGAATGGTGAGAAGACTCTGACGGATATATATTTCCAAGAGTATGAGAAGATTGACTTCTTGAAGTACGAAGGTCCTACGGAGCCTACAACTACCGGTGGTCTGAACAACATGCTGAAGTGGAAGAATTGGCGCTTGAACGTCTTCGTAACCTATTCGTTTGGCAACAAGGTGCGTCTCGATCCTGTATTCTCTGCCGCTTACTCCGATATGAGCGCTATGCCGAAGGAATTCAAGAACCGCTGGGTAGAGCCTGGTGACGAACTGATTACTGACATTCCTACAATTGCCAGCCGTCGTCAGTACAGGGATATCAATCAGTTGAACTATGCTTATAATGCTTACAACTACTCTACGGCTCGTGTGGCTGATGGTGGCTTCATCCGTCTGAAAGATGTATCGCTGACCTATGACCTGCCTCATCAGTTCCTTAGCAAGATTGGCCTTTCGACCTGCTCGCTGAAGTTGGATGCTACGAACCTTGTCCTGCTCTACTCTGACAAGAAGCTAAACGGTCAGGATCCCGAATTCGTTAACTCTGGTGGTGTGGCTACGCCTATGCCTAAGCAGTTTACATTCACTGTCCGATTGGGAATGTAAGATAATTGAAAATGGATAATTGAAAATTGAATATGATTATGAAGAAATATATAGGAATATTGATTCTCGCCTTGGGCTTAGGTTTAACCTCATGCTCTGACAGTTTCTTGGATAAGA
Organism: uncultured Prevotellaceae bacterium; assembly: GCA_902774925.1. Lineage (GTDB taxonomy): Bacteria > Bacteroidota > Bacteroidia > Bacteroidales > Bacteroidaceae > Prevotella. Next base: position 6,297 of record CACYKE010000049.1, on the reverse strand, counting down.
CTCCTGACGAGCGTGTGGAGCTGACGAATGTTGACGATGTGATTATGTTGCTGAGTACGGCCTATTCTACAGCCAATTACGGATGGATTTGCGAGATTTCTGGCGACAACATTATTGATATCAATGCTCCATATTTGGCTACTCAGTCAAACGGTGATGAGATCGAGGTTCGTTTTAACCTGACCTCATATAATCGTATGGATGACGAGGCCTATCGCTTCGAACCAGTCCGTTCGTCGACCAGCAGCGACTCTCCTGCTGAAGTTTGGGAAAACACTTACAATGCCATTGCCGTTACCAACCATGCTTTGGCTAAACTCGACGAACTTCGTGGACGTGTTTCACTTGACGACCCCGGCATTTCGAACCAAATGCGTTCTGCATATGCTGAGGCTTACTTGTCACGTGCCTACAACCACTTTGTACTGCTGAATATCTTCTCACAGGCCTATCGCAGCGAGGAGCTGAGTAAACAGGATGTTGGTGTGCCTTACATCACAACTCCTGAAGACAAGGTGTTGGTTGACTATGACCGTGGCAGTGTGACGGAGACCTACAAGAAGATAGAGGAAGACCTTCTACTGGGACTGAAATATCTCAGCGACGTCAATTACGAGAAGCCAAAGTGGCACTTCAACCTGAAGGCCGCCCATGCTTTTGCTGCCCGTTTCTACCTTTACAAGCGTGAATATTCCAAGGTGATTGAACATGCTAACTATGTGCTGGGTGAGAACACGACAGCCGGACGTGCCGAGTTGCCCTCATTGCTTTACCAGTTGGCAGGCTTCGACAACGCCAATAACTCTGTAGACTATGCTGAAATCTGGCAGGGTCCCGATCAGAACAATAATCTGATGCTTGTGGCTACTAATTCTGTGCAGTGGCGTCGTTCGGTAGGCTATCGTTACGCAACTGCTGGTAAAGCTTTGCGTGATATCTACTACCATCTGGGCCCCAACTGGAATTACTATTGTATGCGTATGCCTGCCGTTTGTGGTGAGACCTTCTGGGATGGTAACTCTGATCACGGCTATATGAGCTCTCGTATTGCCGAGCGTTTCGAATATACTGACAAGGTGGCAGGAATCGGCTATGCACACATCATCCGTCGTGAATTCACATGTTCCGAGTTGCTACTCGAGCGTGCTGAGGCTGAGTTGCTGGGTAACAATGATGTTGAGGGTTGCGTGGAGGATCTTATCGCTTATGAAGAGAGCCGTCAGAACTTCTCTGAGACAACTAAGGCCAGCTACATTAATGCAATGTTCCCATTGACTAAGGCACGTATTGAGAAATGGTATACGGCAGCTGATGCAGGCAATCACAGTAATACGTTTGCTGACTGGGACTTCACGCAGGAGGTTTGTCCTGATTTCATTATCAAGCCTGAGGTACTGGTCTACATGAACTGTCTTAACGATATGCGTCGTTATGAGACCGCTTGGACGGGACTGCGATTCTTCGACTTGAAGCGCTTGGGCATCCCCTATACCCACGTTTACGGTCCTGAAGCTGAGAAGTTTGAACTTAGGGCTCACGACAGCCGTCTAGCCATTGAGCTTCCTCAGGAGGTTTTGCTGGCAGGCCTTGAGTCATCGCGTCCTTTGGATAAAGCTGATGGTGCAAGTAGTTCTACTGCTTCTGTCGGTGCTGAATGTGCAAATGAATAATCAAGAAGGAGGTATATATTATGAAGAAACTGAATATCATTCTGATGGCCCTTGTGGCCCTGACAACGCTGAACCTGTCGTCGTGTAAGGATGACGACCTGGGAACGACCATATTCGATACAACGGACTATCCGCTGGATCGTACAGTCTACTCATTCCCATTGGATACTTTTGTGAAGGTCAATTTCCAGGAGCCTTATAATATGCGCTATCTGTATCGTTTGCAGGACATTGGCTCGGATATGGACTACAACCTGACGCCTTGTTCCTACGACCAGTGCATCAATTTGGCTGTACTCAACAAGTATCTGTGGTATGATGTCTATCGTGACGTTGTAGGAGATGAGTTCCTGAAAACCTATAGTCCTCGAGTGATGCACATCATTGGTTCGCCTGCTTACAATCCTACCAGTGGTACTATCAAGCTGGGTACTGCTGAGGGAGGTTTGAAGATTACGCTTTATAATGCAGAGAGTTTGGTGCCTTCGGATCTTGAAAACTTGAATGAGTATTTCTTCAAGACGATGCACCACGAGTTCTCGCACATCCTGCACCAGAACATCAACTATCCCACGGATTTCAACCTAATTTCCAAGCCGTTCTACAATACGGCAAGCTGGCAGGATACGCCTGATTCGGTAGCTTTAGGTCAAGGATTCGTTTCGAATTACGCTTCTTCGCAGGCCCGCGAGGACTGGGTGGAGATTATTGCCAACTACATTGTAAAGGACTCTGTCACATGGGCAAACATGCTCGAAGGTGCTACCAAGAGTTGGGAGCTGGCTATGGACGTCGACTACGACCATTGGGTTAAATGTGATGAAAAGTGTAAGCAAGGTAAAGCTAATCGCGACTCTGTAGGTTACTATTTCAAGGATGGTACTATTAGTGGCGGTCAGGTTATTACCTGTCAGGTGGTTCGTAAGTACATCCAGCGCGACGTCAACGGCTATGCTGTACCCGATGCCAATGGCAACATTGTTTATCTGAGTATTGTCGACAAGACGGGTGTTGAGACAGGTCGTGAGGTAATCCTGAAGAAGCTGGAGATGTGTCGTGAGTGGCTGAAGACCAATTTCAACTATGACATTGATGCCGTACGCTATGCTGTGCAGCACAAACAGTACATTTACGACGAAAACGACCATTTGGTACTTGACAGTAAAGGACGTCCCATCAATGCGTTGACCTATGTTCGTCCTGACGGCACTACGCTGATGCAGGAACTGCGTGGATGGGTAGATCGCTATAAGTCACTGATGCCTAACCAGTAAGTGAGAGGTAGAATAGTAAAAATGTAAAAGGTAAAGATTATGAAGAAACTATTTTCAATATCACTGCTTTTCTCTGTAGCAGCCATGATGTTCACAGGCTGTGTGTCGGAAGAAGACGATCTGTTTGACTCTTCTGCTGCTGAACGACTGATGACATCGAAGAAGATGTATACCGACCGTCTGGGTGGTTCAACGTGGGTAATGGAATTTTATCCCTTGAACACTGACGAGGCTCCCAAGGGTCAGGGTTACCTAATTCTAAATAAGTTTAATCGTGATGGTTCGGTTGTTCAGGCTATGCAAAACGAACTGACCGATGGTCAATATCTGACGGATACATCCCTTTGGGAGGTTATTTCCGATCAGGGTACTGTCCTGACATTCAACACTTTCAATAAGTGTATCCACATGTTTTCAGACCCAGGCCTCTATCAGACTGGTCAGGGTTTTGAGGGCGACTATGAGTTTGTCATCCTCAGCCTCGAAGAAGGTGCCAAATACGGTATGCTTAAAGGTAAGAAACGTGCAACCTACAACCGTCTGACCCGTTTGCCTGATGATGTGAATTTTGAGGATTATCTGAAGGATGTCAACGGTTTTCAGAATACTATCTTCTCGAGTTCAGCGCCTAACGATTGTATGATGAATATTGGAGACAGCGTCATGGTGGTGACTAATGCCTCTACTGGCATTATCAGTCTCTATCCTTTAGGTGGTGACCCCATCAGTCAGACTACCGATCATGCTTTTACCATCACCAAGAACGATGGAAAGTACTATCTTCGTTTCCGTGAAGAGTTGGCAGGTAAGAACGACGACAAGGTACAAGAGTTCGTTTACGACGAAACTACTGACCTTTTCAGGAGTCTTGAAAATGAAAATAATGTTATTAAGGGTGTACCAGCTGTTGATTTCTTTGTGTTAGCATTGGATAATAGTAAATTGTGGCAGTATAACTCAGTTGGTGAGAATTCTGATAATATCAAGAGCGCATATGCAATTATGCAATCGGAATTACTGTCTTTAGGCTGGACGTTAAATAATACCAAATTTTCCAAATTGTCAGATGGACGATATGTTGTCCGTTTTGCCGTTGTGAACAAAAAGAAAAGTTCAAGAAATTTAGAATATGTTTATAATATTAGTGCTAATGATGGAAAAGTAATGGTTCAATATGTTGAGCCTTATGTGACTGAGAAGGATGTCGTAGCACAGAATGTCTTGAATGCTGCACCAAGTGTCCAATCCTTCCTTGAAGAAATTTCTGGTACATATGAGGTGCATCCCAAAGGAACAGGTTTTGATTTAAGAAACATTATTTTAAAGTCGGAAAAGTCAATGATTGAATTGCAATATACATCAAAATAGTCTTTAATTTATTTTTTTTATTATGAAGAAAAGTTTACTTATTACTGCGATGATGCTGACAAGTATCACAGTCGCTCAAGCTCAATTGTTAAAGAGTTTGCGGAGTTATGAAATGAAACAGAAGCGGGAAAACCTTGTAAAGATAGACGCTTCTAATCAGGCTCCTCAGTTGATGACAACAGATAAAGAAACTGCTGTTTATCAGGGAAGTGCAAAAACGATGTTGAATAAACGTGCTGCTCAAAGAGCTGATGAAGTTACCTTGGAGTCTTTGTATGGTTATCCTATCGGTTCATTATTTTATCCTCTTTCTCCGGATTGGAGAGGTTATTCTGTGAATATCCTTCAGTCTTATGCATATGTAACAGATAAATTTTATAACTATTCAACTTATGATTCAGAAAAGGATGTGACTTTTGATTGGTCAATTACTACATCTAGTAGAACCATCGAGTTGGAAAAAGACGAAAAGAATAATGGCGTTGCAGAGGAGTTTTTTGGATATTATCCTGCTCCTGTACTCACAGTTAAACAAGGAGATGAAACTGCTACTTATCAGTTAGGCGAGCAGGGTATTCGTGATGCCCAAAAGAGAGGATTCTATTATTGTGGTACTGACAGCCTGACAACAGTTTCTCATGCTTCTTATGCAATGGGTTCATATAGTGGATTCAGTAATTTAGATAAGAGATACGAATCACTGAGTGATTTTGATGGTAAAAAGGTGTATGGTTTCGCTGAGTTCTTTGAAAAACCGACAGCTGCGACATATGTTTCCTCTGTAGGTCTTTGTGGCTGGATTGATGGATCTACCAATACTGCGAATCCATTTGGTGATAATGTACTGACGGCTGAAATTTATACGATTGATGCTGATGGTAATATTAACAATGAGCCTTATGCTACTGCAACTGCAGGCGTAGAGGATTATAGTTTAGTCAATGCAGAGAAGGGTAATATTGGTATTGTATTCGAGTTTAGAGAGGAAGATCCTTTGATGGGTGTTACGGCTTCACCTATTATGTTACCAGAATCTGAGTTTGTGGTTATACTTACAGGTTTCGAAAATCTTGATGGTCATATTATCTTGCCTTTCTCTAGTGCATATCCTGAGGCGGGTCATAGCTATGTAATCCTGGAGGATGGGTCTTTGGCAACTATCGGTTATAAAAATCGGCCAGATATTCCACAGTGTAATGTCCACATTTCGCTTGAAGCAGCTATGGGTACTGTAGTACAGGAGGACCCTACACAGAAGATTCTTTTCCCTGTTGAAGGCGGATTAGCATATTATGATGCTACAGACGAGGCAGGTAATCCAGTGAAATACAATAATATCTTCTTGGAATCTAACGTTAAACTGAATGAAAAGAACGATGATAATCCTTGGGATATAATAGCCCCAGATTGGGTTGTGGCTTATGAATTGGACGACAAATATCAGGAGGATTATTGGGTAGTTGAGCTTTATCTGGAAGCAGAACCCCTTCCTGCTGGTGTAGCAGAACGCACAGGTGAGGTCGTTATTTCTGCATATGGCAGAGAGTTGGTTATCCCAGTTACTCAGGGCGATCCTGCTTCTGGTGTTTCTGTAGTTAAGAACGATGCCAAGAATACTGATGCTGCTATGTACAACATGGCTGGTCAGCGCGTGAGCGCAGATTTCAAGGGTCTTGTCATCAAGAACGGTAGCAAGTTTATGAATAAGTAATTTACTCATACTTATACATCTGTTTATCGGGAGGGGCGTAGGTCCCTCCCGATATTTTTGTCAACGTCCGACCTCCGCCTTGTCACCTTACGAGCTGAACGGCGATCCCCTACCGGATGTGTGGCCGACAGCAGGGAGAAGAGCGACGGTTAGCAGGGAAGGTGACAGCTGATAGGGTTCTTCTGCAATTTAGTTGAAAAGAACGATAGTTTATCGGCTATATCAATCGCGATTTATTCTATCTAGTTTAACAAGATTTTCGAACGGCTTCATT
>CACYKE010000048.1 GCA_902774925.1 uncultured Prevotellaceae bacterium | reverse complement strand
TTGCTCTTCGCGGAGAGAGAGGGATTCGAACCCCCGGTACCTCTCGGTACGGTAGTTTTCAAGACTACTGTAATCGACCACTCTACCATCTCTCCAGTGGGGATTTGCTTGAAAAGCGGGTGCAAAGGTACTACTAAAAAATGAATTTACCAAATTTTAATGCAACTTTTTTGCCAAATCGATGGAAAATGAGTAATTTTGCAGCATGATTTATCCGAGTAACTACGAACAGAAGATAGGATTCGACGAAATACGGCGCATGCTGAAGGGCCATTGCCAGAGCACGCTGGGTCAGGAGAAGGTGGACGAAATAGCCTTCTCGGACGATGCCAGTGTGGTGAACGAACAGATGGAGCAGGTGAGGGAAATGCGCCGACTGATGCAGGCTCAGGAGAAGCCGGAAATGAACTATTTCTTCGACGTGCGCGAGTCAGTAGCCCGCATCCGACTGGAGAATACGCATCTGGAGGAGAACGAGCTGTGGGACCTGCGTCGGTCGCTGGAGACGATAGGGATTATCGTGACGTTCCTAAATAGAGGTGAGAGGTTAGAGGTGAGAGGTGAGAGTATAGATGATGCGCAAGAAGAGTACCTCTACCCTGCCCTACACCGCATGGCTGAGGACGTGCAGACGTTCCCAGCGATGATTCGTAGGATAGACTCGATACTGGATAAATTCGGACGCATCAAGGATTCGGCAACGATGGTGCTGGCGGGCATCCGTCACGACATGGAACAGACGGCGGGAAGTATCTCGCGTACCTTATATACTATCTTGCACGCGGCACAAAGGGACGGACTGGTGAATCAGGACGCGGCCCCTACTCTGCGCGACGGACGACTCATGATACCCGTTGCACCAGGATTGAAACGTAAGATCAATGGTATCGTGCACGACGAGAGTGCCACAGGTAAGACGGTATTCATCGAGCCAGCAGAGGTAGTGGAGGCGAACAACAAAGTGCGCGAGCTGGAGGCTGCCGAACGACGGGAGATTATCCGTATATTGACGGTATTCAGTGACGAGTTGCGCCCACACGTGCAGGAGGTGCTGGACTCGTATCGGTTCTTGGCCATGATAGACCTGGTACACGCGAAAGCGGAGATGGCCGAGCAGATGCAGGCCTTCGAACCTGAGGTGAAAGCCGAACCCACGATGGACTGGATAAGGGCCATTCACCCGTTGTTGCAAAGGTCGCTGGCAAAACAGGAGAAGAAAGTTGTGCCACTGGATATTCGATTAGAAACCACGAATTACACGAATGACACGAATTTTAAAAAGACCACAGATGGCACAGATTTAACGGATTCAAAGAAAAACAAAAATATTGGGCGGTTGCTGATTATTTCTGGGCCGAATGCTGGCGGTAAGTCGGTATGTCTGAAGACGGTAGGACTGCTGCAATATATGGTGCAATGCGGACTGTCGATACCCATTGGCGACCGTTCGACGGTGGGATTGTTCGAGAGCATCATGATAGACATCGGCGACGAGCAGTCGATAGCCGACGACCTCTCCACCTATTCTTCGCACCTGCTGAACATGAAGAACATGATGAAGCAGGCTAACGCGCGAACCTTATTATTAATAGATGAGTTTGGTGGCGGCACGGAGCCCACGATTGGCGGTGCTATTGCCGAGGCCGTGCTGAAGCAGTTCTGGAAGAAGGAGGCCTTCGGCGTCATTACCACCCACTATCAGAATCTGAAGCACTTTGCCGAGGATCATCCGGGCGTGGTAAACGGTGCGATGTTGTACGACCGTCATCAGATGCAGGCGTTGTTCCAGTTGTCGATTGGTCAGCCCGGTTCTTCGTTTGCCATCGAAATAGCAAGAAAGACGGGTATTCCTGAGGAGGTCATCAACGACGCTTCGGAGATTGTCGGCTCGGAGTATATCCAGAGCGACAAATATCTGCAGGACATCGTGCGCGACAAGCGATACTGGGAGGGCAAGCGTCAGACCATCCACCAGCACGAGAAGTCGTTGGAGGGTCATATCCAGCGTTACGAGACCAATCTGGAGGAGATAGATCGCGAGCGCAAGGCCATTCTGAACCGTGCCAAGCAGCAGGCTGAAGAGCTGTTGGCAGAGGCAAACCGACGGATAGAGAATGCCATCAGAGACATCAAGGAAGCGCAGGCCGAGAAGGAACAGACACGACTGATTCGTGAGGAGTTGCAAGAGTTCCGCGAGCAGGTGCAGAACGACGATACGCGCGGACTGATGAGCGAAGAAGACTTTGCCAAGCGTCTGCAGAAGATGGAGGAGCGCAAAGCCCGTAAGGAAAAGCGTAAGGCCGAGAAAGGCGAACAACAGCGGGCCACCAGCGAGAAACTGGCAGCACGGGCCAAGGCCAATCTGAACGACGCAAACCGTCCGTTGGAAAAGGGCGACAGCGTGCGCATCAAAGGCACGAATAGCGTTGGCGAGATAGAAAGCATTCAGGGCAAACAGGCCACAGTGGTGTTTGGTGGACTGCGAAGTAAAGTGAAACTGGAGCAGTTGGAGCGTGCAGCGAAAGCGAAGGAAACAGCGGCAAACCCAGCCGACAAGCACGCCCATCTGGCTATTCAGACCTCGCATGTGACGCGCGCCACAATGGAAGACCGTCGTCAGAACTTCCATCAGGACTTGGACGTGAGAGGTATGCGTGGCGACGAGGCTATCGATACCGTCATGCATTTCATTGACGACGCCATCCTCATTGGACTGAGTCGTGTGCGAATCTTACACGGTACGGGAACGGGTGTGCTGCGCCAGCTGATTCGCCAGTATCTGCATACCGTGCCCAACGTGAAAAGCGCCAAGGACGAGCATGTGCAGTTTGGCGGCGCAGGCATCACGGTCGTGGACCTTGATTAATTGACAATTGACAGTTGACAATTAGCGGCGGGAGCGCTGAATCATCGTCCGCAACTTAGCATTGTATTTCGTAGCAGCAAGCAATTCCTCGATGGTGAGGTGCATGCGGTATTGCCAGCGATTGTATGGGTCGCTGGGTACATTGATGCGCTCGTCCTGAGGATTCTTACGACGCAACTGGGAATCCATTGCCAGCCAATCCTGCAACGACAGCAGACACAGCATCGAGGGACAGTACAGGTGGCGAGCGATGATTTCCTCTGCCAAATGGGCTGGCAGCTGTTCAGGTGCGCGACCTTCCTTCTGCAACATCGTCACATAGAAACGCTGACGACGCTCAGGACTCTCCTGCCACCAAAGGCGCAGGGGTAACATGTCGTGGGTGGAAATGGTGCAGACGCTACGGATGGGATTGGCGTCGAGGTGGGCAAATTCGAAACCCTGCTGTTTGGGCATCTGCTGGATTTCGAGCGTGAGGATGCGCAACTGGTCGAGCACGGGTTCCACACATTCTGGCAGCATGCCTAAATCCTCGCCACACACCAGCATGCGCGATTCTGCCAATATGGCAGGCAGGCGTTTCAGGGCCTGCTGTCCCCAGAAGAACGAATGGCGCTGGTAGAAATAGTTGTTGTAGAGCCGCAGGAAGGCATCCTTCTCTTCGTCGGACAGCACCTCGAAGACGGGTTCGTTGATGATGCCCAAACGCGGATGGTACATCTCTGCCTCGTAGGGGTCTTCGACGAAGAGCACGTTACAGATGAGGCGCATAAGGCCGTCACGAATCCACAGGCTGTTCTCGTCGCGGCGTTCAGCAAAGTAGGCCGACACCTTGCGCTGGTTAGCATACTCGTCGCGCAGGTCGTATAGATTATAGGCCTTGCGGACAAGGAAATTGTCACGGACATACTGCGCATGGATGCCAAAGATTTTGTCGATGAGCCTGTCGTTGATAAACGGACGGGTATAGAGTTCTTTACGGAACGGCAGTCCAAAGTATTCTATCTCGGCAACGGTCAGCGGCAGCGAGGGCGAGAAATGGCCCAACACAGCGGAAACGGCATCGACAGGAATCTCCCAGATGCGGAAGAAACCCAGTATGTGATCGATGCGCAGGGCGTCGAAATATTGCTCCATGTGGCGCAGGCGACGACGGAACCATTTGATGAGTTCAGGACCCCAATGATAAGTAGGGAATCCCCAGTTCTGACCCAGATACGAATACAATTCGGGTGGTGCACCAGCCGAGGAATGCATGTTAAACAACTCCGGGTGCTGGCGTGTCTCTACACTGTCGCGATTGACGCCTATAGGCAGGTCGCCTTTCAGTACAATACCCTTCGAACGAGCATAGTCGGCAGCAGCCTTCAACTGCGTATGAAGCAGGTATTGGACGTAGTAAACGAAGGCTGATGTCAGATGGCTGAAGGAAGATGTGATAAATCCTGCATAGGGTTTGAGCCAATCTTCATTGTCGGCAATAAACTGCTTATAACCAGACGTTTCCGTTGTTTTATTACCTTGTTCCTCGAAGAGTTGCTGGAGGTATTCGAGCTTCACTCGACCTACGGCTTCGTAGTCGCTGTAAGGTAGTGCGTTGAGTTCCTGACGACGACGTAGGAACTGCGTCATCTGCGTCTTGGAACGCAAAACACCCGCGGCCTCCAAATCGACATAATGCGGATGAAGTGCGCAGGTGCTAACGATGTTGTAAGGATAGGAATCGTGCCAATGGCCGTCAGTCGTCGTATCGTTGACGGGAAGCAGTTGGATGACCTTCATACCCGTCTCCGCTGCCCAATCAACCATCCGGCGCAAATCGCCGAAGTCGCCTACCCCATAGGAATGTTCGCTACGAAGGGAGAATACTGGGATGACGACACCTGCTGCCCGCCACGTGTCCTCTGCCAGGCGCAGATGACCACCATGCAGGACGAGGACGTGGCCATCGGGAATTTCGCGGCTGTTTCCTTCGGAAACATTTTGATTATTAACACCGACGGAATCGACGGACACGCCTTGAGCGCCAATAGACACGATGCGGTTGTCGCCCTCCTCCCATTTCAACAATTCGTGCGTCTCGGTGTCTACCACTACATATTTATACTCTATCGGCAACAGCCAGCCCTGTGCATTGACGGTCAGGAGCCATTCACCCTCACCGGCATAATCCATCTTCAGATAACGGCTGGGGCTCCACGAACCGATGGCAGGATGACTGCCACAGACGGCTACGGCCTGCCCTTTCTTTAACTGCGGTGCTGAAACGCGGAACATCACCGTCCTGCGAAACAATGGCAACGGCAGCGCTTTGGCACGTTCGCCGTGCGGACGTCCTATCGTGGTGAGATAGGCTGCGGAATAGAGGTGCATGGGTAGCGGACGGTCGCGCCACTGGTCAGGAAAGATGTAGTCCTTGGTGGCATCGAAATGATAGATGCGTGGCACCATGTCCCACTCACGACGCAGCACATTGCCGTCGCCGTCTTCCACCTGATAAGCATAACTGATGAGCGACAGCGAGTGCTGTCTGCCCATCAGTGCTGCTGTTTCCAGTGTCCACAGTTCGCCATCGTCCGTTTGCATCAGCAGGTTCTGGTGACGTACGGTACCATCCTGACGGTGGTAGTCAATGGCAACATGCAGACTTTCGCCCCATGCGGTATTATAATGTATGGTAAACTTGAGTTTCATATCGTTGTTTGACTAATCTTGCAGAGCCACAGCGAAGTAAGCCTTCTTGCCAGTAGGCATGATACCCTGGATGTAGAGTACGGGCTCCTTCGATGTAGACGCCTTCTTGACGGCATCCTGCAGGTCGCTGATGGTCTTCATCGGCTCTTCGTTGACACGCTGGATGATGAAACCCTGAGGTACACCACCCTCCTTCAACTTGCCACCGCTGATCTTCGTGACTTGCAGACCGTAGGCAATCTGGAGTTCCTTCTTCTGCGACTCGGTAATCTCGCGGAACTGTCCACCCAGCACGTCGAGGTCGGCATCCTTCACCACCTTCGTCGTACCCTGGGCATTCTTCAACGTCAGCGAGACGCTCTTCTCTTTCTTGTTACGCAGATACTTGACGGTTACTTTGTCGCCAGGACGCTTCTGGGCAATGATAGCCTGCAGGTCACCCATGGTCTTAACCTTCTTGCCGTCAACCTCGGTGATGACATCCTCTTTCTCCAGACCGCCATCAGCAGCGGCACCGTCCTCGATGACCTTATCGATACGCACACCTTCCATCGTGCCGTAGTCGTTGACTTCCTTGTCCTGATCCTTCATGGCGTCAACATAGTCCTTCACGCTGCCACCCTGGATACCAATCATGGCACGCTGATAAGAACCGTATTTCTTGAAGTCCTCGACGGCCTTGTTCATAATAGCCGTAGGAATGGCAAAGCCGTAACCGATGTTCGAACCCGTCTGCGAATAAATCATGGCGTTGATGCCAATGAGTTCACCACGCGTGTTAACCAGCGCACCACCCGAGTTACCCTGGTTGATGGCAGCATCGGTCTGAATCATCGACGAGACGCCCTGTCCCATCGAACGCGCCTTAGCCGAAACGATACCAGCGGTGACGGTGTTGTTCAGTCCGAGGGGATTACCTACGGCCAACACCCATTCACCCACCTTCACGTCGTCAGAATTAGCCACGACGATAGCCGGCAAATTCTTGGCGTCAATCTTGATGAGTGCCAAGTCGGTAGTGGCATCGGCACCAATGATGCGTGCGGAATATTCCTTGGAATTCTCGTTGAGCGTTACTGTCAGTTCGTCGGCACCATCCACAACGTGGTTGTTGGTAACGATGTAACCGTCAGATGAGATGATGACACCTGAGCCAGCTGCTGCGCGCTTTGGAGTCTGCACCTGACGCTGGCGACGACCACCATTGCCATTGCCCTGTCCGCGTCCGAAGAAACCTCCGAAGGGGTCAGAGAAGAAATCCTCAAAGGGATCAGAATATTCTACGGTCTGTGTCTTTGAATTAATCACCGACTTGATATACACTACTGAAGGCAGCGATTTCTCTGCTGCGTAAGTCAAGTCTACTGGTTGTCCTGGTGCTACAGCAGGAGCAGCAGGAGCTGCGGCCTGTGTCTTGTTGCACGAAGCTGCCGAGAATGCAATGACCATCAAGTACATTGCCGGCATCAAACTCTTTACAATCTTTTTCATAATTCTTACCTATTTATAATAAATGTGTTAATAACTTGCGACTGCTTTTTTGTGTTTCGCGATGCAAATATAAGGTCAAAAATTGAAATACTGACAATATGTCACGCTTTTTTGTCGCAATTTAACACTTTAGCCTAGAGGGTTAACGGCTGTTAGAATTTAACGCTTGAAATGTGAAAAGACTGACAAAATTAACAATTCTGTCAGTCTTTAGTTTATTTCACGCAATTATCTTCCATTATCTTGCTGCTACATACTTGTGCAACGTGGCACGAACGGCACCATTGCCTGCGTACAACTCTTTTACCATACCCTCAATCTGTTCGCCTAAACCAGCCTCATAGAGGTCGAGTCCGAAGACATCCTTACGGCTGTAGAGTTTCTTCAGCGGACTCCAGTCCTGATCCTGCTTGCCAATCTGCAGCGGAGCCACAATGGCCTGCAACTCTTCGAGCATGGGATCGGGCGAGCAGTCGAACGGTGTACCGTCGTCCTTGATACCCTTCAGATAGCGGGCATAGCCTGCCAATGTCAACGGAATCAGCACAAGGTTGCTCTTGTCCAATCCACGGGCGATATACTTCTTCAACGTCTCACCAAAGCGGATGGGCAGTTTCTGCGACGTATCCATTGCGATACGCTGGGGAGCATCGGGCATAAACGGATTCGGCAGACGACGATTGATAACGGCACCAATGAACTCGTAGGGATTCAGCACGCCTGGGTCAACGACTACGGGCATTGCCTCCATATAACCAATCTTCTGGATGAATGGGCGCAGGTCCTCGTCGGCCATCTCGGCACTGATCAGCGTATAGCCCAGCATACAGCCGTAGATACTCATCGCCGTGTGCAGCGGGTTCAGACACGTGGTCACCTTCATCGTCTCCACTTTATCTACGGTCTCACGCGTCGTATAGAGCGCACCACCCAAATCCAATGGCGGACGACCGTTGGTGTAGTTGTCCTCGATGACCAGATACTGCACCTCCTCGGCATTCACGAACGGAGCCGTAAAGGTGTGCTTCTCCGTCTCGATGTAGTTGTTGTCCTCGAAACCGTCGGCAGCAAGCATCTCCTTCACCTTCTCGTGTGGGCGTGGGGTAATCTTGTCAATCATCGACCAGGGGAAAGTAATCTTCTTCTCGTCTTTCAGGTAAGCCAGGAACTCAGCAGGCACCAGTCCGTCTTTCACCCAGCGCTCAGCATAGGCAAAGACACCGGCCTTCACCTTGTCGCCGTTGTGCGAGCAGTTGTCCATCGACTGCACCGTGAGCGGTAGTTCGCCAGCCTTGAAACGTTCGAACAGCAACGCACATACCTTACCCATAGCGAACAGGGGCTTCATGCCACGAGCCAGATCGGCCTCGTTAAACGTGTAGCCCTTCTCAGTAATGGTGAACGAAATCATCTGCAACGACGGATTCTTGAAAATCTCCACCAGACGTTTCCAGTCGTCAAACTGCGGGTCAGCCTTTAGGGCTTCAGTTACGCTGGCAATCACCTTCTTCTCGATAGAACCATCCGAGCAGAGGTTCACGCAGAGTGACAAATTATTATAAGGTGCATATGCCTTGTCGATGACCTCGAAGTCAAAGGTCTCTGCCACAATGACACCACGGTCGTATTTGCCTGTGTTCAACGCGTCGTTCAGGATAGCTGCAGGGAAGGCACGGAAGATGTTACCACCGCCAAAATGTACCCATGTGGGTTCCTTGGCAGTCTTCTCGCGCAACTTCGCAATATCAAACTTCGGAAGCTCGTAACCCTTGGCTTCCCACTCTGCGGCATTCAGCTGGCCGCTCAGTATTTCGTTCAGTTTCATCATATTGAAAATTTGTTTTGGTTTTCTGTCGTGCAAAGGTACGCAATAATTTTTGAACATACAAATTTTTCTGCCACAATTGTAACAAAGAAAACAAGATAAAAAGCGGTTCATTCGTACACAATCTCTTAAAAAAGTGTAAAAAAGACACCGAGAAGCAATTTTCCTTCCATTTTTTATTGCCGAATCAAAAAATTATTGTAATTTTACAACCAAAATCAAAATTAGTGTAACTAAAAACGATTCATTACAATGAAAAAATCAACATTCTTTCTGGCTGGAATGGCAGCGGTAGCAGCCCTGCTGACAGCATGCAATTCTCCTATGCAGGAAACAACAACTTTATCTGGTCTGGATCCTGCACGTTTCGACACCATCATCAACGAGAAGCCTGTCAAGTTGTACACTCTGAAGAACGCTTCTGGTACGATGGAAGTATGCATCACTAACTACGGCGGACGTGTGGTCTCACTTGTCGTACCAGACAAGAACAACGTTCTTACCGACGTCGTACTGGGCTTCGACAACATTGCCCAGTATGCTGACACGTTGAATTCGCCTACGGACTACGGTTCCAGCGTTGGTCGCTATGCCAACCGCATCCAGGGTGGTAAGTTCACGCTGAACGACAGCACCTACCAGTTGAAACAGAACGACGGTCCCAACTGTCTGCACGGTGGTGGCACCACAGGTTGGATGAACCAGGTGTACGATGCCGAACAGATTGGCGACAGCATCCTGAAGCTGACCATCGTTGCTGAGGACGGCGAGAACGGATTCCCTGGCAAGGTAACGGCCGTTACGACCTACAAGGTCACTGCCGACAACACCCTCGACATCACTTGGGAGGCTGAGACCGACAAGCCCACCATCATCAATCAGACTAATCACAACTACTATAATCTGAATGGTGACTTCACGAAGCCCGGCTACGATATGGTGCTCTACGTGAATGCCGACAACTTCACTCCTTCTGACAAGCTGTACATCCCCACAGGCGAAATTAAGTCTGTCGAGGGTACTCCTATGGATTTCCGCACCGCTCACGCCATTGGCGACAGCATCAAGTCGGAGTTCGACCAGATTCAGAATGCTGGTGGTTACGACCACAACTGGTGTCTGAACACCTATAAGGACGGCAAGGGCGACGACACCGTCGTATGTGCCAGCCTCTACAGCCCCGCAACGGGCATCTTCATGGAGATGTACACCAACGAACCTGGCGTTCAGGTTTATAGCGGCAACTTCCAGGGCATCGGCAACGAGCCGAACATCAAGCACAAGGGTGGCGTATATCCCCAGCACGTCAGCGTTTGTCTGGAGAGTCAGAAGTATCCCGACAGCCCCAACAAGAAGGACTGGGTACAGCCCGTGCTGAATCCTGGCGAGAAGTACTACAGCCACGCTGCCTATAAGTTTTCGACAAAGTAAAACATTAATAAAAAAGTATTATGGCATTATTAGACTGGATTGTCATTGGCGTATTCTGCCTTGCGCTGATTGGCGTTGTATTATGGGTCGTTTCACAGAAGAACGACAACTCGGCAGACTATTTCCTCGGCGGTAAGGATGCAACATGGATTGCCATCGGTGCATCTATCTTCGCCTCAAACATCGGTTCCGAACACCTCATCGGACTGGCTGGTGCAGGTGCTTCGTCAGGTATGGCGATGGCCCACTGGGAGATTCAGGGATGGATGATTCTGATTCTGGGTTGGGTCTTCGTACCGTTCTACACCCGTTCAATGGTTTACACCATGCCTGAGTTCCTCGAGCGCCGCTTCAACAAGGAGTCGCGCACTATCCTGAGTGTCATCTCGCTGATTTCCTACGTGCTGACCAAGGTAGCCGTAACGGTTTATGCCGGTGGTCTCGTGTTCCAGCAGGTATTCGGCATCAAGGAACTCTGGGGTATCGACTTCTTCTGGATTGCTGCCATCGGACTGGTGGTTATCACCGCTCTCTACACCGTCTTCGGCGGTATGAAGTCGGTGCTCTACACCAGCGTGCTCCAGACACCTATCTTATTATTAGGCTCGCTCATCATCCTCGTTCTGGGTCTGAAGGCCCTCGGCGGATGGGATGAGATGATGGCTACCTGTTCTATCCAGACCGTCAACGAGTATGGCGACCATATGACCAACCTCATGCGTGACCTGCGCGATCCCGACTATCCTTGGCTCGGCGCACTCGTAGGCTCTGCCGTCATCGGTTTCTGGTACTGGTGTACCGACCAGTTCATCGTTCAGCGCGTGTTGTCTGGTAAGGACGAGAAGGAGAGCCGCCGCGGTACTATCTTCGGTGCCTACCTGAAGCTCTGCCCTGTGTTCCTGTTCCTCATTCCTGGTATGATTGCCTACGCAATGGCTACCAAGGGCATCACGTTGCCCAATGGCGAGGTATTTACACTCAGCACTCCCGACGCAGCCTTCCCCACCCTCGTGGCTAAGATTCTGCCTGCCGGTGTGAAGGGTCTCGTCGTTTGCGGTATCCTTGCTGCTCTGATGTCTTCATTGGCATCTTTGTTCAACTCTTCAGCCATGCTGTTCACCATCGACTTCTGGAAGCGTCTGCGCCCAGAGACTCCTGAGAAGCAGCTCGTCCGCATCGGTCAGATTGCTACAGTTGTCATCGTCGTACTCGGCATCCTGTGGATTCCCATCATGCGTTCTGTCGGCGACGTGCTCTACAACTACCTGCAGGACGTTCAGTCGGTACTTGCTCCTGGTATTGCCTCTGCCTTCCTGCTGGGTATCTGCTGGAAGCGTGCTTCTGCCAAGGGCGGTATGTGGGGTCTGCTCTCAGGTATCATCATCGGTCTCACCCGTCTGGGTGCCAAGGTGTACTACAGCAACGCCACAGACGTCAGCGACAATTGGTTCAAGGCCGTGTTCTACGACTTCAACTGGCTCTACTTCTGCGGTGTTATGCTCATCGTCTGCTGTCTCATCGTCATCGTCGTATCCCTCTGCACCGAGGCTCCCGACGAGAAGAAGATCCAGGGTCTCGTGTTCGGCACCTCTACTCCCGAACAGATTGCCGCCACCCGCGCCAGCTGGGGCATGTGGGACATCATACATACTGTTATCATCCTTGGTATTACTGTAGCATTCTATGCCTATTTCTGGTAAACGACAATGACTACGTACTATAAAGAATTCCAAAAGGTACTGCTGTCCGTCGACTGCATCATCTTCGGCTTCGACCAAAACAAGCTGAAGATTCTCATCGGTCGTCGCAATATGGACCCGGGTCGTGGCGAATGGAGTCTCTACGGAGGCTTCGTTCGCAACGACGAGAGTCTCGACGCAGCAGCACAACGGACACTGCTCGAACTGACAGGACTGCGCAACATCTATATGAGTCAGGTAGGCGCTTTCGGCAATATCGACCGTGACCCAGGCGAACGTGTCGTATCAATAGCCTACTACGCACTCATCAACGTCAAGGACTACAGCGAGCGCCTGCGCAAGCAGCACGGCGTGGAATGGGTCAACATCGAGGACATTCCCCAGATGTATTCCGACCACAACGCGATGGTTGCCAAGGCCCGTAAGCTCATCCAACAGAAGATCAAGACCAATCCCGTTGGTTTCGAACTGCTGCCCGAACTGTTTACCTTAACCCAACTGCAGCGCCTCTACGAAGCTGTCAATGGCGAGCCACTCGACAAGCGCAACTTCCGCAAGCGCATCAAGGATATGGACTTTATCGAGAAGACCGAGCTCATCGACAAGAAGACGTCGAAGCGCGGTGCATCACTCTATCGTTTCAACAAAAAAGCATTTACTGAAGATAAAAACTTTAAGCTATAAGCTTAATGGAAAATTGATAATTGATAATTATGTTAGAAGAACTGAAAGCAAAAGTATTCAAGGCCAATTTGGACCTTGTGAAGCAAGGACTGGTCATCTTCACCTGGGGTAACGTCAGCGGTATCGACCGCGAAAAAGGCCTCGTGGTCATCAAGCCCTCAGGCGTCAGCTACGACGAGATGAAAGCCTCCGACATGGTGGTCGTCGACTTAGAGAGCGGCAAGGTGGTCGAAGGCGATCTCAACCCCTCCAGCGACACCCCCACACACCTTGTTTTATATAAGGCATTCCCGAATATCCAGGGCGTCGTCCACACCCACTCCACCTACGCTACGGCTTTCGCACAGGCAGGCCGCGACATTCCCAACATCGGCACCACCCACGCCGACTATTTCTATAAGGATATCCCGTGTACGCGCGATATGACTAAGGAGGAGGTCGAGGGACAGTACGAGCTGGAGACTGGCAACGTCATCGTCGACGAAATCCTGAACATCCGCAAGATCAATCCTGACCATACGCCCGCTGTGCTCGTCAAGAACCACGGTCCGTTCTCGTGGGGCACATCGCCTGACAATGCCGTTTACAACGCCAAAGTCATGGAGCAGTGCGCCAAGATGGCCTTTGTTTCATTCATGGTCAATCCCGCCACGACAATGAACCCGCTGCTCGTCGAGAAGCACTACATGCGCAAGCACGGTCCTAACGCCTACTACGGCCAAAAAGGTCAGAAACACTAATCGAACAACAAAACAAAAACATTTATGAAAGCATTTGAGAATTTAGAAATATGGTGGGTAACTGGTGCACAGTTGCTCTATGGTGGTGACGCAGTCGTAGCCGTTGACGGTCACTCAAAGGAGATGGTTGACGGTCTGAACAAAAGCGGCAACATCCCCGTGAAGATAGTTTATAAAGGCACGGCAAACAGCAGCAAGGAGGTTGAAGCCATCATGCTCGCAGCCAACAACGACGAGAAGTGCGTGGGTATCATTACCTGGATGCACACCTTCTCGCCCGCTAAGATGTGGATTAAGGGTCTGCAGCAGCTGCAGAAGCCTTTGTGCCACTTCCACACTCAGTACAATGCCGAGATTCCCTGGGCCGACATCGACATGGATTTCATGAACCTGAACCAGAGCGCCCACGGCGACATCGAGTTCGGACACATCTGCACCCGTATGCGCATAGCCCGCAAGGTTGTCTGTGGCTATTGGAAGGACGAGAAGGCTCAGAAGCAGATTGCCGTATGGGCTCGCGTGGCTGCCGGTGTGAAGGACGCTCACAATGTGCGTTGCCTCATGTTCGGTATGAACATGAACAACGTAGCCGTGACCGATGGCGACCGTGTAGAGTTCGAGCAGCGTCTGGGTTACCACGTGGACTACTATCCCGTCTCCTCGCTCATGGAGTATTTCAAGAAGGTCACCGACAAGGAGGCCGACGACCTCGTCGAGGAGTATAAGAAGCTCTACACCATCAAGATTGACGAGAGCGGTGAAGAGGTTTATTGGGAGAAGGTAAAGAACGCCGCCAAGGCCGAGATTGCCCTGCGCCGCGTGCTGAAGGATGAGGGCGCTACCGCCTTCACCACCAACTTCGACGACCTCGGCGATGCCGACATCAACGATCCCAACTTCGTTGGCTTCGACCAGATCCCAGGTCTCGCCAGCCAGCGTCTGATGGCCGAGGGTATCGGCTTCGGTGCCGAGGGCGACTGGAAGACCGCCTGCCTCTATCGCACGCTTTACATCATCCAGCAGGGTATGCCCACCGGCTGCTCGTTCCTCGAGGACTACACGCTCAATTTCGCTGGTGACCGCAGCTCGTGCCTCCAGAGCCACATGCTCGAAATCTGTCCGCTCATTGCCAGCGACAAGCCCAAGCTTGAGGTGCATTTCCTCGGCATCGGCATCCGCAAGCAACAGACCGCCCGCCTCGTCTTCACCTCGAAGACCGGTGCCGGCATCAAGGCCACCGTTGTCGACCTTGGCAACCGCTTCCGCCTCATCTCTCAGGAAGTGGAGTGCATCGAGCCGAAGCCCATGCCCAAGCTCCCTGTCGCTTCTGCCCTGTGGATTCCACAGCCCACATTTGAGATTGGCGCCGCTGCCTGGATTCTTGCCGGAGGTACCCACCACTCAGCCTTTTCCTACGACATCAACGAGGAGTACTGGGAGGACTTCGCCGAGATGCTCGGCATCGAGTATGTCCGCATCAACAAGCAGACCACCATCGCCAACTTCAAGCAGACCCTCCGCAACAACGAGGTCTACTTCATGCTCAACAAAGCGCTGCGATAACCCCCGCATCGTTTTCATACGACCAACCGGCAGGCTCCCTATCAGGTGCCTGCCGTTTTTTTATCATTCAATAAAAATCCGGTGACGACCAGCCCGAAACAAGATGTTTTCTCACGATTCAGCAATAAAATGCATGCATTTATTGCATTCGATGCACTAAAATTTGTAATATTCAGAAAAAGTCCCTATCTTTGCAGTCGATTTACGTAAATTAAGAACAATGCCAGAAATATCAGTACGCGGACTTGAGATGCCCGAGTCGCCTATCAGGAAGCTCGCACCCCTTGCTGCCGCAGCAAAAAAACGTGGAACGAAAGTCTATCATTTGAACATCGGACAGCCCGACCTGCCTACGCCGCAGGTGGCACTGGACGCGCTGAAGCAGATAGACCGCAACATTCTTGAGTATTCACCCTCGCAGGGCTATCTGAGCTATCGCGAGAAATTAGTCAGCTACTACGCGAAATATAATATTAATGTGACGGCTGACGATATCATCATCACCTCGGGAGGTTCGGAGGCGGTGCTGTTTGCTTTCCTGTCGTGCCTCAATCCGGGCGACGAAATCATCGTGCCCGAGCCTGCCTACGCCAACTACATGGCGTTTGCTATCTCGGCAGGAGCGAAGATTCGCACCATTGCAACGACCATCGAGGAGGGCTTTTCGTTGCCGAAGGTGGAGAAGTTTGAGGAGTTGATTAACGACCGCACACGCGCCATCATGATTTGCAACCCGAACAACCCAACGGGTTATCTGTACACGCGCCGCGAGATGAACCAGATTCGCGACCTGGTGAAGAAGTACGACCTGTATCTGTTCTCGGACGAGGTGTATCGCGAGTATATCTATACGGGTTCGCCCTACATCAGCGCCTGCCACTTGGAGGGTATCGAGCAGAACGTCATCCTGATTGACTCTGTGTCGAAGCGCTACTCGGAGTGCGGTATCCGTATCGGTGCGCTCATCACGAAGAATGCCGAAGTGAGGAAAGCCGTGATGAAATTCTGCCAGGCACGACTCTCCCCTCCCCTTATCGGACAGATTGTGGCCGAAGCGTCGCTGGAGACGCCTGAGGAGTATCTGCGTGAGGTATACGACGAGTATGTGGAGCGCCGTAAGTGTCTGATTGACGGTCTGAACCGCATCCCAGGCGTCTATTCGCCTATCCCCATGGGAGCGTTCTATACCGTTGCCCAACTGCCCGTCGACGATGCCGAAAGGTTCTGCCGCTGGTGTCTGGCCGACTTCAACTACGAGGGCGAGACGGTGATGATGGCTCCTGCTGCTGGTTTCTATACGACTCCAGGTGCCGGCACGAAGCAGGTTCGTATAGCCTACGTGCTGAAGAAAGAAGACCTAGAGCGAGCACTCTTCGTATTGCGCAAAGCACTGGAAGCCTATCCCGGACGTACAGTATGAATCTTCCACTATTCATTGCCCGCCGCATCAATGGTTCCGAAGGTCAGCGCCGTGAGGTCAGCCGCCCTGCTATCCGCATAGCCACCATCGGAGTGGCCATCGGACTGGCGGTGATGATTATCACGGTGTCTGTCGTGTTCGGTTTCAAGCATACCATTCGCGACAAGGTTGTGGGATTCGGCAGTCACATACAGGTAGAGAACTACATGGCGCAACAGTTGTCGGCGCCTGTTCCCATCAGTATCAGCGATTCGCTGATGAAGGTGATGAAGCAGTTGCCAGGCATTCGCCACGTGGAGCGCTACGCACTGACGCAGGGCATTCTGAAGACTGACGACGACTTTCTGGGCGTTGCCTTCAAAGGTGTGGGCAGCGACTATGACACGACATTCCTCAGCGAACATATTGTGGAAGGCGAGATGCCGAAATTCAGCGACGGACAGTCGAAATACCCGTTGCTCATTTCGCGTATGATGGCCGACAAATTGCAGCTGAAGGCCGGAGAGAAGGTCTATGCCTACTTCATTGGCAACGACGACGTCCGCGCCCGAAAGTTTACCATCACGGGTATCTACGAGACCAATATGACGCAGTTCGACCAGTCGCTGTGCTTTACGGATTATAACGTCCCCATACGCCTAAACGGTTGGAAACCAGACCAATGCAGCGGTGCGGAGCTGCTTGTAGACGACTTCGACCAGCTGGACTTGGTGGCTGAGGAGGTTGTCGGAAAAGTCAACCGCCAGACGGACAAATACGGAGCGATTATCACGTCGCAAACTATTCGTGAAGCCCATCCGCACGTCTTCCAATGGTTGGAACTGCTTGACATCAACGTGTGGATTATCCTCGCGCTAATGATTTGCGTGGCAGGATTCACGATGATTAGCGGATTGCTCATCATCATCCTCGAACGGACACAGATGATTGGTATCCTCAAGGCTTTGGGTATGCGCAACAAGACTGTGCGCCACACGTTCCTGTGGTTTGCAGCCTTCATCATCGGACGGGGAATGCTTGTGGGCGACATCATCGGCATTGGTCTCGTCGTACTGCAACAGCAGACGGGATTCATACACCTCGACCCTGCCAGCTACTACGTCGATACGGCTCCGATGGAACTGAACATCCCAATTATCGTGCTGTTGAATGTGGTGACGCTGCTGGTGTCGCTGTTTGTGCTCATCGCACCGAGTTTCCTGATTTCGCACATTCACCCCGCGAGGTCGATGCGCTACGAATAAGGGAATCACGGAATCATGGAAATATGAAATAACGAAATATTTATAAACAACTTAAAAACAAAAAGACTATGGAAAGAACTTGGAGATGGTTTGGCAAGAAGGACAAGATTACGCTTGCACAACTGAGACAAATCGGTGTTGAGGGTATCGTCACCGCACTGCACGACGTGCCCCTTGGTGAGGTTTGGACACGTGAGAAGATTCACGATTTGAAAACGTATATCGAGAGCTACGGCATGCGCTGGAGCGTGGTAGAGTCACTACCAGTCGTTGA
The DNA here is from genome assembly GCA_902774925.1 of uncultured Prevotellaceae bacterium. Lineage (GTDB taxonomy): Bacteria > Bacteroidota > Bacteroidia > Bacteroidales > Bacteroidaceae > Prevotella. The sequence goes on along the minus strand of CACYKE010000048.1, from coordinate 6,070 downwards.
GACCATCAAGTATGGCGGTCCCGACCGCGACCACCAGATTGAGGTGTATAAGGAGAGTCTGCGCAACCTGTCGGCAGAGGGCATCCATTGCATCTGCTACAACTTCATGCCCGTTTTGGACTGGGCGCGCACTGACCTGTTCCACGACAACCCCAACGGTGCCACGAACCTCTACTTCAACTATGCCGAATTTGCTTATTTCGACATCTATATTCTGAAGCGCCCAAGTGCTCGCGAGGAATGGGAGAAGTTCCAGTTCCCAGAGGGTTGGGGCGAAGGCCGTAGCGTGATTGCCGAATGCGACGAACTGGCTAAGACCATGACTCCTGAGAAGGACCACAAACTGGTGGAGAATATCGTCATCAAGACGCAGGGCTTTGTGAGCGGCAATTTCAGCGAGAACGACGAGGCTCCCGTGCAGAAGTTCCGCGAGTTCCTCGATCTGTATAAAGGCATCGACAAGGCTAAGTTGCGCGCCAACATGAAGTACTTCCTCGAGGCTATCATGCCCACGTGCGAGGAGTGCAATATGAACATGTGTGTTCACCCCGACGATCCCCCCATCGAGATTCTCGGTCTGCCTCGTATCGTACGTACAGAGGAGGATATCCAGTGGTTCCTCGATGCTGTGCCCAACAAGCATAATGGCTTGACATTCTGCGCTGGCTCACTTTCTGCTGGTGCATATAATAATGTAGTAGAACTGGCCAAGAAGTTTGCTTCGCGCACCCACTTCGTTCACCTGCGTTCGTGCCATATCTTCCCCAACGGCGACTTCACGGAGGCCAGCCATCTGGGCGGACGCGCAGACCTCATCGAGCTCTGTAGGATTTTCGAGAAGGAGAATCCTGAGTTGCCGATGCGTGTGGATCACGGAATGACGTTTACCGACGAGCCTGGTGGTGTATTCGACGAGAGCAGTCACGGACACAATGCCGGTTATACCCTACTCGGCCGTATGTTTGCGCTGGGTCAGGTACAAGGAATCCTGGCTACCGTCGACCGCGAACTGGGTATCGACTATAAGCAGCCAGGATTCTTCGACTAATGATATGGTGTTCTCCGATTCGGTCGGAGAACATCTTATTTCTTTATCTCTGCGGCGATAATTTCCGCCATACGGTGAGCGCCTTTGCCGTCAGGATGAATACCATCGTCAAGCATCTTATCGCCATCATTGGCATAGAGGGTGTGCAGGTCAATGACTTGCACGCCATATTTTTTAGCAACAGCCTGCTGGATGGGGATAATCTCGTTGACAATGACAGCGTCGCTGATGTTCCAAGTTGACTTGAATGCAGGGATGGGCGTGCAGAGGTAGATTTGAGGCTTTTGCGGAACTACGGCCTTCTTGGCTTTCTTGCCCTTCTTGGCAACGGGCTGAGCCAACGTAGGGCAGAGAGTCGTCAGCATCTGCTCCAGGTCCTGTTGGAATTCAGCACCATACTGCCAGTTCTCGGGCTTCGAATCGTTGGTGCCTAACTTGATAATCACCACGTCAGGCTTAAATGCCAACGCGTCGCGCCAAGCCTGTTCGTTCATATAAGGATAGTCGCCCTTATTTAATAATGTACGCGAGCTGACACCGAAGTTCTTCACCCAATAGTCCTTGCCCAGCAGCTTCTGCAACTCGGCGGGATAACCGTAAGCACTAGCCATATCGATGCCGAAACCGTCGGTGATGCTATTGCCGATACATGCCACACGGATGGCATCGGGCTTCGGGGTCTGACGGGCCTTCAACCAAGCTCCGAGGTCGTTGAGCATCTGGTCATGATACTTGAACCAAGGACCGAAGCCAAAGCCGTGATCGCCAGTAGGATAAACAAACATAGCACAATCGTTACCGGCATTGCGCATAGCCTTATAGTATTCCAGTCCGTTAGTCACGAAAGGCACCAAACGGTCGTCGCTGGCCGAGATGATACAGGCTGGCGGGGTCAGGTGGCGACGCACAGCCTGATTGGTAGAATACGCTTTCACAAGCTTGGGGTCGTTATGTCCCTCTTCACCCAGAAAATTGATGCACGACCACTTGTGCGACACGCGCTCGTCCATCGAGATGACTGGATAGAACAAAATGGTGAAGTCGGGACGTACTTCGTAGGGAGAGAGCGTCGAGATGACTGACGACAGGTGGCCACCAGCCGAGAAGCCCATGATACCCACGTCGCGTGGATTGATGCCCCATACGGCAGCAGAGTCGCGGACTGTGCGAAAACCATTCTCAACGTCGCTGATGGGCTTTGTACGGTCGCCTTCAGGCAGACGGTAGTTCACCACGAAATAGGCAATACCCTGCTTATTCAACCAGTCGGAAGCCATCATTCCCTCATGGCCGTTCGACAAGACGGAATAGCCGCCTCCTGGCACACCGACAATGGCTTTGCCCGAGGGGTTCTGGGGCAGGAAACAAACCATTTCTGCCTTTCCGTCGTCCGTCAGCGGCAACGTAAACTTCCTTGCAGTCTGGGCCTGCACGCTTGTTACACCAGCGAGCAGCGCCAACAATACCAAATTAAATACTCGTTTCATAGTCAATCTATTAATAGTTAGTTATTATTATTCTGAGCGTCGCTCTGTACATAAGCGACAACATATTCCGAGCGAGTGCCAATGCGGAACTTACCGCCCCAGAGACCTATGCCGCTGGTGACGTAATACTGCGTATTGCCGCGTTGATGACGACCGAAAGCACATTCGTAGACATGTTCCGTAATCCACGAAATGGGCCATACCTGCCCGTGATGGGTGTGACCACTGAACTGGAAATCGACATGCTGCTGCTCAGCCTGTTCCAAATGGTGAGGCTGATGGACAAGCAGGATGCAATATTTCGAGCGGTCGGCCTGCTGCATCAGTTTTCCTATCGGCAGGCGGTGCATATTGGTGCGGTCGTCACGTCCGATGAGGCATAAGTCGCCAACGACGGCACACGAGTCCTGCAACAGCCGGATGCCAGCATCCTTGTAGAACTGGCGGGCACGCGGCTCGCCACTATAATATTCGTGATTGCCGATACACGCATAAACAGGAGCCTTCAGACGACGGAACTCTTCGTGCATCCGCTGGTCAATGAGCGGACGCATACTGCCGTCGATGATATCCCCGCCAATGAGAACCAGGTCGGGCTCTTCGGCATTCACCAAATCCACCCAACGCGCCAGTTCGTCACGACGATTGTGATAGCCTATGTGCAGGTCGCTTATCAATACCAGTTTCATGGGCTTCGCCATCGGTTTGCTGGTGGTCAGATGTAGTTCCTCGCGATACTTATGCTGATAGTGGAGGTAGCCGTAAACGAACAAAGCCACCATGAAAAGCGTTATTCCGCCCGCTGTCCACCAATTATTATAAAGCACACTACGCGGAACAAGGCGAATCAGACGGCCTAAATCGAGCAACAGGAACAGCATAAAGAGATAGAGCAATACGATGATGCTCGACGTGCCGACCTCGTAGATGCCTACAGCCAACGGCATAGGCATACGGTCAGTAGAACGGAAAATGCCAGCAAACATAAGCAGAAAGGCACCCGTCATCAGTAAGATGACGAGTACCTTCCATATCCATCCTAATGGCAGCAGACACCAGATGTGCCAACTGACATAGGTCAATGCCGACAAGGGCAATAGCGTGAAAACAAGCATCCACATAAGTCTACTGCCCACTGACAGGCATCCGTTAGTATTGTTAAATCTGTTCGATAATCTTGGCGCCTTCCTTCAGAGCCTCCATATTCAGGGGGATGAGGTCGTGGTGACGTTCGGGCAGCGTCTTCTTGAGAGCCTTCTCGACACCCTTGTCACTAACGACGGGAGCCACCTTCAGCAAACCACCGAGGACAATCATATTGAACACCTTACCGTTTTTCATCTCGGCAGCCTTGTCCATCGCATTGATCTCGTAGATGGTGATATCCTTACGTGTAGGTTTGTTGATGATACCGAAACCATCGTAGATCAGGATGCCACCAGGTTTGATCTTCGGCTCGAACTTCTCAAGTGAAGGCTGGTTCAGTACCACGGCAATATCATACTTGCTGAGGATGGGTGAAGAGATACGCTCGTCGCTGACGATAACCGTCACGTTAGCCGTACCACCACGCTGCTCAGGACCGTATGCAGGCATCCAAGTCACCTCTTTATCCTCCATCAGTCCACTATAGGCCAGAATCTTACCCATCGAGAGCACGCCCTGACCTCCGAAACCACTGATAATTATTTCCTTTTTCATAATTTTCAATTATCAATTATCCATTATCAATTAAAGACTCGTAGTGTCTTTGAGGTCACCTTTGGGATAGAAGGGGAACATGTTCTCCTTCATCCATTCGTTGGCCTTAGCGGGAGTCAGTTTCCAACCGCTGTTACAAGTTGAAACGAACTCCACGAGCGATGAACCCTTACCAGCCATCGAAGCCTCAAAAGCCTTACGCAAAGCCTTCTTAGCCTTGTTGATAGAACCTACTGACTCAACACTCTGGCGAGTCACATAGCAGGTACCTTCCAACTGGGCAGCTATATCGGCAATCTTCAGAGGATAACCGTGCAACTGAGGATCACGACCATAAGGACAGGTAGAGGTCTTCTGACCAATCAGCGTGGTGGGAGCCATCTGACCACCCGTCATACCATAGATGGCATTGTTGACGAAGACGATGACAATGTTCTCGCCACGGTTCAAGGCGTGAATGGTCTCACAGGTACCGATACAAGCCAGGTCGCCATCACCCTGATAGGTGAACACGAGACGGTCAGGCCAGCAACGCTTGATACCCGTAGCCAGTGCGGGAGCACGACCGTGGGCAGCTTCCTGCCAGTCGATATCTATATAATTGTACGCGAAGACGGCACAGCCTACGGGTGATACACCTACGGCCTTGTCTTCCATACCCATCTCTTCGATGACTTCGGCAATGAGCTTATGCACCACACCGTGCGAACAGCCCGGGCAGTAGTGCATATTGTTGTCGTTCATCAGCGTCGGCTTCTTGCAGACGATGTTCTCTGGTTGAACTATTTGATTTCTATCCATAGCTTACATGACCTTTTTAAGTGCTTCAACAATTTCTTCAGGATCAGGAACGATACCACCCAGACGACCGAACTGCTCGACGGGCACAGCACCGTTCACAGCCAGGCGAACATCCTGTACCATCTGACCAGCATTAATCTCAGCCACGAGGATACCCTTCACCTTCTTCGACAATGCCTCAATCTCCTTGATGGGGAATGGGAACAGCGTGATAGGACGGAACAGGCCGACCTTGATACCCTGCTCACGGGCAATCTCTACTGACTTCTCAGCGATACGGGCAGCAGAACCGAATGCAACGATGGCATACTCTGCATCATCCATCAGCTGCTCTTCAAAGCGAACCTCGTTCTCCTGAATCTTAGCATATTTCTCTTGCAGGGCGATGTTGCGCTGCTCCATAATCTCAGGCTTCAGTTCAAGAGATGTGATAACCACACGCTCTCTCCCACCCTTCGGCTTACCAGTAGAAGCCCAAGGACACTGCTTAATCACCTCCTCATCCGTACGACGGGGCTTGTAGGGAGGCAGCACAACCTTCTCCATCATCTGACCAATCACACCGTCACTAAGAATCATAGCGGGGTTGCGATATTTAAAGGCCAGTTCGAAGGCAAGATCAACAAAGTCAGCCATCTCCTGAACAGACGACGGAGCCAGCACGATGACCTTATAGTCACCATTACCACCACCACGGGTAGCCTGGAAATAGTCACCCTGCGAAGGCTGGATAGTTCCCAGACCAGGACCGCCACGTTGAACGTTGACAAATACACCCGGCACCTCGGCACCAGCCATATAAGTGATACCCTCCTGCATCAGCGCGACGCCAGGAGACGAAGAAGAGGTCATGGCACGCTTACCAGCTCCGGCAGCACCATAGACCATATAAATAGAGGCCAGCTCACTCTCAGCCTGCACCACCTGCATACCGGTGGTCTCCCAAGGCTTCAACTCAGCCAGCGTCTCAATCACTTCACTCTGCGGAGTAATAGGATAGCCGAAATAGCCGTCGCATCCGCAACGAATAGCA
>CACYKE010000047.1 GCA_902774925.1 uncultured Prevotellaceae bacterium | reverse complement strand
AGGCAAAATCCGTCCGCCAAATGTTAACGTGTGTGAAACGACATTAACATATCTTTTGTTTTTTACGATTTTCAGCACTTTTCTTTGCTATCGCCGAAATTTTTCGGTAAAATCCTCCACCGGTCGTGAGATTCGTGGAGGTTTTTTGTTTTTTTTCTGATAGATTGTAAAAAATGACGCCCTCTTAACATTAATTAATATGTAGGGTGTAATGTTGACACATTTTCTTTGTAACTTTGCACGCAAATTAATCATTATAAACAAAATAATATGGAACAAAGACATTTACTCAATCATGAACTTGCGCGGACGGCTGGGATGCTGTCAGGCGCACGGCGAGGAGCTATGATGCTCGTGACACTGATGCTCACCCTGGCCGCGCAGACGGCGTGGGCGCAAGAACTGCTGACATCAGGCAAATGTGGCGATAACGCGGACAACGCTGGTCTTGTCTGGTCGTTCAACACAGACACCAAGACACTGACCATCAGTCTTGAAGACGGTTACACTGATGGTGAGATGCATTATTATTTCCCAAACTATGAGTATGAAGATTTGGGCGATGAGGGCAGCAGGGAATACTTTCCAGCTCCATGGCGTTATTACACCGACCACGAGGGGAATGTAAACAATGGCCCCGGTGACCAGATTGAACACATCGTGGTGGAGGAAGGTGTCAAGAGGGTTAGTGGTAATGCTTTCTATGGTCTTGCCAATCTGAAGGACGTTACGCTGGCTTCTACGGTTTACCAGCTCGGCGAAGGCGCTATGAAAAATAACCCTAAGCTGACGTCGGTAACCCTGCTCTGTCCCTCCTTCGTTTACGGCTATGAATACGCCTTTGACGACGACAGGGATTTGCCCACCATCTATGCCATCAAACAGCAAGCGAATGATTACGCAAGTTACTTTGAATACTACAACTACCCAAATATCAAAGTGGAGGGCTTTCTGCTGACAGGCAATGGCTACAAGGCAACCCCCAACAAAGCCACTCGCGAGTTGCTGGATGTGCAGCATAGCTCGTCATGGGAATCACATTGCACATTAACGCTCAACGGCGACCATACTGCCACCATCAATGGAAAGAGCTACACCATCAAGAGCGGTACAGAAATAACAGGGTCTTATGATGGTGTGATCAAGGAAGACACACAGGAAGCCTTGGATTTCGATGAAGTGACAGAAACAGGTAAATACCGCTACAAGGTGCAAGTCGAGGATGTGTTTGCTGACAAAGCCAATGAAAACGTCGTTTCCGACCTCTTTACGGTGGACAGTTCTCCCGCTAGCGGTGAAGGCTGGGCGTTCGACATCGACAAGCGCTCCTTGACCATCAGCGGCAATGTGACAGGCGAGCCCTGGCTGCCGTTCGCCGATGGCATCAGCTACGTTGTCGCTGAGAAGAATGTCACAAAAATGCCTGAAAATGCCTTTACCGACAGAAACGCTTACAACGCTCTTTACCGTATCATCCTGCGCAGTACCGCTGTGGTGGACCTGAATGGTGCGTTTAACGAAAAATATGAAGTATGGGATAGTGAGGTTTATGATAACGTGGAAAAAGACCGTTTGGCCTATGACATCTACGTGCCCAGCAGCATTCTGGCAGATTACCGAACCACCTATGCTTCCTTGCTGGAAAATTCAAGCCATGATTTTATTGCTGGAGAGCTTTCCGTCACGCTTCCTGAATCGGGAGTGATGACCTTCAGCGCAGATACCAGGCTTGACTTCACCCATAGTGAGGGACTGAAAGCATACATTGCTTCAGAATTCATCCCTGCCACAGGAAAAGTGATTATGAATCGTGTGATGACAGCAAGGACTTGTACGGGTCTGGTACTGAAAGGCACGCCAAACACCACATACAGCATCGAGATAGGCGTTGATGACAGCTGGGTGAATAATCTGCTGCAGTATGGTAGCAATGCCGTTGACCCGACAGCGAATGCTGGTTACACATACCTGCAACTCGACGGCACCGAATTCAAGAAATTCACCGAAGAAACCAATCTGGCAGGACAGGCATATCTGAGCCTTGAAAATGACACCTATGAGGGTGCCCCAAAGCCCATCACCATGTTCTTCAGCGATGAGGACGTAATGACATCGGGAGTCGTCAATGGTGATTGCTACTGGTCTTACGACGCAGACACCAAGACGCTGACCCTCAGCGGAGATGATGCCGGAACAGGTTATTTCGCCAAAGAGTATGACCCTGACGAGTACTACAAACCTGCCCCCTGGCGCACTTGGACGACAGCAGAGGGTGTCGTGCGTATGGGCGTTGAAGATGGCATCGAGCACATCGTGGTGGAAAATGGCGTCAATTACATTGGCGACTATGCCTTCTACGGACTCAAGAATCTGGAGGACGTCTCGTTGGCACCTTCCGTATACTCCCTCTACGAGGGTGCTTTGCAGGGATGCACAAAGCTGAAGACAGTGGTATGTTCATATTTGTATACCATTGATATGGACACAGAGAATGACACCTACAGTGTTGCCAATGTGGGTGAAACCTATTATGTGCCTAACTACAGAAAGACAGCCTTCGAGAACAAACTCAAGGCATTCAATGTCAAGGTGGAAGGCTTCTATCTGAGCGAGGGCACACTGAAGGCGGACTTTTACGAAGACCCGCTGAAATGGGAGACCGATCACTTTACAGGCGACATATCTATGATAGGATATTTCCGTTGCTGGATTGAGGGTGCCAAGGCGACCATCAATGGCATTACCTACACATACGATAACAAAATAGATCCATATGGTTACACATTCTTCTATCGAAAGGATAACCAGGATCCTGACCTGAGATGGAATGAAGTGACTGAAGCCGGCAAATATTATGCGAAAGCAATCATTAATGGTCACTTTGCCGACGAAGCCAAGAACACAGCCATCACGGAGCACTATGCCGACCTATATGTGGCTCCCTCTAGCGGTGAGGGTTGGAGCTACGACCGCCAGCACAGCGTTCTCACCGTCAGCGGCAACGTGACTGGCGAGCCATGGAAGGTGTTCAAAGACAACATGGATTGTATTGTGGTAGAGGAAGGTGTCACCAAATTGCCTGAGAGAGCCTTCTACGATTATAATTTCAACTACGCCATCATCAAAGGTGCTGGCGTGGATCTGAACAAAGCGTTCCTTTGTTTTGATGATGTATATAATGAATTACATGGTTATATACAAAAAGAATACCTCCGCGCCTATCTCTTCGTTCCTGCATCCAGCGTGGCAGATTACAACACGGCATACGCGGCCTATTTGGAGAAAAATGGTGGTAAAATCCTTTCATCCGATTTCAGCATTGACATGAAGGAAGCATCAGAGGGTATCAGAACCTACTCAGATAACGTAGACCTCGACCTCTCTGCCTGCGAAGGGCTGCATGCTTACACCATCACAAACTTCAATACCACCACTGGCGCACTCACCCTCAAGTCTGTGACGAAATTTTCAAGTTATGGAGGTTACTTGCTGATGGGCAATACGGGCACCTACACCGCAAAGGTGACAGCAGGAGTCGATTGGGATGAGGAAAACATGCTCGCGGAGGGGTATTATAACGAACCCGAAGAAACTTTTGGCGGTGTGACATACGTCACCTTTATCCTTGCCGGTTCAGGCGCAGAGCGTGGATTCCACCCACTCTCCAAGGAAGGTTACCTTCCTGAACATGTGGCAGTCTTGCTAATTAAGAAGGAAGACTTCGAGGCATGGAAGAATTCAGGCGCAGCACCCCTCCATCTGGAGATTGATGGCGCTGATGTAACAGCCATCAGCACGATGAAGGTGATTTCGACACCTGCCGACGACGCATGGTACACGATCAGTGGCGTTCGCATGGAAGGGAAGCCAGCCCAGAAGGGTGTGTACATCCATCAAGGCAAGCTGATTGTGATTAAGTGAAATTGATGTAGAAGAAGTGATAATTTCAAACACATTAAATTTAGCAGACAATGGAAAAGAAAACATATCAGAAACCAGCATTAGAAGTGATAAACATCCGATTGGAGTCCATCATCGCCAGTTCACCCTCTGTCTTCACCGACCCTATGCCACCAGAGAGCGCAGGCGCCAGCGACGCAGTATTCGATGAAGAGTTTGATTTCTTGTTCGGGTTCTAAACACAATATTGTGTGAATCCATGCTCGAAAATACGGGAAAATAACCAAAATCCCACGTTATAAAGCATAACGTGGGATTTGTTGTCTCTGGGAATAGCCCTAAATAAAGGTATTGCGAAAGATTTGCCTTTTTTGCCTTTTGCCTTTTTCTGGGCGTTTGCGCTACATTCACTTACACAAATACAGTTTGTTTTCGTCGAAGTCGAAAACGACTGGCATCGTAAAGAACTTCAGTCCCAACATGCCGCAGCCTTCCAGGCCCTTAAACTTGGTAACGCCCACCGTGTCGTCATGGTAGGTCCTGTCGCAGATGGTGAGTTTGTCGACACGGAACGCTTGCGAATAGGTCTTTCCCCTCCTGTTGTCGTGAATATCTATGAGATGGACCCTGCTATCGCTCATGAGTCTATCGACTTCGGCATTGTATCTGTTGAGGAAGAGCAGCGAGGCATTTCCCAAATCGACAATGAACTGCCCCGTGATGTCGATACGATGGCCTGCGGCCTTGATGCTTAATGGAGTCGTGACAACGGGCATGCCAAACTGGGTGTAGGTCAGAGACCAGACGGAGGCTTTCCGGGTAAGGTTCTGCAGACGCTCCCTGCTACAGACACGGAACTGCAACCTGCTCAGGTCTAACCAGATAATAGCGCTGCTGTCCGAAGGATGGTGGAGCATGTGGAGAGGTAGCGTGATAGCGTTTTCTTCCTGGAGGATCTTCACAGGGCCTTCGAAGATGGCATCGCCTATCTGCATGCGCGCCTGGGCCGTATAATTGACATGGCGAAAGCCGGTAATATGCCTGATTTTCTCGTCAGACTCCTTGACATCCAAGTTCAGGGAGTCCTTATGGGCCTCGTAGAATGCCTCACTCATCATCAGACCTGGTACACCGGTTTCCATCATCACCTTGGCATTCACGCCGTTCAGAGTGGTCTGGCAAAAGAAGTGTCCGTGCTCTTTGGTCATCTTGAAGACAGAATCAGTCTGTGCGATAGAATACTGGCTCAGCAACAGGGCTAATAGCATCACTGGCATACGTTTGCTCAGCAGGAACTGATAGGCAAAATAAATAGGACTCATCATGTGGTGGGGTAGGGATTATGCGTCGGCGAAGACCTTGCCGTCGGCGAGGGTGACCTGGAGCTTGGTGTACTCGGAGTGGAAATCGTTTTGCAGACGGTCGAGGTAGCGGCGGCTCTCCCAATGACACATGGGGAGGTCGTGGAGCAGGTAGTTGCCGCAGGACTCGGGCTCGGTGGCAGGGACGTGGTCCTGGGTGAGGATCCACTGGAGGCACTCGATGGTGAGCTGGCGCATGTCGTGGACGGTGTAGGTGCCGGTCATGACGATGTACATGCCTGTGAGGCAACCCATGGGGCCGACATAGACGACGTCGTCCTTGGCGCGGCTGTTGCGGAACCATGTGGCCATGAGGTGTTCGAGACTATGCATGGCAGCAGGCGCTACGGCGGGCTCGTGGTTGGGCTCGGTGATGCGCAGGTCGAACGTGGTGAAACCCTTGTCCTCGCGCGAGACGTAGATGCCGGGCTTGAGGTGGGTGTGGTCGATAGTGAAACTTTGAATGACTTCCATGTTGTTAAGTTGAAAGTTTAAAGGTGAAAGTTTAAAGTTAGAGGGATTCGACGAAGGTGCGGGTGACTTGGAAAGAGTGGTCGGCGATGGTGTCCCAGAAGTTGTGGTACTGGGAGGCATCGGTGTCGCGCAGGGGAATGTCGCTGATGACGCGGAAGGAGATGAAGGGCACGTGGTTGAGATAGCACGTCTGGGCAATGGCGCACGACTCCATATCGACGGCCTTGGCTTCGGGGAAGTGGCTGAGGATGTCGCGCATCTTGTCCTTGGAGTCGACAAACCAGTCGCCGGTGACGATGAGGCCCGGATGGAGATGGGGCTTTTGGCTGTTGGCTGTTGGCTCTTGGCTAAAAGCTAATTGCCAAATGCTAATAGCCTTTTCCAATAAATAGGGATCGGCGGCGTAACGCGCGGGAAGACCCTGCACCTGACCATATACGGTGGTGTCGTCTATGGCTCGTCCGCAATAGACGTCGTGGTAGCAGAGCTCGGTGCTGATGACGACATCCTGGACGTTGATGTCGTCGCCATTGCCTCCGGCACATCCGCTGGAGATGATGCAGTCGGGGTGGAACTCGTTGATCATACGTTGGGCGCCGAGTGCGGCATTGACCTTGCCGATGCCACACTTCTGGACGAGGACTTCAGAGGCGGGGAAAAGCTGCTGAAGTTGGCGTAACTCCTTGTCCATAGCGACAATAATACCTATTTTCTTCATATCTTTTTTGCTTTTTGCGTGCAAAGTTACGAAAAAATTTGTAACTTTGCACGCAAAATATAGAGAAAGCGTTATGAAAAATTTCAAACAGTGGCTGCCAGACATCGTGGCAGTGGTTCTTTTTGCAGTAATATCGTTTGCCTATTTCTTCCCTGCCGACATCGAGGGACGCATCCTCTACAGGCACGACTCGTCGGCCAGCAGGGGTGCAGGACAGGAGGCATCGGAATACTACCAGCGCACCGGTGAGCGGTCGCGATGGACGAACGCGCTGTTCGGCGGCATGCCGACATACCAGATAGCGCCGTCGTACAAGAGTACGGAGCTGTTGCAGCAGGCGGAGAAGGCTTACCACCTGTGGCTGCCGGAAAACGTGTGGTATGTGTTTGCGTACCTGCTGGGATTCTATATCCTGCTGCGTGCCTTCGACTTCCGCTGGTATCTGGCCATGCTGGGCGGCGTGGTATGGGCATTCTCGAGCTATTTCTTCATCATCATTGCCGCAGGGCATATCTGGAAGGTGATAGCACTGGCCTATCTGCCCCCGATGATTGCGGGCCTCGTGCTGGCCTATCGCGGGAAATACCTGTTGGGACTGTTGGTGACGGCACTGTTTGGGGCGCTGGAAATATCGGCCAACCACGTGCAGATGACGTATTACTATCTGTTTATTGTGCTGGCGATGGTCATTGCGTTCATCATTGACGGACTGCGGAAAAAGGAATATACGCACCTGCTGAAAGCCACCGGCGCGTGTCTGGTGGCGGGCGCGATAGCCGTAGCACTGAACCTGTCGAACCTGTATCATACGTGGTCCTACGGTCAGGAGTCAATGCGCGGCAAGAGTGAGCTGGTGAAGGAGAACTCCGGCAACCAGACGTCGAGCGGACTGGAGCGTGACTACATCACGCAGTGGAGTTACGGCATAGACGAGACGTGGACGCTGCTGGTGCCAAACACAAAGGGTGGAGCGTCGGTGCCGATGTCGCGCAACAAGACGGCCATGGAGAAAGCCGCTCCGGAGTATGAGAGCATCTACCAGCAGATAGGGCAGTACTGGGGCGAGCAGCCGATGACGATGGGTCCGGTGTATGTCGGTGCCTTTGTGATGATGCTGTTTATCCTCGGATTGTTCATCGTGAAAGGCCCGATGAAGTGGGCGTTGCTGGCGGTGACCATCTTGTCGATCCTGTTGTCGTGGGGAAAGCACTTCATGCCATTCACCGACTTCTTCATCGACAACATACCGATGTATGCGAAGTTCCGAACGGTATCGTCGATACTGGTCATTGCGGAATTCACCATACCCCTGCTGGCATTGCTGGCACTGAAGAAAATCGTGGACGAGCCGCAGCTGCTGAAAAAGCAGGCACCGTGGTTGTACACGTCGTTTGCACTGACGGCAGGCATGGTGCTGCTGTTTGCGCTGATGCCGAAAATGTTCTTCAGCGACTTTATCAGCAGTACCGAGGCTCAGCAGCTGAGTCAGTTGCCGGCAGAGCACCTGCAGCCGCTGACGAAGAACCTGACGGACATGCGTGTCGCCATGTTTACCGCCGACTGCTGGCGTTCGTTCTGGATCATCGTCGTGGGCACGGCCATGCTGTTGCTGTATCAATATAATAAGGTACGCAAGGAACTGATGGTGGGTGTGCTGACGGTGTTGTGTCTGGTGGACATGTGGCAGGTGAACAAGCGCTACCTGAACGACGAGATGTTTGTGTCGAAGTCGATGCGCGAGGCGCCTATCGAGAAGTCGGACGCCATTGACCACATCCTGCAGGACAAGTCGCTGGACTACCGCGTGCTGAACCTGGCGACGTCGACCTTCAACGAGAACGAGACCTCGTTCTACGTGAAGAGCATCGGTGGTTACCATGCTGCGAAGCTGCGCCGTTATCAGGAACTGGTGGAGGCCTATATCAACAATGAGATCACTGGTGTGTATCGCGCTGTGGCCGGTGCTGCGGGCGATATGACGCAGGTGAACGGTGACAGCATCTATCCCGTGCTGAACATGCTGAACACGAAATACTTCATCCTGCCGTTGCAGGGTGGACAGACCGTGCCGCTGGAGAATCCATATACGTACGGCAATGCGTGGTTTGTGGACAAGGTGAACTACGTGGACAATGCCAATGAGGAGCTGGCGATGACGGGAAAAGTGGCGCTGCGCCATGAGGCCGTTGCCGACAAGAAGTTCCGCGAACAGCTGGGGGACGCTGTCGTGCAGGATACGCTGAGCGTGGTGAACATCAAGGCCTACGAGCCCAACCAGCTGACCTACGAGGTGAATTCGGACAAGGGCGGCGTCGTTGTGTTCTCAGAGATATACTATCCCGGATGGACGGCAACAGTGGACGGCGAAGAGACGGAGTTGGGTCGCGTGGACTACGTGCTGCGCGCACTGAAGGTGAAGCCCGGCAAGCACGAGGTGGTGCTGAGTTTCTTCCCGAAGAGTATCGACCGTACGGAGACGGCGGCCTATTCGGCTTATGTCGTGCTGTTGCTGCTTATCGTGTACCTCGGATGGAGAGCCGTACGTAGGCGCGGTGACCATACCACGCAACCACAGCCAGACAAAGCATCGGAATAACGAACGAGATGTTGGTGCTGGGCAGTCCGAGGATGCTGATATTGCTTTCGATGATGGCTGCCTGAATGGGTGGGAAGAATGACCCGCCCAAGATGGCCATGATAAGTCCGGCACCGGCTATCTTGATGTTTTCGCCTATACCATGCAGGGCCAAGCCGTAGATGGTTGGGAACATGAGCGACAGGCAGATGCTGACGGCGACGAGGCAATAGATGCCGTTGCGGTCGGTGAAGGTGATGGCGCCAAAGACAGCGACGATGCCGATGATGGCTGCTGACGACAGCAGACGTGCCGGTGTGAACCACTGCATGAGCCATGTGCAGATGAAACGGCTGGCGGCAAAGAAACACAGGGCAATGACATTGAACTTCTGGGCTGTGAGGTCGGCATTCTGTTCGGCCATGCCCTCGGCCATGAAGATGCGTGTGCCATATTGAATGATAAAGGTCCAACAAGCCACTTGGGCACCGACGTAGCAGAACTCGGCCAGCACGCCCTCGCGGTAGTTCTCGTATTGGAACAGCTCGCTGAGGACGGTTTTGAGGGGTTTCTGGGCATCGTCAGTCTTGAAATCAGGCATGCGCGTGAGCCAGATGACGACAAGGATGATGACAACAACGGCGCCGATGAGGATGTAGGGTTGGATGAGCACGCCGAGGTCGTGATCCTTCAGAATGTTGAACTGCTGGAGTGGCATGTTGAGACGGTCCTGAGTGTCTGTCGTGCTGATTTGTGAGTGGACGACTGTTGCCAGGAACATGCCGGCAACGCCCCCTAGCGCATTGAAGGCCTGAGCGGCATTGAGGCGCTGGATGCCCGACTGTTCGCCTCCCATACAGTAAATATAAGGGTTACACGACGTCTCGAGGAACGACAGTCCGCAGGTCATAATGAAATAGGACATGAGGAAGGGGTAGAAGGAGCCGATGGCTCTGGCAGGGAGGAAGAGCAGTGACCCCGCGGCATAGAGGCCGAGTCCGACGATGACGCCCCATTTGAATGAGTAGCGCTGGATGAAGAGCGCTGCGGGAAATGCCATGAGGAAGTATCCCAGATTGAATGTCACAGGCACCAGCGTGCTTTCGAAGGTGCTGATGCGGAATATTTTTGAGAACGTGCCGACCATGGGTGTGGTGACGTTGTTGGCAAAACCCCATAGTGCGAAACATGCCGTGATGAGCACGAAAGCGGGCAGGAAACCGCTGGCTTCGTTGAGGGAGAATGTCTTGTTTTGGAGTAGTTTCATCGCTTAGTATGTTTATTTTTCGGCAAAGATAGTAATTTTTGATGAAAAATTGCTAACTTTGCAAAGAAAATGTGAGAAATATGATGAAGAAACTATTGTCGTTGCCCCCAAATGTGGTGGAAAGCTTCCATGAAGTGACTGGTTTGTCGCATGACGAATACTTCTGCACGTGTGACCCTATCGGCCATCGGTTGGGGTCGGGTGGAGGTACTACGTGGGTGTTGCAGCAGGCCGAAAAATGGTTGCAGGGCGAGCGTTGTATCATTCTGCATGCCGGAGGACAGAGCAAGCGGTTGCCGTCGTATGCCGTCAGTGGCAAGGTGTTGACGCCCATCCCCGTATTCCGCTGGGAGCGCGGTCAGCGGTTGTCGCAGACGCTGATGGACCTGCAGTTGCCGTTGTATGAGCGGATGATGAAACAGGCGCCGCGCAGTCTGACGACGATGATTGTCAGTGGCGACGTGTATATCCGTGCTGCCGAGCGCATCGGAGAGATTCCCGAGGCCGATGTGGTGTGTTACGGCTTGTGGCTGGACGCCTCTATCGCCAAGAACCACGGGGTATTCGTGAGCGACCGCCGTACGCCGAACGTGTTGAAGCAGATGTTGCAGAAGCCGTCGACGGAGACGCTGACGGAGTTGCTGAAGGACCACTTCTATCTGACGGATATCGGCATCTGGATGTTGAGCGACAAGGCGGTGCGGCTGTTGAAGAAGCGCAGCACTGCGGGCAACGGAGAAACCGATGGCATGAATCTCCGCGAATATGATTTGTATTCGGAGTTCGGTTGTGCACTGGGGACCAATCCCACCATTGACGACTCGGAACTGAAGTCGCTGACGGTGGCTGTGGTGCCGTTGCCAGGCGGTGAGTTCTATCATTTCGGCACGTCGCGCGAGATGATCAGTTCGACGGTGGCCATTCAGAATATCGTGAACGACCAGCGCAGCATCATGCATAACGACCGCAAACCGCATCCGAGCATTTTCACGCAAAACACCATTACGCATTATCGGTTTACGGAGGAGAACTATAATATCTGGATTGAGAACAGTTTTGTGGGTCCGCGCTGGACGCTGACGCACGACAATGTGGTGACGGGTGTGCCTGAGAACGACTGGGATATTACGTTGGAGCCAGGCGAATGTATCGATGTGGTGCCAGTAGGCGAGACGGATTACGAGGTGCGCCGCTATCGGATTGATGAGGCAGTAAATAGTAATGAACTGGCGGAGAGAGCCAATCTGCAGAGGTTGTTTGCGCAGCGTCGGAAGTTCCGTGGCGAAAACTGGCCTGCATTGGCAAGGAACTGGCAGCATAGCGTGTTCTACCAGTTGGATTTGGACGATGCGGCACGGGAGTTTGAGAAGATGCAGATTCCCCTGCCGGAGCCTGTTCCGGCTGATGCTCCCTTGATGACACGTATCCATGATGCCATGTTCCGCGGTGATAGCAACGGAGCCTTCTCGTTGTTGCGGGAAGGACTTACGGCAAGTGCACTGGCCGTGAAGCAGCAACCGCAATTGTCGGTATATCACGACCAAATCGTGTGGGGTCGTTCGCCGGTACGTATCGATTTGGCAGGCGGATGGACCGACACGCCGCCCTACTGTCTGATGGAGGGTGGTTCGGTGGTCAACATCGCCATAGAACTGAACGGACAACCTCCGTTGCAGGCCTACGTAAAGCCCTGTCAGACGCCGCATATCGTATTGCGAAGCATCGACCTCGGTGCGATGGAGGTGGTAGAGACGTACGAGCAACTCGCAGCATATAATAAGGTGGGTTCGCCCTTCTCCATTCCCAAGGCATCGCTGGTGTTGGCAGGTTTCCAACCGGGATTCTCGCAACAGACATATGCGTCGTTGCGTGAACAGTTGGAGGCCTTTGGCAGCGGTATCGAACTGACGCTGTTGTCGGCCATTCCTGCAGGTAGCGGACTGGGCACGTCGAGCATTCTCGCTTCGACGGTGCTGGGTGCCGTCAGCGATTTCTGCGGACTGGGATGGGATAAGAACGAGATTGGCAAACGCACGCTGGTTCTTGAGCAGCTGTTGACAACGGGCGGCGGTTGGCAGGATCAGTTCGGTGGTGTCTTAGGCGGTGTGAAACTGCTGGAGACGCAGCGCGGCTTCGACCAGAACCCGCTGGTTCGGTGGTTGCCGGACGACATCTATACACAACCCGAGTATCAGCAATGTCACCTATTATATTATACGGGTGTGACACGGACGGCTAAGAAGATTTTGGCCGAGATTGTGCGACGGATGTTCCTGAATCATGGTGGCGAACTGCGTCAGTTGCGGGCTATGAAGGCTCACGCACAGGATATGTACGAAGCCCTGCAGCGTCAGGACTTCCAACGCATGGGACTGCTCATTCGTAAGACGTGGGAACAGAACCAACTGATAGATAGTGGTACGAATCCGGATAGTGTGCGGCAGATTACCAACCTTATCGACGACCTGTGTCTGGGCTATAAATTGCCTGGTGCCGGTGGCGGTGGTTATCTCTATATGGTGGCGAAGGATCCTGAGGCTGCAGGGCGCATCAAACAGACGCTGACAGCCGCACAGCCGAATGCCAATGCGCGTTTTGTGGAGATGACATTGTCGAAGAAGGGCCTGCAGGTTTCAAGGAGTTAAGATGGAATTTAGGACGATTGTTGATATTGCGAAGCCGGACTTCCGCATCGAACCATGCGAAGAACTGCTCTTTGTGGGGTCGTGCTTTGCTGACTCCATCGGACAAAGGTTCCGCGAAGAAGGCTTTCCCGTGACGGTGAACCCTTACGGGACGATGTATAATCCTGCTTCCGTGCTGCATACAATCACGCGTTGTGAGGTTTCCCCTCGCATCGTTTTCCTGACATTAGGCACCAACCATATCTACAGACTGAAGGAAACGGGCGAGATTGTGGACAACTGCGAGAAACGTCCGCAAGTGCTCTTTCAGGAAGAGAAACTCTCCGTCGATGCCTGTGCCGACTATCTGCAACAGGCTATTGCGGTGCTTCGTGGGCGTCGTCCCGATGTCCGCGTGGTGATGACGGTAAGTCCCATCCGCTATCGGAAGTATGGTTATCACGAGAGCCAGGTGTCGAAAGCGACGTTGCTGTTGGCGATAGAGAAGGTATTAGCCTGCGACCGAATCGCAGGCCACATGACATATTTCTCTGCCTACGAAATCGTGATGGACGAATTGCGCGACTACCGATTCTATGCTGCGGACATGCTGCACCCTTCTGCCCAGGCGGTAGAATATATCTGGGAACGACTGGTGGAGAGCTATTTCTCACCTGAGGCCAAAGCGTTTCTCGACGAGTGGCGACCGCTGAAACAAGCGTTAGGACACAAGCCCTTCAACCCCGATTCTGAGGAATATCGCGCTTTAATGGATAAAACTATGTTAAAAGTAGCGGAATTACGAAAAAAATACAGTACTTTTGCACTATGAATTACACAATAGAAAAGATTACTACGCTCATTGGAGCACGTCGCATAGGCACAGCCGATGCATTCGTAGGGTGGCTGCTTACTGACAGTCGCTCGCTGTGTTTTCCTGAAGAGACGCTGTTTTTTGCGTTGAAAACCCAACGCAACGACGGACATCACTATATTGCGGACCTCTATCGTCGCGGCGTGCGCAACTTTGTTGTCAGCGATATGCCTGCCGACATACCGTCTGACGCCAATTTTCTGGTGGTTCCCTCACCCCTTGAAGCCCTGCAGCGACTGGCTGAGCGCCATCGTGATGAGTTCGATATTCCCGTAGTGGGTATTACGGGTTCAAACGGAAAGACGATGGTTAAGGAGTGGCTCTATCAGGTGTTGTCGCCCAATCACCGCGTGACGCGTTCGCCCAAGAGTTTCAATTCGCAGATTGGAGTGCCGTTGTCTGTTTGGTTGCTGAACGAACAGACGGAGATAGGATTGTTTGAGGCAGGCATTAGTCAACCGGGTGAGATGCCGGCTTTGGCAGACATCATTCAGCCGACTATTGGCGTGCTGACGTCTATCGGTGCACCGCATCAGGAGAATTTCCGCTCGCTGGAGGAGAAATGTATGGAAAAACTGCAGTTGTTCCACGATGCGCAGGCTGTCATATACAATGCCGACGACGATCTCGTGAGCCGTTGTATCCGACGTTCCGACTTCAAGGGAAAGCGTATCGGCTGGCGACGCGACGAGCTGCTGCCGATGTACCAGTTGCCTTTCATTGATGAGGCTTCGGTGGAGTGTTCGTTGGCGGTTGCTGCCACGGCACTGTATTTGGGTGTCACTCCCGAACAGCTCAGCGAGCGTATGGCACGCCTCGAACCTGTTGCCATGCGACTGGAAGTGAAGGAGGGACAGCACGGCTGTACCCTCATCAACGACTCGTATAATTCCGACATCAATTCGCTCAATATCGCCCTCGACTTCATGGCTCGTCGCGAGGAGACCCAGCGCACGTTGATTCTTAGCGACATCTACCAGAGCGGCATGAGCGACTACGACCTTTACAGCAAGGTCAATAGCCTTTGCGTCGAGCGTGGCGTACAGCATCTCATTGCCATCGGTCCCCGCATCAACGCGCAGCGAAACCTCTTTACGCTGAAAGAACAGCATTTCTTCGAGCGCACGGGGAAATTCCTGCGTAGCGACGTCTTCCGTCAGTTGCACGATGCGGTGATTCTGATTAAGGGAGCGCGCGACTTCGGTTTCGACCGTATTACCGAACAACTGGAGCAAAAAGTGCACGAGACCATCCTTGAGGTCAACCTCAATGCCGTTGTCGATAACCTCAATTACTACCGTTCGTTCCTGAAACCCGAAACCAAACTCGTCTGCATGGTCAAGGCCGACGCTTACGGAGCTGGAGCCGTAGAGGTGGCAAAGACCCTTCAGGACCATCGTGTCGATTATCTTGCCGTCGCTGTTGCCGACGAGGGTGTCACCCTGCGCCGCAACGGTATTACGCAGAACATCATGATTATGAATCCGGAGATGACAGCCTTCAAGACGATGTTCGACTACGACCTCGAACCGGAAGTATATTCGTTCCGATTGATGGATGCCCTCATCCGTGCTGCCGAGCAACAAGGTATTAACGGATGGCCCGTACACATTAAGCTTGATACGGGAATGCACCGGTTGGGCTTTGATCCGGAGAAGGATATCGACGAGTTGATTCGTCGTCTGAAGTCGCAGAATGCCATCATTCCGCGCTCTGTATTCTCGCATTTTGTAGGTTCCGATAGTGACGACTTCGACCGATTCTCAGCAGAGCAGTTCCGTAAGTTCGATGAGGGCAGCAAGAAACTCCAGGCCGCTTTCAGTCATAAGATTCTGCGCCACATGGATAATTCTGCCGCTATCGAGCATTTCCCGGAGCGACAGATGGATATGTGCCGTCTCGGCCTTGGACTCTATGGCGTCGATCCACGCGACAATCGTATCCTTCATACCGTCAGCACTCTGAAAACGACCATCCTCCAGCTTCGTCATGTGCCGAAGGAGGAAACGGTGGGCTATAGCCGTAAGGGCGTTTTAACGCGCGACTCCGTCATTGCTGCCATTCCTATTGGTTATGCCGACGGTCTGAACCGCCATCTGGGACGCGGGGCTTGCTATTGTCTGGTGAACGGACAAAAGGCTCCCTATGTAGGTAATATTTGCATGGATGTGGCCATGATTGACGTGACCGATATTGACTGTCAGGAAGGCGATATGGTGGAAATTTTTGGTGAGCATCTGCCCGTAACGGTGCTCTCGGATGTGCTTCAGACTATCCCCTACGAAGTACTCACCAGTATCAGCTCGCGAGTGAAGAAAGTTTATTTCCAAGACTGACCATACTCAAGAAAACGTAATAATTTACGTTAAATGGTGTCAATGCGGGCCGTATTCGACAAATTATTTGTAAATTTGCAGCCGTGAGAAGAAAAACGCTCATATTCATGCTGCTATTTGTCATCGTATTCTTGATGGCAGAAGTACCTGTTATGCGCTTCCCCCATTTAGGAGGAAGCCGCGACAGCGTGCTTACTGATTCTGTTTCAGCGGATTCTTTGAAGCATATTGCGGATACCTTATTGAAGAATCTTGCAGATAGCTTGATGAAGGACTCTCTGAAACCTGACACGGCAGGCATGGATTCCTTGCAAAAGGCCATTTGGATGCACAACAAAGTCATTGATGACTCGTTGCGTGCCGACTCTTTGAACCGACAGCGCAAAAACGGTATCGATGCCCCTGTAGAGTATTCGGCAGAAGACTCACTGGTATATATGGGCGACACAAAACTGGCCTTCCTTTATGGAAAGTCTCACGTGCAATATGAGAATATGGACTTGGAGAGCGACCAGATTTACATGTCGATGGACTCTAGCTTGGTTCATGCCACCGGTTCGCGCGACACAACGGGTCAGAAGTACGGCACCCCTGTATTCAAGATGGGTAACGACACTTACGAAACCGATACGATGGCCTTCAACTTCAAAACGAAGAAGGGTCTCATCCAGAATGTTTACACTCAGCAGGATGAAGGTTATATGACCTCAGAGATATCGAAGCGTGATGCTGATGGCAACATGTATCTCTATCACGGACGCTATACCACCTGCGACCAGCCACACCCCGACTTCTATTTCGCCCTCTCGCGAGCTAAAGTTCGTCCGGGCAAGGATGTCGTCTTCGGTCCTGCATATCTCGTGGTGGCTGATGTGCCGCTGCCGCTGGCTATTCCCTACGGTTTCTTCCCCTTCACCAAGAGCTACTCTTCGGGTATCATCATGCCGACTTATGGTGACGAGTCGACACGTGGCTTCTATCTGCGTGATGGCGGCTACTATTTTGCCATCAACGACAAGGTCGACCTTAAACTCTTGGGTGAAATCTATACCAAGGGCACGTGGGGACTCTCGGCAGCATCCAATTATAAGAAGCGCTACCGTTACAGCGGTTCGTTCTATGCCAGCTACCAGAATACGGTGACGGGCGACAAGAACATGCCTGATTACGTACGTGAAACCAGCTTCTCTATCAAGTGGTCTCACCGTCAGGACCAAAAGGCGAATCCCGTCCGTACACTTTCGGCCAGTGTGAACTATGCCTCACAGAGTTACGAGTCAAACAACCTGAATTCGCTGTATAACCCGCAGGCTCTGTCACAATCGACACGAACTTCGAATGTAAGATTAGGTACAGGATTCTCGAGTATTGGCATGACGATGGACCTTACCGTGAGCGCCAACCAGAATATGCGCGACTCGACTGTCGACCTGACGTTGCCGCAATTGAACATTAGCGTATCGCGTTTCTATCCCTTCAAGCGCAAAAACGGGGTAGGCGAGGAGCGCTGGTATGAGAAGATCGCCCTGCAGTATACGGGTAATCTTCAAAACACCATCCATACGAAAGAGGATAAACTCATGAAGTCGAGTCTGACGAAGGACTGGCGCAACGGTATGGATCATAACATTCGCGCCAACGCCAGTTTCAATATCCTCAAATATCTGAACGTCAACCCCTCGTTAAATTTCAACGACAAGATGCTGACGCAGAAGTACAAGCGTTCGTGGGACGAAGATAATCAGCGCGAGCGTGTCGATACTGTTCAGGGATTCTTCAATATGTATGACTGGGATTTGAGCATGTCGCTCTCCACCAAGCTCTACGGATTCTATATTCCCAGTCGCAAGATTTTCGGTAATAAGATTGACCGCATCCGTCACGTCTTCACGCCCAACGTCAGTTTCAGCTACGCCCCCGGTTTCGGTGCAGAGCACTATGGCTATTACGACCATTACGTGAAAGTTGACAAGGAAGGAAACTCTACCTTGGTGGAGTATTCACCCTATTCGGGAACCCTCTATTCACCTCCCAGCAAGGATATGCGAGGCTCTATGTCCATGTCTATCTCGAACAATGTCGAGATGAAGTATCGTAATAAGGACGACTCGCTGGTGAAGGTCAGTCTCATTGATGAGTTGGGCGCACAGATGTCGTATAACTTTGCTGCCAAGGAGCGCCCTTGGAGCGACCTCAGCACCACGTTGCGATTGAAACTTTCGAAGAGTTACACCTTCAATCTTAATGCCCAGTTTGCCACTTACGCCTACGAGGCTGACTCCGTAGGTGCTACGCCCTATATCGGCACACGTACAGAGTATAGCAAAGGCCGTTTCGGACGTTTCCAGGGTATGTCTCAGAACATCGACTACAACCTCACCAACGAGAAAGTCGCCAATTTCTTCAAGTGGTTGCGTGGCGAGAGACCCAAAAAGAAGAAGGACAAGGATAAGGATCAGAATGACGACGAATACGACACTGGTTTGGATACCAACCTCGACGACAAGATGGAGGCTGGCAAGCATGGTGCCGGTCGCGGCGAAAGCGAGATGGCAGAAACTGACGAAGACGGTTACATGGCGTTCTCCATGCCTTGGTCCATTCATTTCGGCTATGGTATTACCATGCGCGAGAACACCGCAGGCTCGTTCAACTACGACACCATGCGCTATCCTTATAAGTTCACGCAGAACCTGAACATCAGCGGCAATATCCGTCTGTCCGAAGGCTGGGATATCTCGTTCTCGTCAGGCTATGACTTTGAAAACAATAAGATTTCTGTGACCACCGCACAACTGTCGCGCGACCTGCATTGCTTCAGCATGTCGTGTAGCGTGCAGCTGGCGCCGATAACCAGCTATAACTTCTCCTTCCGATGCAATGCCGCCACGCTTACCGACGCCTTGAAGTACGATAAGCGCAGCGGTTATACAAACGCTGTTCAGTGGTATTAATCTTTATCTGTGCCGAATAGCGCGTCGAGCGATTCCTGCTCGCCCACAATCCAAAGAATGTCGCCTTCCTCGAAACGACGGTTCGGGTCGAGACGCGACAGGTTTTCCTTTCCTTCCTCCAGACCAATCACCATACAGCTATAGAGATTGCGGATGCCGCTATCTTTCAGGTTCTTGCCGATAAACGGACTGCCTTCTCCAATGATGAGCTGGCGCAGCTTCATCTCGCGGTTCTCCAAGTCGAAGTCCTCACCGATGACCTCCGTCTTGATAGCGTGGGCAAATTTCGACACCTGTTCGTCGCTGCCGATAACCTGCAGCCTGTCGCCAGGGAAGATAACATAATCGCCATCGGGAATGTTCAATCGGAAATTGGCTCGCAGAATGCTGCTCACATGGACACCGTATTTGCGTCCTAAGTTCAGCTGTTTCAGCGTACTGCCCATCCATTGCGAATTCATGGGCACGTCGAAATCGGCAATATGGATATCGCGGTCCAACAATCGTCCTTCGTACAGCGGACGTTTCTTGCCGTGCACCTGTGCCTCGATGTCGCGCGAACGCAGGTTCAGCATAAAGAGTCGCTCCAGCTTGATACTGCGCTGCTTGACCGTTCGCGAGACCACCATCAGCGCTACGACCATCACTCCGATGGTAATCACGATGGCGTTGGTCAGATGGCTCAGATAGTGGCAGATGTAGAAGATATACGCCACGGCAATGATGACACGCACCAGGATAGTAAACAGCAGGGGCAGACGGTTCTTGTTGCTCTCCTCCCATAGCTGCCGCCACTCTTCCGAACGGTTTTTCTTCATAATCATAGCGCGCAGGAATGGTGAGATGAAGATGACGGTCAGCACGCCCGTAATGATGTTGCCGTATATTTCTAGATGCTCGCCTGGCAACACTTCGTGGATGAATGGCAGGAAGAACGTAAACATCACGGCAATGGTGGCTGATGTCAGGATGGCGTAAACCAGCGTGTTGACAGCCATCTGTGTCAACAGTTGCTTCCACAGACTCTTCTCCGTCGATTCCGGACGGCTCATGCTCTGCTTGTTCAGCAGCTGGATGATTCTCGACGGCAGGTGATGCTCCAGACTGCTGTAAGCCGGGGTAGCCAGACGAATCATGTAAGGCGTCAGGAAGGTCGTGATGACCGATACGGCCACGACGACGGGGTAGAGGAATTCGCTGATGACGCCCAGCGACAATCCCAGCGAGGCAATGATAAACGAGAATTCACCGATTTGCGCCATCGAGAAACCGCAGCGCATGGCCGACTTCAGACTCTCGCCACCCAACATAAACGAAAGCGACCCCAGCGTGCTTTGTCCGATGAGGATGGTCAGCACCAGTGCCAGGATGGGAAATGCATAGTCGATGAGTATCTGGGGGTCAACCAACATACCTACCGATACGAAGAAGATGGCTCCGAAGAGGTTCTTGACGGGTTCCACCAGCTTCTCAATATGCTCGGCCTCGATAGTCTCTGCCAGGATGCTTCCCATGATGAAAGCTCCGAAAGCTGACGAGAAACCAACCTTCGTTGAGAAGACAGCCATCGCACAACATAGTCCTAACGCCACGATGAGCAACACTTCGTCGTTCACCAGTCTGCGAATCTTACGCAGGAAGGCCGGAACGGCAAAGATTCCCACCACCAGCCATAACACCAGGAAGAAACCTATCTTGACGATGGACCCCAGCATCTGTCCTCCGTCGGGATTATCGCCGGCAGCAATAGCACTCAGCATTACCATCATGACGATGGCCAGAATATCTTCCAGAATGAGCACCGACATCACCAGTCCGGCAAACTGCTGCTGGCGCAGCCCCAGGTCGTCGAAGGCTTTGTAGATAATCGTCGTCGAACTCATGGCGAGCATTCCTCCGAGGAAGATGCAGTCCATTCTCGACCAATTGAATGCATGTCCTACCGCCACACCCAGCAATGCCATGGAGAAAATGATGGTGATGGTCGAAATGATAGGCGAAGCACCCATCTTCAGGATTTTCTTGAACGAGAAGTCCAATCCCAGCGAAAACAGCAGGAACATCACACCAATGTCCGCCCATAGGTGTACGTTCTTTGTATCTACTACTGATGCGGTATATGGCATGTGCGGGCTCACGAGGAATCCTGCCACGATATATCCCAACACCAGGGGTTGCTTCAGTCTCTTGAAAATCAGGGTCACGATACCTGCCGACATCAGGATGTACGCCAGGTCGTTGATTAGTTCTGGAATCTCAGCCATTTTTATATCTTACCTCTTACTTCTTACCTCTCACCTCTTAAATATTCGGCGTTTCCCACACCTTCGTCTTCGTACATGTCGTGGTCGTCGTCAGACGGTCAACACGCAGCACAAAATCGCCTTCCTCCAACGTCCAACGGCAGTCGGCACCGACAAATGCCAAATCCTTCGCGGGCAACTGGAAGGTTACCGTCTTCGTCTCGCCGGGCTCCAGCGCAATCTTCGTAAAGTCGCGCAGACGCTTGTTGTCTGGGACGATGCTGGCCACGAGGTCGCTCGAATACAGCAACACGGCCTCTTTGCCCGCACGGCTGCCGGTGTTCTTCACGTCGACGCTCACCGTCAGCACGTCGTCGGCGGTAAACGTCGCCTTGTCAACCTTCAAGTTCGAATACTCGAAGGTGGTATAGCTCAGTCCGTAGCCGAAGGGCCACTGGAGCGAAACCTTCGCGTCGTAGTTATAGGCTCCTTCCATCGTACCGACTTCCTCACTCACCTTATAGTCGTAGGTGTTGAGGGAATTGATCTCACGTGGATAGGTGTATGGCATCTTTCCCGAAAAATTGGCATCGCCTGCCAGCAGATTAGCCAGCGCGTCACCACCGTAGTTGCCAGGGATGAAGATATCCACCACGGCCTTGGCCAGCGGTTCGATGTCGGCAATGAGGCGCGGACGACCTTCGTTCAATACGAGCACGACGGGCTTGCCGCTCTTCGCCATCGCCTTCACGAGGTTGCGCTGGGGCTCACTCAGCCACAGGTCGCTCAGGTTGCCGGGCGTTTCCGTATAGCTGTTTTCGCCAATGCATGCCACGATGACATCGGCCTTGGCCGAGGCAAACACAGCTTTCTCAAACATGGGTTTGTTCTCCTCGTAGTAGGCTCCGTCTTCCTTGTACGTGATGGCTTGTTCCATCGTGACGTTCTCCTTGCCGAACTTGTTACACAGGGCCTCGTAGATGGTATTGTATTTCTCAGACATGTCTTCAGCCCTCGAACCCTGCCACGTATAGCTCCAGCCACCGTGCAAGCAGCGCATCTGATTGGCGTTGGGACCCACGAGCAGAATCTTCTTGCCCTGCGCTATCGGCAGCACGTTCTGTTCGTTCTTCAGCAACACCATGCTCTCTTCAGCAGCGTGAAGGGAGGCAGCAGCGAATTCGTCGCAGCCGAACTTCTCGAAGCCCTTGCCGCCAGTATTCGGCTCGTCAAACAGACCTAAGCGATACTTCGCACGGAGAATGCGGCGGACGGCATCGTCAATGCGGCTCATCTTCACCTTACCCTCGTTGACCAGTTCCTTCAGCAATACGCAGAACTCGACGCTGTATGGGTCCATCGACATGTCGATACCGGCATTGATGGCAATGCGGATAGCATCCTTCTTGTCCTTGGCCACCTTCTCGCGCGAGTACAGATTATTAATATCAGCCCAGTCGGTCACGAGGAATCCGTCCCATTGCAAATCCTCCTTCAACCATTTCGTCAGATATTCGTACGAGGCGTGGACAGGTACACCGTTCACCGATGCCGAGTTCACCATCATTGTCAACGTGCCGGCGAGGGCGGCCTGCTTGAAGGGCTCGAAATACTTCTCGCGAATCATCAGCGGACTGAGATAGGCCGGCGTACGGTCTTTACCGGTCCACGGCGCTCCGTAGGCAAAGTAGTGCTTCGTGCTCGTTCCTACGTGGAATTGGTCAATATGGTTGGGGTCGTCGCCCTGATAGCCTTTGATTTCGGCTACCACCATCTTCGCATTGACGATGGCATCTTCACCGAAACTCTCCCAGACACGGGGCCAACGCGGATCACGGCTCAAATCCACCACGGGGTTATACACCCAAGGACAATTGGCTGCACGGCTCTCGTAAGCCGTAATCTCCGCACCAGCACGCGCCAGCTCTGTATTGAACGTCGCACCGAGGTTAATAGGCTGGGGGAAGAGCGTTCCACCTACAGTATAAGTCACGCCGTGGTTGTGGTCCAGTCCGTAGATATCGGGAATGCCGAGATACTTCATCGACTTCTCCTGAATCAGCCGAATCCACTTCTGCCAGTCGTCCTTGCTGGCTGCACGCGAACCAGGGGCATTCAGAATCGAACCCACCTTCCACTTCGAGATGAGGGTGTCAAGCATCGTCTCGTTGAGTTTCCACACACGCTTGGTATCGCCCTGATAGATATCTACAGGGAAAGCGCCCAACCGGTCGATAATCTGCTGGTCAGTCTCACTCAGAACCTTCTTGATTTCTGCTTCCGAGCGGCCATACTGCTGCAATACAGAACGTACCTTTTCGCGGTCTATCTTGGCATTCTCAACGGTCATCTTTCCGATGATGTCGAGGTTCAGTTCCAACATCTGACCGATTTTCTCGTCCAGCGTCATCTTCGCCAGGGTTTTCTCTACCTTCGCCTCCAGCTTTGCGTCGCGGGGAATGGCCGGCGTTTGTGCATGGAGGCTCGTCACAGCCACCATCAGCAGCGTAAATAGTGCGGTTCGTTTCATAATTCTTATCATTTTTGCGTATTGGGCTTCAAAGTTACAAAGAAAAACTGACATAAATCAAGGAATTGTTACAAAAATGATAAAAAGCTCGCTGTTTGCGCACACAATGTCAAAATACTTCTTACCTTTGCAGCCGATTTCAAGATAACGGTGCTCGAAAGTGCACCAAAGTATAATTAAAAAAATAGGTAAAAAGATTATGAAAAAGATTTTTGCTATTGCACTTGTTGCAATGATGACTATGACTGCAAACGCTCAGGTTTATGTTGGTGGTAGCCTCGGTTTTGCTTCTGAGTCTTACGATGGTAACAGCGAGACTGTTTGGTCAATTATGCCTGAGATTGGTTACAACCTGAACGAAGATTGGGCTGTCGGCGTAGTAGTTGGTTATGGTGAGGGTAAGGACAAGACGAAGGTTGATGGTGTTACTTTCACTGACAAAGTTAAGACTTTCGCTATTTCTCCATATGTTCGTTACACTGCTGTTAAGCTCAACATGGTGAACGTCTTCATCGATGGTGGTTTCGGTTACCAGAACGTTAAGTGGGGTGATGTGAAGGACAATATCTGGCAGTTTGGTCTGAAGCCTGGTGTAACAAGAACGAGAAGTTTAAGGGTGATGACGAGAGCACTAAGTCTTTCGGCTTCAACCTTGGCAGCGAAGTTAGCTTCGGTATGTACTACAACTTCTAATCCACAGCGATTTAGAACGTAATAAAAAAACAATCGGGAACGGCCTCAAAACCGCTCTCGATTCTTTTTTTGTTTCCCAATCATTTCGTTGCAAAAAGCCTATTTCGCGTAGAACTGCTCAATCAGCTTGCCCACTTTGGCGATGTCGAAGAACTCGTCGGGCTCCAATTGATAGTCGGGCTCTATGCCTTCATCGATGTTCTGGCCTTTCGTGTTGTTCAGACGCGCACGATGAGTGGAGTATCGATAGCCGAAACCATCGGCAGAGGGGTTGTAGAGCACGCAGCACGAACCGCCTCCCGACTTTATGCCGAGCAGACAGATGCCGTAGTCTTTCAGCATGGCGGGCAGCAAATTGCCACACGAGAAGCTGTAGGAA
Source organism: uncultured Prevotellaceae bacterium (assembly GCA_902774925.1). Classification (GTDB taxonomy): domain Bacteria; phylum Bacteroidota; class Bacteroidia; order Bacteroidales; family Bacteroidaceae; genus Prevotella. Next base: position 12,765 of record CACYKE010000047.1, on the reverse strand, counting down.
CTGATGAGCACTCCGATGTTCATCTTCAGCTTCACGTCCTTGTCTTTCTCGTCGAACTTGCCGTCCAGATTGCGGTCAACTTCATACGAGCATTTCATTTTCTGACCGGTCAGCACGTTTTCATAATACATGTCGGGCTTGTTGGCAAATATCGAGGTGATGAAAACCACGACGTCTGACGAACCGCCACCATTGGTCGATGTGTCGAGGATGAAGTTCTCGACCTCCGGATCGTTCTGGGCCTTTTCGAGTGCGTCAACGAGAATGACCAGCCAGTCGTTGGGATATTGGTCGATGGTGGGCTTGGGACCTTCGCCTTTGTAGAATTTGCGCCACCCGGAATCGTCACACATGAATGAGTCGAAATGGCAATAGGCTGTGTTACCCACTTTCGTGTATCTCACGTCTTTGCCTATCTTCTCCACGCGCAGTGAGTCCAGCTCTTTCCTAAGTGCTCTGTTGTCCTCCTTTGCCTGCTTAATAGGCAGGTATTCAGGACAGTAGTTATAGAATTCCTCTAACTTCGTCTCTCGAATCGGTTTCAGCTTCTGCGTGAAGCTGCTGTCTAATTCGTTAATTGTCGTCAGGTCGGTATAAGTGTGTCCGCCGTCGAAGAGCAGACAGCTCAGCGTGGCAGTTCCCGAGAAGAAGTCGTACATGTCCTTCGACTTCAGCAGCTCGCGCGTCATCTGACCGGCCTTGCCGTAGTCCTGCAACGACTGGTCTAACCCCTTCTCCTTCATGCTCTTCTCCAACAGCGTGCGCCCGGGATAGCCGAAGAAGTTGGTGAGCGTAAAGCACAGGTTCTTGTAGCTGTAGTCCACCATGTCGTCCGTACGGGTCTCCTTCAACAGCGGCGTGATGAGAAACTCAGGGTAACCGGCATCCAGGCTATAAGCACCGTTTGGCGCCACCATGACCGTTTGTCCGTTGAAGTCAGCCATATGCATGTAACCGTCTATGTACAGGTCGCTGATGGTTGCGAAGGGGAAATACACGTTCGTGCCGTCCTCCCTGATGTCAATGCCGTATTTGCCGTAGTCCAGCGTCACGTTCACCTGTTTCGGCGAAGCCTCCAGCGACTTCCACTTGATGATGGGCAGCGCGTCGTACGTCGTGTTTGGCATTCCTGTTTGCACCATCCCCATCATGTTGGTAAACGCCTCGTAATTGCTGCTCGTGAAGGTGTCTTTCTCCGTGTCCACCTCAGCCGTAGCGAACGGATTGGTCAGCGCATACTTGCCATTGCCAACTTTCTGCACCTGAATGGTCGTTCCAGGATATATCATCTCCTGAAAATGGCTCACACTGATGTAAGCCACGTTGGGCATGTCGTTGTAAAAGCGCAGCGTCACCGTGCCTTGTGAATTTTCCTTCGGGTCCACAACAGGATACATCCGCTCTACATAGTCCTTTACCTCTTCGCCTCCACCGCCAGAACTTTCCTGATCGTCTTTGTCGCTACACGAGGTCATTGCAAGGCCACCCACCATCATCATCAGCAGCAGCCAAAGTGTCTTGTAATGTTTCATATTGTCAATACGTTTATTTTTGCTGCAAATTTACACATTATTTTTGAAAAGTGCAACATTCCTAATCATATTTCCTTCTTTTGATAGACATACACCTTGGCACGACCTTTCAGATCTTTGCGCAGAAACTCCACACCATGATAGCAACTGGGAACCTCAAGCACCTTCAGTTGCGGACTATTATCCAAGACGCTACGTGCCACGAACTCTGTTCCCTGCATGGCACGATAGCTCTCCACATCAGGTGTGCGAACCAGCCAAAGCGACCCTTGGTCATCCTTCGCATACAATGCCCCGTCAGGTTCGCGCCAGCACTTCATCTTTCGCCGCATCACGCTGACCCACTCAAAAGTGTCGCCATCGACGCTCTCATATTGTACATAGTCCTCCCCTATGTCAGGTGTCCGGCCCCACTTCACTCTTTGCACACACCCATCCATCGCATGTGTCAGCTCCTCAAATGTATTCATAAGCATTACCAATAAACTATCTCCTTACCAATAAACTCCACTCGCTCCATCAGATTCACAAAGCCACCCATTTCAATATGGCCCTTGGTATAAACCTCATAATCCTGCTGATGCTCGTCAGACCAAGTGACTGGCATCCGCATCATTCCAAGCCCTTTGAAGAAACGTTGCTGACCGTTGGATTCATCAGCCCTAACAGTCAACACGACAGGCTCTCCCAAATCCTCAAACATACAATGCAGTCGATTCGCCAGTGCCTCATTATTCCCTATCTCATTCAAGTCCCTCAACAAATAGACCACATTCGCATCAAACACTTCCCAACGTTCCTTTCCCTTCATATGCAGCGACACCGCATAGTTGATATACACCCCTTTTGGAGGAAAAATCCAAAACCTCGGCATCTCCAATCCCTGCTCCCTGCTGAACGCTTTCAGCCTGTCCTGCAAATCGCAAGTTCCAAAAACATCCCCACATGCCATCGGCACGTCATCTCTCATGATTTTCAAACGTCGCATACCTTATTATATTAGAAAGCCGTCTTCGTTTCTTGTGACAGCTCCCATAGCACATCCGACGGATTCCTATATACAGGATTCTCCTGCTCCAGATATTTGTCGAGTGCATACACAGCCGCTCCATTTATCTTTTGATATAACGGTTCGTGCCCATCCCACTCAGTACTCCAACTATTCAATTCATTCTGGTCATACCATATTTGGTACAACTCCTCATATTCTTCATCAGTAAGTTCCAACCCAAACTGGTATCTCCCACTGACATTACAACCATATTCGTCACTTCCTGCTTCATAACAGAAGTCCACATAGAATATTGCCTTTTCCATCACATCCATTCACTTTGCGAAGTCTGGTATATGACAGATATAATCTACACAATCCATATCAAGACCTCCATCTTCGTTCTCATCATCCACATATCCATTCTTACGTCCATCTTCTAGGATAGTATCTCGCAGAGGCTGTTCCATCACTTTCCATAGCTTCTCATAGAGTTCTGGTGCACCATTCTGTAATAAAGGCATCAGCCCATATCGTTTATTACGACTATTGCTCACCAAACTTTTGATAAGGGCAACTTCCTGCTCACTCAGTTCTACCTCATTACTTTCTATCACTACGTCTTTATATGTCAGAGGTACTTTTAGTTTGAATCTATACCACACAGTTTGAGTATTTTCTTCCACTCTTCTTCCAAATCACCATTCTTGTAAGCTTCCTTCATTTTTTGCATAAAGCCTGCATTAGGATCTTCTTTGGGCGTAAACTTGCCAGTAATAGTTTTGTCTGAGTTTAAGGTCAACAACTCGTAACCCCATTTCTCCGCTTTCCTGTTATAGCCGTTTATGATATTAATCACTTTGGGCAAAACACTCTCTGGTACTGTAAGCTGTAACTGCTCATTAATATCTTCTGTACTCATAACATTATTGATTTAAATACGTACTAGATAATTTGCGATAACCAATACTGCAATAGTGGTGTTCCTTCCCTTCTTTTGTAAATAGAGGTATCAAGCCTAGTGGTAATATTCAGATTGTAATTCAAATTAAAATCCTTTGCCATTTTTTTGAACTCCTTACCATGTCTGACGTGTTTGTCCAACCCTGTATAAGCAAGGTAGTAATGTATCATTTCATGTACCAAAATATCATCAAATTGTTCCTCTGTGAAGTCATAATAATCTGTAATAGATATTTTAAAATCATACAATTCCCGATGAAACCATACTTGCCTATACTGGCATTGAAAATAGCCACATGTCCTATAAGAATGTAATATTCCAAACTCAGGAAATGGAAGTTCCTCATTAAAGTATTTGAGATTGCAGTTGATAAAGGCTGCTGCAATGTTTACATAATTTGCCACCATTTAAAGTATTGATTACCGCGATTATTATAACTTGAACTGAATCTCATAATGAATGGTCGATATATATGGTCTACCATTCTTTATTCCTGCAGTCCATTTTGGCATATCACGCATTAAACGACAAGCTTCTTCATCAAGTGATGGGTCAACTGATTTTACGACTTTCACTTTTTGTATAGAACCATCTTCCATCACATCAAACTCAACCTTCACTTTCCCTTGAATACCATTTTCTTCTGCAACTACTGGATAATTAAGATTATCACATACATATTTGTATAGTGCTTCTTCTCCGCCAGGGAATGAAGGTCTGCAATCTTGCACATTTTGAGTATTTAAAGATTCATCGCTCGTTTCTTCTAGAAAGGTATTTTCTTCGTTTATGTTTTCTCCAGCTTCTATTACTTCGTTATCTTGCGTAACGATATCAGCATCCACCATTTCAGAAGAATAATTACTAGCATAAACGTTTTGAGTCTTTGGAGGTTCAGAAACGACTTCTGTCTTAGTATCTTTCTTTTCTTCTTTCTTGTCACTATCAGATTCTGCAAAATACCAAATGATTCCAGCTAAAATTGCAGCTCCAATAAAAGTTCCTAATGTCTCAGATGGCCTTATGAATATCCCAATTATCCCAACTAAAGTTATTATACCTCCAAATGACATTTCATTAAAATAAAACATTAGGACAGGACCACCTATAAGACATAATCCAAACATTATACCAAGTTTAGCTCTAGCTTCATCAGCTAATTCTTCATCTGTATAATGTTGATAATCACCGTTACTTTGTCTTACCCATCTACCTCCACTCATAATAATTCATTTTTAAAATTGTTAATTCTATAATTCACTATCCATTTTGGCATAGAAGTCATCTATATTTGCGCCAAGATGATCCATTATTAATTTCAGATACTGAGCCATCTTTCCACATTTCTTGATTTTAAGGAAAGCACTACGAAGCTCATTGTTATTAGAATAGTCTTTACCTGTACCCCATTTTAAGCCTACCTTCTCATCAGTAAACTCATTTAGTACAAATATCTCATCCTTGGTAATACCTTCTATATCACCAACCAAACTTATTAATTCTTGAATGTAGTACATATTAATCTTTGGTTTTTACTATTATTCAATATCAGTCCAAAGGGTTAAGAAATAGACAGAAAAAGAAACGTGGACTAATAACTTCGTCTACGCTTCTCTGAGGTATTGGGGATAACCTATGCTGCATTATACGAGTAAAAGCCCACGCGCTAACGCGTGAACCGTTTTCTTTTACTCTTTGCAGCATTCTTCAAATTCCCCAATTATCAGAGATGCAAGATTAAAAGCTAACGCTTCAATTTCTATATGTCTTTATTCGTTCTATGTCATACGCATAATCTTTATCGGGTTCAACATTTGTTTATATCATTCTTTCTCAAAAGGAACAATGGTGTATATATTCTTAATGAAATACTCTATAGCTTCAAGTAAAGGCTGGAGGTCGTTCTGAACAACATCCCACACGAAATCGGTATTGATGTCAAAATAGCCATGAGCAATATGGTTGCGCATGTCCTTAATCTGTCGCCAAGGAATTTCTGGACGCTGCTCCAACATCTTCTGCTGCGTCAGATTATCGATTTTCTTCACGCCTTCGCCAATGGCCTCAATCAACATACACGTAGCAGCCAGTGTCTTCATGCCATCTGGCGACAGAGCATAATCGTCCGCACTCTTTATGGAGGCGTTCCATTGCTGAAGCTGGAGGATAGCATCTCGAATCTGCTCCAGTTGGTCTTCAGCGACCATTAGCTGACGTATAGATATCGATTCCATCTTGTTCAATTTGCTTTTTAAAGAAAGGGCGAATGTGACGGTGGTTTGCAATCAGGTCAACGTCGCAGCCAAGCAAGCCCTTCAAATATTGTGAGGCTTCTATATAATTATAGAATTTAGGAGGCATCGTGACAAAGAGGTCAACGTCGCTCCCTTCCTTGTGACTATTGCGGGCTACAGAGCCAAAAAGGCGCATAGAAGAGATACCATACCGTGAACGTAGTTCGTCGGCATGTGAACTTAGGATATCTATACATTCAGCCCGTGTAATCATAGTTCTATAGTTTTACTTCGCAAAGATAAGCATTTTTTCTTAAACGACGTTCATTGTGAGCTGTATTTTTTGCAAAAGTAGTAAAAAAATGTGGAAAGCGACCACTTCTTACCTGCTTTTTCATCTTTTTTAGTCTTGTATTTATACGTTTTACATTCATTTCACTGGCAAAGATACGAAACAAACAAGAAAAATGGAAGAAATGCGGCGACCATTTCTTCCATTTCATAAAAAAGGAGTCCGTGTGGACTCCTCTTTGTTATTATATTCTATTTATTTTCTTGGAACATTGCAATTTCCGTATCGAAAAGAGTAATTATCTCATCGAACTGCGGGTGGGATCGTTGAACGATAAGTGCAATATAACTTTCAATGCCTTCGTCTTTCAGTATTGCAGTACGAATGACATATTTCTTTTGTTGCTCATAGCCATTGAACCAACGCAGAAACAAACGAGCTCGCATCGCCTGTTGTTCATCAGCAGTGTCACACATATAAAGAAGTATATCTGGATTCTGATAGAAGAATTCCTCTATGATGGCTATGACTGTTTCACGAACTTTGGCGTCGTTTGGAGAAGCTTTGTGGCTTCGATTAGAAAGGTCAAACCAGTATGCAGATAAACCTGGAATTGCATCATACGTTTGAAAACTAACAGCGTAGAGTATATCGCTATCACTTCGAAAAAGGTATTCTTCACCTTCTTGAACAACGGTGTAGGGGGCTGACAATTGAAGCCTGGCAGTATCAAGTGCTTTCATTTATGCTATCTCGTAATAATGCGAAGCCTTGATTCTGCGAATCTCTTCCTCTTTTGCGTCTAATTGTTTGTTAATACGTTCCTGCCATTCGCGCTTTTGTTGTCTGTATTCGCGAATGGATTGAAGGAAGCGTTCTCTATCAAATTTTATCGTTGCCATATACTTAACTATCAACATTAAAGGTCATGTCTGCGACGGATTCTCCGCCACGATGCAAAGATAAGCATTTTTTCTTAAACGACGTTCATTGTGAGCTGTATTTTTTGCAAAGATAGTGAAAATTCTTGGAAAACGACCACAAACGATGGCTCATTTGTTATTTTTCCCGATTTCTTTGGTCGTTTCGAGAAATATCTCTATCTTTGCTACGCATATGAGTACACTTTCGTTATTTAAGGAATATATCTGGCTGGTGGAGACGATCCATAAGGCCAGGAAGATTACGCTGGCCGAGTTGAACGAGCGGTGGCTGGAGACGGAAATGAGCGGCGGGGTGACGATAAGCCGGACGACGTTTTACAAACACAGATGTGAAGTGGAGGAGATGTTCGGCATCAACATCGAGTGCGACAAGCGTACGAACAGCTATTACATCAGCAACGAGTGGGTGCTGTACGACAATACGGTGCAGAACTGGCTGCTGACGACGTTCAGCGTGGGCAATCTGCTGGGCGACGTGAAGGACCTGAGCATGCAGAACCGCATCCAGCTGGAGTCGATACCTTCGGCCAACGAGCATCTGGAGCTGATGCTGGAGGCCATGAAGCGCAACCGGAAGGTGCGGATGATCTATCAGAAGTACGGCCACGCGACGCCTCAGGAGTATGTGCTGTCGCCGTATTGCATGAAGCTATACGCGCGCCGGTGGTATGTGCTGGGGCGAAAGGCGGACGGACAGTTGCGCGTGTTCTCCCTTGACCGCATGGTGGAAGTGGAACTGACGGAGAAGAAGTTCCGGGTGGAGAAGTCGTTCGACGCACTGGCGTACTTCAGCGAGAGCTATGGCGTGATGGTGGACGAGCGGACGGAAGTGCAGCGCATCGTGCTGAGGGCTTATGGTTACGAGCCTTTTTACCTGAGCGACCTGCCGCTGCACCACAGCCAGCGTGAGCTGCAGTCGCACACGGCCGACCCCGCCAGCCCCGATGACGAGAGCTATACCGACTTTGAACTCCGTCTGCGACCCACGGGCGACTTCAAGGCGCGCCTGCTGTCGCTCGGCGAGTGGATTGAGGTGATGGAGCCTCAGTCGCTGGCCGACGAGATAGCCGCCATGCACCAACGAGCCATCGACCGCCGGACGAGGAGGAAACACATGCCGCTTTTGTAAATAGTTCGGAAAATTTTGCGGTCATCATGAAAATTGTTCGGCACTGTTCCGTGATTTGGAACAGTGTCGGCTTATCTTTGCAAACGAATATCAATAAAAATTATGTTTAACCAATAAGACGAATTCAGAAAAATGAACATGAACGAAATCATTATCGTAGGCAGCCGATATGGAGAATTGGCCAGTGTTGTGAAACCGCTTTATGCCATGATGACTCCGGTGACCCAGCGAGACATCAAGGAGAAACTGGGTGGCGACGTGGTGTATCTGTCGCCGACAGAAAATCAGTTTGACGACGACGCAGTGGGGGTCTTCACGGTGTCACAGCAACTGCTGGGCTACGTGTGGATGTACCAGTCGTACGGGCTGAAGCAAATGCTGAGAAACAGCGGCAAACGCTATGTAAAAGCACAAATTTCGAGAATGAACACCACCTTCGGCCTGCTGATGGCCACGTCCGACGGTTCGTGGACGCTGGATGCCAACGTGCAGGACAACACCATCGACGCCCCGACGTGGGCCATCGACCTGCCTGAAGTGCTGACGAGCATGACGTCGCAGAGTCTGACGCTGGGCCTTGACCTGCTGAGCGACGAACTCCGGGAGTCGGCAGCATGGAGCGACCGTCTGCGCCAGCGCATCGACAACGTGCTGCGCCACCTGCCGCTGGACCTGTCGGCATCGCATTGTCAGGAGTGTATGGAGGTGTACCGTCAGATGAAGCAATCGACCATTGCCGAGGTGCGCAGCCATAGCGAGCTGTTGCTGCAGACGCTGGTGAGCCGTGGCTCGCAGCAGCAGATGGAATGGTGGACGGAACACTGGCTGACCGACTTCTTTGCCAGTGCCGCCAGCGGCGACCTGCTGCGACTCTACGAGGCCGACGGATGGACGCTGGAGCGCGTGGAGGAGCTGTTGCGGAAAGCCCCCGAACGCTTGTTCCAGCTCTATCTGGTAAACAAGTATCGCTTTGCAACATCTCTGTACTATTCCCGCCTGTCGCAACGCACGTACGACCGCCTGCTGACGCTGTTGGCCGTGCGTGAGGCCATGCTTGCCAAGCAGGAAACGGACACGACGGAAAAGCGTGAGCCGGAGGCGGAGGAAATGTTTTCCGATGACGAGCGAATCATAAAGGCTGTCAACATACTGAAGGTAGAAGGGGTGCTGAAGCATATGTATGACTATACCTTTGTGATGCAGCTGATGAACGAGACGGAGGGCCTGCCTCATTACGACACCCCGCAATCGTTTCTCAAACACTTCGCGCAGTTGGGCATTGCGCCATTGCCCGATGTATCGTCCATCAACAGGATATTCAGTAAGATGGTAGGCAAGTTTCCGAATTGGACTTTCGTGGGTAAGGATAAGACGGAGACCGTCAGACGAAACAACGTTGGCCGACGATATTTGAATGCCTATAAGAACGAGAAGTAAAAGGTAAAGTTCCTCGATTTTTGCACTAATTCTTTCCTTTATTCCTCGATTTTTTCCCTACACGTTTTTTTCAGCGTGTAGGGATTTTTTTATGTCTAATTTCGCAGTCGGAAAAGCTGGCCAGCTCGATCCAACAGAACATTATTCATTAAACAAAAAAAGTATTATGAAGCAAAAGAAAAGAAAGAACGTGGAAGCGGACTTGTTGGGTTCGTGGGTGATGGAGCGGGCTAACCGCATGGCAACGGAATACGACGTGCCGCAGGATGAGGCGTGCCGGAAGGCGCACTTGGCGAAGCACCTCGTGGAACTGATGGGTAAGGGCGTTGTGGCGTTTCAGTATCGGAAGCTTGACGGCACATTGCGGCAGGCGCGTGGCACGTTGTGTCGCGACTGCTCGCCGGAGTACGACGAGGCCCTGCGCCGAATGGCTGAGCGCAACCCTGAAAACGAGATTGAACCGAGCGACAATCCTTTGGACACTGTGACGTATTGGGACATGGATAAGCGCGGCTGGCGCACGTTTCTTATTCGTAAACTAGATCCATTCAACACTCAACATTCAACACTCAAAATTAAAAAATGATGAACGAACCGGGACGGCACGAGGTCGTACGTCACCATCAGCGAACCGAACGACGACGTTCGCGACCTGTACAGGAATCAGGAAATGAGCCCTGCTGAAATCTTCCACAACTGTGAGAAGGTGGTGAAGGAGCTGAAAACGCTCATACTCTCGCGGAAGATTGAAGGCTGCACAAGCCTTACTTTCGCCCGCGTCGACCTGACTGCGCTGCACGACAGCCTGGCAGGTTGGGACGAAACGGAATTTGATGTTTACCAGGATTAATCGAAATGATATGAATAGAACAACATTATCGGATGGCGAGCTGGCCGCACTGGCGGCTCGCATCCAACAGAACTATAATTATGACGACCGCAGTGGAAAGCTCGTGAACAGGAAGACGGGCAGGACCGTAAAGGGAAAACAAATAACCGGTCGGCAGTATATGATGTTTCGTATTATTTTTCAGGGCAGATGGATGGAGGTGTTAATGCACCGTGCCGTCTGGGCTTGGCATAACGGGCATTTTCCCACGATGCAGTTGGACCACATAGACCTCGACCCGACGAATAATAAAATTGAGAATCTGCGCGAGGTGACGCAGTCGGAGAACATGCGGAACATGATTCATCCGTGGAAGCCCAACGCGAAGACCGGACTGCCGGGAGTGAATAAAGACAGAAACAGCTATCTGATATTCGTCGGACAGCACCACTATTACTTCCGCGACAAATACGAGGCGTTCTACCACCTGACACTGCTCGGCCGGAGGTTTAAATTAGAGGTAAGAGGTAAGTGGTAAGCTAACCTCTCACCTCTAGAAAATTAATTAAAAAGTTATGATTGCAACGAACAATATTTTTAACATCCGTGTGGGCAGGCAGCCCTGGCACGGACAGACGGGGGCGAAGAAAGGCTTCGTCGAGTTTGACACCCGCGAGCACGCCATCCGCGCGTGGCTCGTACTGATGCGGACGTACCGCCGGAGGTATCAGCGCTACACCATCCGCGATATTGTCGGACGCTTTGCGCCACCGAACGAAAACGACACCGCGACGTACGTCCGTTACTGCGCCCAGCAGCTGTGCTACAGCGCCCATTCGCCGCTCAAGTTGTCGCAGGACTACTGCCGCCTCGGCGTCGCCATGGCGTGGATGGAAACGGCCACGAAACTGACCGCGGACGATATCTTTAAAATTATGAAAAAGTATAACATTTTTATCGTTTAAAATTATGGAAAAGAAGAATCATATTCAGCCCTCTGTTGATGAGGCAAAGCAGCGCATTGAGCTGTACAACAAAATGAGTTTTGCGATGCGCGATCTGTCGCGCGAAGAAAAGCAGCGGGTGCTGTTGCTGCTAGTCGCGTACATGGATTTGCAGGAGTGTAACCAGCTTTTGGAAAAGCGCCTTTCGCTGGTCTATAGCCAGTGCACCACCTTCGTATTCAACTATCTCTACCGCGCCGGGCAACTGAAGGACGGAAACGTCGGCTTCGCCCCCGAAATCCGCAAGCACATCGAGGACGTAATCATCACGTTAGCCACGGATTAAACGGATTATACAAGGTCAAGAATTAGAGAATTAGAGAATTATGATGCAGATTGAAATTAACGAACAAACCGTTGACCGTCAGTTGGTCGACGCTGGAATAGGGAAAGACGCTGAGGAGCAGGCCGTTCGCCCGATGTTCTTCCACCTGTTTTGCGCCATCCGCTACTACCGCGACATGACCTATGCCGAGAAGGTCAAGGCGGGCTTCATCTATCGCACGAAGTTCAAGAACGTCTACTCGCTCACGGGCTTCTTTAAAGAGCGAAAACGAAACAGAGACAAGAAAAGTTCCCCCCTGCACCCCTCTTATAAAGAAGAGAGCGGAGTCCTAGGAAAAGACTATAAACTACACATACAACAAGGGGACGCTTCGCTTTTCGAGACACGCCAGAAAGCGTTTTGGGATGCCTGCCTGAAGTTCGAGCCCGATTACGACCGCCAGCTGCTGTTGAAGTTCTACTGCTACTGGGCCGAGCAGGTGAACGGCACGGAACTGATGCTTTGGGAAACGAAAAAATCGTGGAACATGCGGCTGCGACTGAAAGCATGGTCGAAGAAAAGCTACCAACTCGACGACAAGGCCGCCGCCCTGCGCCTGGAGCGTGCAAAGGGAAAAAAGACTGCGCCGCAGGCCGTAAACACCCAAGAATTGCAAGCCCTTGCCGCCAAGCGCGCTGAGGACAACGAAAAATTGGATCGTGAGATTGCCGCGCGCAAGCAGGGCGCCGTATCGTACGAAGAATATCTAAACTTGAAACATTAAATTCCGGAAGTACACAAAAGGGACGGTTCCTTTTGTGTACTCCGAAAAACAAAGAAAGGAAACAACTATGAATACTTGTGCAAAATGTAGATTTTACAGCACTTTCCTGTGCTATTGCCACCGCCACCACGACTATACCGGCAACGACGACTACTGTGGCAGTTTTGAGAGCGAGCGTGAGGCCATGCGCCATTGCGAACTGCAATACGGATGCGTATGACGGACGAAACATTCACTATCCGCGCCTATGGCAAGAGCGAACTCGCCATGATGTACTTCCCGAACAGCAGCAAGGAAACTGCGATGAAGAAGATGAAGTACTGGTTGAATCTGAATCCGAATCTAAGGAACCTCAAACCT
>CACYKE010000046.1 GCA_902774925.1 uncultured Prevotellaceae bacterium | reverse complement strand
GAATCAACTAGAGTATGAACGTAATAACAAAATAATCAAGTGAATATGGAAAAAGAAAGGAAACAAAAGCCGAGGGGAATAAGGAATAACAATCCCCTGAACATAAATCAACTAAAATTCCACGTTATAAAGCATAACGTGGAATTTGTTGTCTCTGGGAATAGCCCTAAATAAAGGCGTTCTGAGAGATTTGTCAATTTTGTCAATCGTCAATTTCCGGGCGTTTTTATTTGTTGATGAATTCCATTAATTCCTGAATACGAGGCCGTTGCCGAAGTCGTCGATGAAGGATTCTACGATGGGATACTGGCTCTTGGGCAGTTGGCAGTGGCCATTTCTTGGGCGTGTGTTAAATTTCTGTTAAAAGTTGTTATTTTTATTGTAATATGCTGATATTATTGTAAATTTGCAATTTCAAGATTCTTGAGACATAAATTCATAAATTAGCACTTACCAGAAGTTTTATAGGAAAGAAGATGAAAAAATACGTAAAACCCCAAATGGAAATCTATGTCGTAGCAAGCTGTTTGCTTCAAGATAGTTCTGCTGATATAAAGACAGATCCCACTGAGGAGGGAAATGGCGAAGTGCTATAATGAAGTCTCGGCACAGAAAAAAAGTAATACTAACATAGAACGAACATAATATGGGCTTTAATTTCAAATCCCTGTCGTTGCTCTTTCTGATGATGTTGACGACGACTGGTGTCGATGCACAGAGCTTCGACTTGTACTTCTCGAACAACGTTACTGATGTCGAGAACTTGAACGATGAGACGATTGAAGAGTACCAGAATGGGCTGAAGTGGACTAAGATAGACCATAGCACGCAGAACGTCTACAGCAACTATGTGGAGGTGGACGAGGTGAAGCAGATGTTTGCTTCCACCCGTATGAAGACGCGTGCCGACCAACAGCAGTTCTGGCGTATGCGCGACCACTCGCTGCTCTGTTTCCGTATCAACAGCGGCGACGGCAAGACGGGCGAATATGGTGTACAGGCCAGCGACGGCTACGGCACCGTACTCTCGCTGACGGTGACGAAGTATTTCTACTCCAACATCCCGCTGCAGGATAAGCCCATAGAGTTCAAGGTATGGAAGATCGGCGAGGTGGGCGACACGGTGCGCTTCAAGTATGCCAGCGACGACTGGGACGACGAGCAGCTCTACATCTTCCAGCTGGACTCCAAGCGCCAGTTGGACGGCGAGAGCTATACGCTGGAGTATGACCTGAGCTATGCCGACGCGGATGGCGACCTGCAGGAGGAGAAGCACTATCTCGAATTGAAGAGCCGTAACTTCCAGTCTTTCTATGTCTCTCCCGACAAGACACTGGGCGACATCTTCCTGATGTCAGGCAGTACGACGGCCCCTAAGGATGGCCAGAAGAAACTGCGTCTGAACCTGAAACGTCTCATCCCCGGCGTGACCCCCTACAACAAGTATTCCGACCTGACGCTGACCACGCGCTTCGAGCTCGACAAGCACGAGAACCGCGAGCTGGTGAACTTCAACTGGATAGGCTCCGGTCTGTACGAGCGTTTCGACACACTATACGTCAAGCTCAAGAAGCCCAATGGCGACGACATCCGGTCGGCCCGCATGAATGTGGTGCAGGTGGATGAAGACGGTAACGAGGTGCTGGGCGGAGCGCCCGTGAAGTATGAGGGCTGGGACGAAGGCCGCAAGGTGCACAAGGTGCTCACCAACGGCAATCCCGCCTACATCGAGATACTTCCTCCGGCTAAGAGCAACACCTTCTACCCGATGGTGCTGAAATACCGCGGTGCCACCGACCCCCTGACAAACATTGTCGACGAGGAGCGCTGCGTAGCTGAGGCCATGGCCGTCCTGGGCAACGTCAACTATGCCGACTTCGCCATCAGCAGCCAGAGGTTCAAGGCGCTGAACGACGAGAAGCGTATTGTCATGTATCGCGGCGAGGAGCACGCCTTGGTGACGCTGAAGGAGTACGACCTCACCGGACGCGCCCTTACCGACGAAGTATCTTTCTCGGCCGACGGATGCCAGAACGGACTGAAGATTTTCAAGGGCGTACCCATCCAGAAGTACGGCGAGCTGCTCGTCACCTTCTCCACGGCTAAGAACGGTGCACGCGCACTCCGTCGCGCCATGGCCAACGCCCCCGAGCTGAAGGTCTACGCCGTCAACAACAACAATGCACTGCTGCAGACCATCACCCCCCAGGACGGATCCACGTCAGTGAGCTTCTCGAAGTTCGAGCGCGACTACTACGACGTCGGCTATGACCTCACCGAGATGACTCTCGACTCCCTGTGCCGGCTGAAGCTCGTCTCGGGCAAAAAGGTCTACGACAAGCTGCCCTACTTCTCCCGATTCCTCTTTGACCGGGAGGCGTCAGATGATCAGACTAAGAATGGTGTCAACGATCTTACCGACAACGTTACGAAGGGCGACAAAGACAAGCCTTTCGGCTACGACATGGATGGTGCCTTTTCCTGTGGAATCCCCGCCAACTTAAGGATAGAGACCCCCCTCAAGGGATTCACTATCAATACGTCGATCTACATTGATTTTCTGAAGAAAGTCATGAACTACAAGTTTACTGCCCAGTACAAGAAGGCCAACAAGTACCAGGACCAAAATGGCAACCCCGACGGCAGCAAGATGTCGAAGATGCGTGAGGACTTCGAGACGTACCGTGATTGGGACAGGCTCAGAACATCAGACAGTCAAGGCCATGAGATTCTCCTTAAGGAAAAGGGTGCTACTGGCGGTTTTCCCGTAGATAATGACCAGCTGAAACTCGACTCCTGGGTGTTTAAGGAGTTCGACGATATCTTCTCCCTGCCAACGCCCGGCTTTACCATCACCGGCGGTGTCAAGTTGGCAGGCACCGTTGGCAATCTGGGCAAACTCAAGAACAAGGATGGTTCAGCCAAGAATTCGTTTACCATCACCTATGGAAATTTATTCCTCAAGTTTGCCTATGGCGCCATCCTCAAGAACCCTATCAAGATGCTGAGCGAGAGGTTTCCTGCACTGGGCACCATTGGCAATTTTCTCGAAACGAATACCAACTGGCTCACCATCAACGCATTGGCTGAGGCAGCGCTGGATATTAGCATTGGATTCAAGAACTATCGCGCAGCTGACTACGGATGGAGCGACAGAACGGAGTGTCTTTTAATACAGGCCATGTTGACAGGTCGTGGCGGCGTTGATGCCTGCATACATAACCCGCCCAACGGCTATCTGCACCTTCAGGCCGGTGTGCGTGCCGGTGCCAAGCTCGGTGTGGGCTATTCCTTCGTACAAGCCCTTACAAATAGCCACCATGATCACGGCGGAAAGTTCGTAGGTCTGGTAGGCGTTGAGGGCTATGCGTTCGTTCGTGGCTTAATTGTCAATGGCAAGGTTTCAATGGAGGCACATCTCGGAGACCAGATACTCTTCCCCAAGGACAACAGCGACAACCCCTTCCACCCCAAGTATCCTTCGTGGGCCATCAATTCACCCCGTCAGCAGCCGATCAGCTCATTCTGGAACAATCCGAGCTTGAGTGCGAATCCCGTCTCGCCTTGGAACACGACGGCTGACAGCGATGAGCAGACGGGTGCAGAGAGTGTCGTCTATGGAAAGGAGATTGTCTCTGACGTAGCCAGTACGGCCAACCCGCACTTCCTCGACGAGCACACCATCGTCTATGACGCACCAGGTACGGACGACGACCTCAACAGCGCACATATCGCCCTGATGGACACTAAGACCAAGACCGTGCAGCGACTCTCGAAGGAAGGCGTGAAGGCCACCAATCACATGCGCTCGAAGAACACTACGCACGAGGTGGTGGTCTATGAGGAGATGACACGCCCCATCACCGCCGAAGAGGTCAGTGCCGACCCCTATGGCGAACAGCTGGCACGTCAGCAGAGCATCGTGGCCCACGTACGCGACTACGACGAGAATGCCCCCGACATGGAATGGCACCGCTCTGTGGTGTGTGCCGCCGATGGCGACCTCGTCAACATCAAGCCCGTGGTCACACAGCAGGAGGACGGACGCGTCGCCTGCATCTGGCAGCAGGGACACATCGTCCCCATCAGCAGCCAGGCCCGCCAGATCTTCGCCAAGCGCAGGGCCGCAGCCGCCGCATTAGCCTCAGAAACCCAAGAAGCCACAGAGGCCAATGACTCTACCGAGATGATGCTCGAAGCCGGCTTCTCGACGGCCATGAACGGACACCTCATGCTGTCGGTCTTCGACCACGGCGTGTGGAGCAAACCCGTCCCTCTCTTCGAACTCAACGAGACTAACGTCGTCAAGCAGTACGACCTCGTCATGCGCAACGACACCGTACTCGTCGGCATGAATATGACACGCAACTTCTACGACGACGAGAAGTGCGCCAACCAGTTCACATACGCTTCTATACCCTTCAATACCATGGAGCCCGCCTATGTCCAGGAACAGCTCCACCCCATGCGCTTCTTCATGAACCGCGTCGGCGACAATGCCGTCATCGCCATGCTCTACGAGAAGAACGACACGCTGTCGGACATCTTTGTGAAGACTGTCGCCATGGACGGCCACGCCAATGGCTCCGGTGGCAACAACCTCGGTGCCCGCTTCTGCTCACCTAATCTCGTCAAGGTGATATGCGACCGCGAGGCGGCCAACCTCGACGATTTCGCCATCCTGTGGGCTGAGATGAGTAACACCGTACACGGCGACAACGCCAGCGCCCAGACCAGCGGCGAGGCACGCCTGATACTCAACGCATCGCGCATCTCACTCCAGCCATCCTTCTTCGTCACCGCACCACTGACGATGGGAGCCGAGACGGAGGGCATGCTCTTGCACGACTTCGACGGATTCCTCGACGACCAGCACATGAAGGTGGTCTACTCCCTGAGCAGTCTCCAGGGCGACAAGGGCGTCATCATGGAGAACGAGCGCTACTTCAGCAACGGCTACCTCTTCGATGTCAACGTCAACAACGAGGCACTGCTGAGCAGCAACACACTGCCCGTCACCGTCACCGTCTACAATACCGGCACGTCGCCTATCAGCAACGTCACGCCAACCATCAACGGACAGACGTTCAACCTCGAGGAGTCATGGGTACAGCCACTCAGCTATCGTGACTTCAGCATCGAGTATCCCATCGACGACAACTTCAGCGGCTATCTGGAGACATCCGTCAAGGTGGACTACCGCAACGTCTTCCGTGCCAAGTACCACGCCCTGCATCGCAGCAGGAGCCTGGAGACACAGACCTCGAACGTGTACAAGACGCGCGCCTCGCTCGCGGACATAGAACTGCGCATACTCGGACAGGACATCGAGGACGGCATCAACACCTTTGCCGTCGAACTCACCGACCGCTCCGTCAGAGGACTGCACCCCAATCACCACGTCCTTGTGGGACTCTATTCCCAGCCGGCAGGCAGCTTCCCCATCTCCGACCAAGCCGTGACGATGGTGCGCGCATCCGATTTCGAGATTATCGGCGGCCAGCGCAAGGCTTACGCCAAGGTGGCCATTCCCGGCATCGTCGAGACGACATCAGCCTATATGCAGTGTCACGTCATCGACGAGTCGGTCACCGACCCCGCCGAGGACCCCTCTGTGGAGAACCGCCAGTTTGTTGACAACGTCCACATGGTCTATCTCCAGCCCAGCAACGACCCCACCGACATCACCTCCGTGCGTTTCGAAGAAAACAAGAACGCCCTTGACGTCAAGGTCACCCCTGAGGACGGCGGCGTACGCATCACCGGACTGCCCGTCAGCGACAACACCAACAAATACCGCATCCGCATCTTCGAGGCTGACGGCAAACTGTGTTTCAACACCGTCAGCACGAGCAGCACCCTGTTCGTACCCCTCAGCAGGCACGGTATCTATTTGCTCAGCACAGGCAAGGATGTATTGAAGTTCAACTATTAAAAAAAAGATAAGTATCATGAAACGAATATTGTCTATCATAGCCGCCCTCCTGCTGACAGTCACTGCAGCATGGGCTCAGCCGTCAGGCAACTGGACGGATGCAGGTAACTATGCGGAAAACTATAAAAGTATAGAAAATACAGAAAGCTCTCGTACAATCCATATAGAGACGGCAGAACAGCTGGCTAAGTTTGCAAAGGATTACCCGAGTTCTTACGCTAGAGACTGGTATGTCTATCTGGATGATGACATTAACTTGAGCGACCATTACTGGGAACCCATCAAGGACCCTAAAAGCATTTTAGATAATTATAAGTTGGTCTTCATGGGTCAGGACCATAAGATTACCGGCATGATTATTCAAGGTCAGACAGTGTATGCCGGACTGTTCAAGAGTGCTGTTAACCTGACTATACAGGATCTGACCATTAGCAATGCGCAGATTAATGGCGGTGACGCACGGTATGTAGGATTCTTTGCCGGCTATACCGAGAACAGCACCATGAGCAATTGTACGGTCGAGAACTCCACACTCACCATGGGCTCATCGGGCTGTCAAAACAATTCCTATGGTGGCGGATTGATCGGAGAGATTTATATATCAGCGTCAAGTTCCATTACGGGCTTTAGCAGTAATAAAGTGGTTGATACCAAACTGACGGAACAGTCAGGACGTGGGGCAATAGGCGGACTATTCGGCTCTGTGAGATGTTCTAAAAATCTTGATGTCAAAGATTGTCACACCAACGTAGAGATTACCTGCCGTCCAAGATTCGAAGGCAAGTCGGCTGTGGTTGGTGGACTGGTGGGCGATATGCAGGCGATGAATCCTAAGAAGGAGGTGGCGTTCAGCTATTGTTCGTCGTCTGGATCGTTGACGACTTATGAGAGCAGTGGCGGACTGATAGGCAATAACTCATCGATGGTGTTAATAGAATCTTGTGTTTCCTCGTTGGCCATTGAGTGTCATTATGAAGGCGTGAGTTGTGGCGGACTGCTGGGTAACACTGCTTCGGGTTCAAGCACCACTATCATCAACTCATTCTCGTCGTCCTATCTTTATAGTTCCGACAATGCGATAGTCGGAGGCTTGGTAGGCAGCGTACGTGCAGGTACATGTTACCTCACTTCCTGCACCTATGCTGGCACCATCTTTGGAAATTTGCAATATGGTGGAGCCGTCGTCGGATACATGCCCTCTGATGTTTCTCAGACGATAAAGGATAATCATACTATCAATGACGTCGTCTACGACCGCTCCCTCTGCAACCTGCCGGCGGTAGGCAATGCTGACGGATTTCCCCAGGATGAGATTACAAACAAGAAGTCGAAGGAGCTGGCCAGCGATGAAGATCCGTACAAGAGTCTCCTGAAGGCACCTATCGATGTCAGGACAGCGGCTGAAGGTAATTTAGGTAGAAAGATGTGCTACGAGGACAACATCATGCTCGCGGCCATACCCTTCTATGTGAAAGACCCGCTGCACTCCTACTTCTGCTCATGGCAGGTCACCACCGTCTCCGAGCTGATACCCGTCGCCTACAACCGCTCCACAAAGAGGGCACTGGGGGCGTTTGACCTGAAAAAGGCTCCCAACGGTGAGGAATACAGCAACTTTTTGAGGGTGAAGACGGACGACGAATCGCAGGTGAAGACCATCACGCCCCTGGACCCGGGAGAGGCCGACGTCGTCGTGACATACCATAATGAGGAAACCAACAAGGACCTGCAACGCAAGGTACACCTCGTCGTCACCTACGGCATCCCCTGGAACGACAATGAGCCCTCCGACTTCCCTGGCGGCAACGGAGCCATCAACGACCCCTACCTCATTCAGAATGCTACCCAGCTCCTGCGCGTCGCTAACAACAAAGAGGTGTACAACCGTAGCGATATGTACTATCGCCTGACCAACGACATCTTCCTCAATACCAGCCTCTTGCAGGCGGACGAGACGGCGAAGAGCGGAGCCAGGGAGTGGACACCCGTGGAGTGGCACGCCAATCTCGACGGCAGCGGCAATAGCATCTACGGCGCCTATATCACGAGCTATATCACAAATGCAACATTCAGCAGACAGCAAGGTGACCTGACATTTACTCATAAAGAAAATGTTTCCGGTCTGTTCAGCATTCTCAGTGGATATGTCCACGACATGGGCATTGTCGACAGCTACCTTTCAATTAATCCTTCTTCCTCTGACGCCGTACGTAGTGGCCTCCTGTGTGGCTTGATGACGGGTGATGCGAAGGCAGAACGGTGTATATTCCACGGCATTGTCGACAACAAGAATCATTGTGCCGGTGTTGTAGGTCATGCCACTGATATCGATGCATATACATCGGCGCTTAGAGATAAGAATATATATTTTGATTGCGGCAGCATCGAGGACTGCTTTGCCTGTGTACACGTGGAATACGGACTGCATATGAATAATCCCACGTCACCGACAGGGAGCACCGGCAGCGGCATCGCTGGCTCTGGCATCAATAAGATCAATCGCTGTGTCTTTACGGGCAAGGTCGAGAACTTTAATACCCGCCGAGGCATAGCTTCTTCTTCGAGCAATTCCGAATCGGATATCACCACCTGGTATTTCGACAAGCAGCAGATGACAGCGGAATTCCAGACGACACAAGACAGAGGCGAGCATACCACTGCCGAGATGATAGGTGGCGACATCTTTGCTGGCAACAGCGTGTGGCAGCACGAGAAGGGACGCTACCCCATGCTCAAGCAGTTTGCCAAGACACCCTACGGCGACATCCTCTCCATGCCGGTGCTCTTCGCCGACGGCGACAGGGCAGGCCGCGTGACGAAGATCTTCGAGTTCCCCACAGACAATGTCACCTGGACGGCATCCCATGGCGATACCTACGTCGATGTCATCAACGAGTGTGGCGCTGCGTCGCCCATGAGCACCGGTGCTGACTATCTCTCTGTACGTACCAACGAATCCAATAGCCAGTGCACCAAGGCGCTCCGCGTCATGCATCTCGATGTCGTCTTGGATCATGAAGCCACCGTCGGCATCGACTTCAAGGATGTGAACTGCAAGAAGGCATGGCTGACGGCATTAGGAAAGAATGTAGACACTGACGTGGTGACGTTGCGCAATGCCGTGACGTTGAAGTCGAACTACGCGGATTCAGAGAGCGATACTGAAATAATAGAGGCGTTCAATACCGAGGCAATAGAGAACCATGTGACAGCCTTCCCTGAGTTGCGCTTCTTCACAGGCATCAAGGTGTTGAAGAGCGACCTGCTCTCCGGTCTCAGTGACCTGACGGAGGTGGAGCTGCCCCGACAGCTGACAGCCATAGGCCCCAGAGTGTTCAGCGGGTGCACCAGCCTGGAGTCCGTGACCATCCCCACCACCACCGAGGCGATAGAACCCGGTGTGCTCGACGGCTCCAGCATCAAAGACATCTACGTTGATTCGAAGAACACAAACTTTGAAGTGCGCGACCATGCCCTCTTCACCACCGACGCAGACCTGTATCTACTGGCCTATCCGCCAGCTCGCGGTGAGCAGAGTATCACCTTGCATGGCCCGTTCCATAACATCGCTACCCATGCCTTCTATCAGATACCACAGCTCGACAAGATATACATAGACTATCCTAAGCCTGAGGGCAGTGTGGTACAGATGGACGATGATGCTATCGTACATTATAACTACGACACCAACGGCCAGCTGATGGACATCTACATCAACGACGGCACTTTTGACGGCACTCAATGGACTACCACTCAGTATGCCACGGGCGGCAACGACGACGGCATCCTCATGAAGGAGTATTTAGCGAAGGACTATTGGCAGGCCTATGCCGATGCCGAAAAGCTGCACCGCTACTTCCCACTCACTGTCACCAGCGCCCAATGGGCTACCATGTACATCGGTTTCTGTACGCAGCTTCCTGACAACGTCAAGGCCTACGTCATGCCGGAGACCGTGACACCTGAATCCAGATCCATCACGCTGAAGCGTATCAGCAACAAGTTGCACCATACCGTGCCCGTCGTCATCTACTGCGAGACGCCTGGCACCTATATCCTCAGTCCCGAACCAGGTATGTCGTCAGCCGACAACGTGCCCGACTCGCGCAACAAACTGATGGGTACAAACATTGGACAGACCTTGATTGGTGGCGAACCGGTGTATGGCACACCCGTAAACCAGACAGGAATACAGAACGAGTTCAGCGTGCTGGCACTCAGCAGGAACAAAGATGGAGATGTTGGATTCTTTGGTTATACAGGCGAGAGGCTTCCACCCTTCAAGGCGTACGTCTTGTGCAACTGGACTGATAACAATAGCGCCAGTCTGGCATTATCCGTTGTCATCGATGACACCATTGATGAACCTTCCGCTATTCAAGAAACAGAAGCTTCCCTCACGTCCCATCCTTCACAATCTGGGTGGTACTCTCTCGACGGACGAAACCTCAAGGGTCAACCCACAGCACCAGGTCTTTACATAAAAAATGGGCGCAAAGTCGTGATTCAATAAGTGGGCACTGGAGGACCTGTGCAATAATGGTGGGTTATCTTGCGCCATTGACGCGGGCCCACCAATGGTGAGCCCGGTTTCTTTATTTGTTGATGAATTCCATTAATTCCTGAATACGAGGCCGTTGCCGAAGTCGTCGATGATGATGGGCTTGTCGCGGTCGATTTCATCGGCAAGGAGCTTCTTGGAGAGGTCGTTGAGCACGAACTGTTGGATGGCTCGCTTGACGGGACGGGCTCCGAAGTCCGGGTCGTAACCCTCTTCTGCCAGGAAGGCAATGGCCTGCGGCGTGCATTCCAGACGGATGCCCTGCGGTTCGAGCATGTCGGTCACGCGTTTCATCTGCAGACGTACGACGTCGGCAATCTGCTCTTTCGTGAGCGGCGTGAAGGTGATGATCTCGTCGATACGGTTCAGGAACTCCGGACGCATGTTGGCTCGCAGCTGTTCGCGCGTGGCATTCGACGTCATGATGATGATGGTGTTCTTGAAGTTGGCAGTACGGCCTTTGTTGTCCGTCAGACGACCGTCGTCGAGCACCTGCAAGAGGATGTTGAAGACGTCGGGGTGGGCCTTCTCGATTTCGTCGAACAGCACGACGGAGTAGGGCTTGCGGCGTACGGCCTCGGTGAGCTGACCACCCTCGTCGTAGCCCACATAGCCCGGAGGTGCACCAATGAGACGGGAGACACTGTACTTCTCCTGATATTCCGACATATCGATACGCGTCATCATCGTCTCGTCGTTGAAGAGGTAGTCGGCCAGCGTCTTGGCGAGTTCGGTCTTACCGACACCCGTGGTGCCGAGGAAGATGAACGAGGCGATAGGACGCTTCGGGTCCTGCAAGCCGGCACGCGAACGACGCACGGCATCGGAGACGGCGGTGATAGCCTCGTCCTGACCGATGACACGACGGTGCAGTTCATCTTCGAGGTGGAGCAGTTTTTCGCGCTCGCTCTGCATCATCTTCGTGACGGGGATGCCCGTCCAGCGGGAGACGACCTCGGCGATATCGTCGGCAGTGACTTCCTCGCGGACCATTCTTCCGCCGACAGAATCGGCGGACGCGGTATCCAACTGGCGCTGGATGGCGGCGATGTCGTCCTCGAGGGCCTTCAGCTTCGAGTAGCGGATTTCAGCCACCTTGCCATAGTCGCCCTCGCGTTCGGCACGTTCGGCCTCGAGTTTGAGATTCTCCATTTCCTGCTTGTCCTGCTGGATGCGGTTGATGAGCTGGCGCTCGCCCTCCCATTTGGCACGGAACTGCGTCTCCTGTTCGCGGAGTTCGGCAATGTCCTTGTCGAGTTGGGCGAGTTTACTAGACGGACTAGATGTACTAGATTCACTAGAATCACTAGAATTTCTAGATTCTCTAGAGATGGCCTCGCGCTCGATTTCGAGCTGGGCGAGGCGGCGGGTGATTTCGTCGAGTTCCTCGGGGACAGAGTCGCGCTCCATACGGAGCTTGGCGGCAGCCTCGTCCATCAGGTCGATGGCCTTATCGGGCAGGAAACGCTCGGAGATGTAGCGCTCGGAGAGTTGTACGGCGGCGATACAGGCATCATCCTGGATACGCACCTTGTGGTGGTTCTCGTAACGCTCCTTCAGACCACGCAGGATGGAGATGGCCGAGAGCTCATCCGGTTCATCGACCATGACCGTCTGGAAACGGCGTTCGAGGGCCTTATCCTTCTCGAAGTATTTCTGATATTCGTTAAGCGTGGTAGCACCGATGGCACGCAGTTCACCACGGGCGAGGGCTGGTTTCAGGATGTTGGCGGCATCCATGGCACCCTCACCGCCACCGGCACCCACGAGGGTGTGGATCTCGTCAATGAAGAGGATGATACGTCCCTCGGCCTTCGTCACCTCGTTGATGACGCTCTTCAGACGCTCCTCGAACTCACCCTTGTACTTCGCACCAGCAACGAGCGCACCCATATCGAGGGAATATACCTGCTTGTCCTTCAGGTTCTCAGGCACGTCGCCACGCACGATACGGCCTGCAAGGCCTTCGACGATGGCCGTCTTACCCGTACCCGGTTCACCAATCAGAATGGGGTTGTTCTTTGTACGGCGCGAGAGAATCTGGAGCAGCCGACGGATTTCGTCGTCACGTCCGATGACGGGGTCGAGTTTACCCTGACGGGCAAGGTCGACGAGGTTCTTGGCATACTTCTCCAGCGACTGGTAGTTGTCGTCGGCCGACTGGCTCTGCACCTTCTGACCCTGACGCAGCTCCTGGATGGCCTGCTGCATCTCCTTCTCCGTACATCCCGCGTCCTTCATGATGCGTGAGGCGGTGGAGTTGACGGTTAATAGAGCCTGTAATACAGGCTCACACGCAACGAATTCGTCGCCCCACTTCTGCGACAGCTCCTGCGCACGTACGAGTACATTATTACTTTCGTTTGAGAGATACGGCTGTCCGCCCTGTACGCGTGGCAAGTGTTTGATTTCCTGATCTGTGAGCATCTCAACCTGCTGGGCGTTGACACCGAGTTTCTGGAAGATGAAGGTTGTGACGTCCTTCGCCTTCTCCATGATTCCTTTCAGTATGTGTACAGGTTCGATGACCTGCTGGCCGTTCAGTTGTGCGGTATTCACTGCCTGCTGTACGGCCTCCTGAGCTTTGATGGTAAACTTGTCTAATGTCATAGTTTTGTCCTCCTGATTTTATTTGTTGTTTTCTGCCCTTAGGCGGACAAAGAATGTGCCGAACGAGAAATGACCGACAAAACGGCACATTGGACTGACGTTTTGTCGGTTGAGGCAATTTGTAGTTTTTTTCTTTTGCATTTTGCTCGTTTATTCGTAACTTTCTCCCTTGGAGAAGTTACTTTCACTCGAAAATGAAAAGAAAAAGTTTTTTTCTTTTGCATTTTGCTCGTTTATTCGTAACTTTGACCGTTGGTCAAGGTACTTCCGTTCGAAAAAGCTCAAATATATTTGGCTTTTTGCTCACTTATTCGTAACTTTGCACGCAGTTAGAAAAAAAGACGTAAAAAGATGAAGATATTATTGTTAGGTAGTGGCGGTCGCGAGCACGCCTTGGCTTGGAAGATTGCCCAGAGTGAGAAGTGTGAGAAACTGTTTATTGCCCCTGGCAATGCAGGAACCAGCAATTGTGGAGAAAATGTAGCCATAAAGGCTGATGACTTCGAGGCTGTCAAGCAGTTTTGCACGGAGAAGCAGATAGATATGGTGGTTGTTGGTCCTGAGGATCCGCTGGTGAAGGGTATCTACGACGATATGAAGGCCGACGAGCGTACCAAGAACATTCCCGTCATCGGTCCCTCGAAGGCCGGTGCCGTGTTGGAGGGCTCGAAAGACTTTGCCAAAGCTTTTATGCAGCGCCATAACATCCCCACCGCCCGTTACCAGACCTTTGACGGTGAACATGTGCAAGAAGGTCTAGAATTTCTAGAGACTCTGGAGGCACCCTACGTGTTGAAGGCCGACGGTCTCTGTGCCGGTAAGGGCGTGCTGATTCTGCCCACGCTCGATGAGGCCAAGAAGGAGCTGAAGGAGATGCTGGGCGGTATGTTTGGCAATGCTTCCAGCCGTGTGGTCATCGAGGAATTCATGAGTGGAATCGAGTGCAGTGTCTTTGTACTGACAGACGGTACCCACTATAAAATCCTGCCTGAGGCTAAGGACTACAAGCGTATTGGCGAGCACGATACCGGTTTAAATACTGGCGGCATGGGCAGCGTTTCGCCCGTTCCCTTTGCCACAAAGGAGTGGATGCAGAAGGTGGAAGACCGCATCATCCGTCCTACCGTAGAGGGTTTGGCTAAAGACGGCATCGATTACAAGGGCTTCATCTTCTTTGGACTGATTAACAGGACTAATACGTCAACTGGTAACCCTGAGCCTTACGTCATTGAATACAACTGTCGTATGGGTGATCCAGAGACCGAGAGCGTGATGCTGCGTCTGAAGAGCGACATCGTTGATCTGTTTGAGGGTGTGGCTGAGGGAAACCTCGACCAGCGCGAGATTGCGTTCGACGAACGTGCGGCAGTCTGCGTGATGTTGGTATCGGGCGGTTATCCGCAGGCCTACAAGAAAGGCTATCCCATCGCGGGTATCGAACAGGTAGAAGGCAGCATCGTATTCCACGCAGGTACTGCGATGAAGGACGGACAGGTGGTGACCAATGGCGGACGTGTGATAGCCGTTTCGTCGTATGGCAAGGACAAGGCCGAAGCCCTGCAGAAATCTTTTGAAGAAGCCCAGAAGATCCAGTTTACGGACAAATATTTCCGTCGCGACATAGGAGCGGACCTGTAAGAGGTGAGAGGTTAGAGGTAAGAGGTGAGAGGTTAGAGGTAAGAGGTAAGAGGTGAGGAAGTTTACACAAAATAAGGTTGCAGAAAGCAGGCTGGCACTGCCGACGACCATTGTCTATGCCGTGGTCGTATGGTTGTTGGCTGGTCTTATCCAAGGCGGCTGGTGGCTGCAATTTGGATGTTTTGCCCTGGCAGCCTTCTTGATGGTGGAACTGAACAACATCAATGCGCTCATCCGCATTTACTCACGTATGGTGAGTTGTTCGTTCCTCGCCATGTCGTGTATGTTGTGTTTCCTGTTTCCGTCCACATCCGGTGCCATCATGGCCCCATTGGTTATTGGTTCCATGGTGTCGCTGTTTGTAGGTTATCAGGATAAACAGGCGGCAAAACCTTCCTATTACGCATTTCTGCTCCTCGGACTGGCTTCCTTGACCTTTGTTCATATATTGTTCTTTGTGCCGTTGATATGGTTGCTGATGGCTTTCCTGTTGCAGTGTTTCTCGTGGCGAACTTGGGTTGCCTCGATACTGGGACTGCTGACACCATACTGGTTTGGCTGTTGCTGGTGGGCCTGGCAGCAGGATTTCACCTTCCTTCTCAACCATTTCATGGCATTGGGCGACTTTGCACGGCCGCTGGACTTTTCTTTGCTGACAGTCCCTCAGATAGTATCCCTGGCAGTTGTCATGCTGTTTGCGGTCATCGGCATCGTACATTATCTTCGTAAGTACCATGACGATAAGATTCGCATCCGCCTGATCTATGACGTCTTTATCTGGACGGATCTGACAGCAGCGCTTTTCCTGGTGCTCCAACCCCAGCATTATGACTGTCTGATGCGTATGATGGTGATCAATACTGCTCCGCTGATAGGCCATTTTCTGGCACTGACGCGAACGCGGTGGACCAACATAGCCTTCTACGCTATCGTGGCTATTGTCCTTATTACGACAGGATTCAATCTATGGATGTAATCATTTCTCTGCTAATCAGTTACGGATATTGGGGCATGCTCCTGACAGCCTTTGTGGCAGGGTCTTTCTTCCCTTTCTCCAGCGAGGCCGTTATGACGGGACTTTTGGCTGCCGGTCTCGACCCCTGGCTGCTCATCGTCTATGGTACCATCGGCAATGTGGCAGGCGGAATGTTCAACTATTTCGTAGGGCGCATGGGTAAACTGGAATGGATAGAGAAATACCTGCATGTCAAGCAGAAAGACCTCGACAAGGCGACACGTTTCATGGGCGGACGGGGTGCTTGGATGGGGTTCTTTGCCTTTGTGCCTATTCTGGGTTCTGCCATTACGATCGTGTTGGGACTCATGAGGGCCAATATCCCGATTTCGCTGACCAGTATCGCGCTGGGAAAGTTCCTGCGTTATGTGTTGCTGGTCTATGGTGCTAACATGCTTATTGGTTAAAAAACAATAATGTTCAATGTTCAATGTTCAATGTTCAACGTAAAAATAGTACCTTTGCAGGATAATTCATAAACAACGACAATGAAACAATTCAGACTTGTGGACAATATCTTGGGTTGGCTGGCCTTTGCCATTGCAGCCTTTGTCTATTGTTCCACCATCGAACCGACAGCATCCTTCTGGGACTGTCCGGAATTTATCTCTACTGGTTATAAACTCGAAATCGGCCATCCGCCCGGTGCACCGTTCTTCATGCTCACGGCCAATCTGTTCTCACAGTTTGCCAGCGACCCCAGTCAGGTGGCTTATATGGTGAACACGATGAGTGCGCTGCTTTCTGCTGCCACCATTCTGTTCCTGTTTTGGACCATCTCGCACCTTGTACGGCGACTGCTCATCCGTCAGGAGGAATTCTTCAAGGCTTCCTCGCTGCAGGATGTTCCGCTCTATAAGTGGATAGCCATCTGGGGCTCAGCGATGGTTGGTGCACTCATCTATACCTTCAGCGACACCTTCTGGTTTTCTGCTGTCGAGGGTGAGGTGTATGCCTATTCGTCAGCCTTTACGGCCGTTGTGTTCTGGCTCATACTGAAGTGGGAAGACCAGGCCGACCAGCCTCATGCCGACCGTTGGCTGGTGCTGATTATGTATATGACGGGTCTGTCTATCGGTGTCCACCTGCTGAACCTGTTGTGTCTGCCAGCCATTGTGTTGGTATATTATTACAAGAAGTTCCCCACCGACGATCCGAAGCGCGACCTGAAGGGCTCGCTCATTGCCCTGTTTATCTCGGTAGTCATCCTCGCAGCAGTGCTCTATGGTGTCGTTCCCGGCATCGTACAGGTTGGCGGCTGGTTCGAGCTGTTGTTTGTCAACATCCTCGGCATGCCGTTCAATACGGGTGAGATTGTCTATATCTTCCTGCTCATTGGCGTGATGGTATGGGCCATCTGGGAGACCCAGCGTTCTCTCACCTCTAACCACTCACCTCTCACCTCTAATGAGAAGCGCCAGAATATTGCCTTCCTCTTGGCTGTTGCCATGTTGGGTATTCCGTTCTATGGTCACGGTTGGCTGTCGGTATTCATTGGCATTGTTGTGCTGGCCATTTTATGGCTCGTGCTGAATTACAAGCAAACAGCTAAAGGCCAACAGCCAAAAGCACTTGTTACCGCACGTATCAAGAACACCTCGCTGCTTTGTATGCTGATGTTGATGATAGGTTATTCGTCTTATGCGCTCATCGTCATCCGTTCTGCGGCCAATCCGCCTATGGACCAGAACTCGCCAGAGGATATCTTCACGCTGGGTGAGTATCTGGGTCGTGAACAGTATGGCCAGCGTCCGCTTTTCTATGGACAGGCATACACCTCTCAGGTTGCTTTGGAGCAGGATGGCAACTACTGTAAGCCCGTGATGACCCAAGGTGATCCTGTCTGGCAGCGTAAGGAGAAGGCCTCTCAGGACGAGAAGGACGAATATTTCATTGTCCGTACCAAGGACGAGTACAAATATGCCCAGAACATGCTGTTCCCACGTATGTACAGCTCGGCCCACCGTGCCCAGTACGAAAGCTGGATGGGTGGCGTTGACGGTCACGAGGAGCAGTACGACCGCTGTGGCGAGATGATGACTGTCAAGATCCCTTCGCAGTTCGAAAACCTGCGTTTCTTCATCTCCTACCAGTGTAACTTCATGTACTGGCGTTACTTCATGTGGAACTTTGCCGGTCGTCAGAATGACCTGCAGGGTAATGGTGAACCCGAGCACGGCAACTGGTTAACAGGTTTCAGCTGGTTCGACAACTGGCGTCTGGGCAATCAGGACTGGTTGCCGGATGAGCTGAAGGAGAACAAGGGACATAACGTGTTCTATTGTCTGCCGTTGCTGTTAGGTCTCATCGGACTGTTCTGGCAGTCATTGGCCAAGCACAATGCTCTCACCTCTCACAACTCACCTCACACCTCTAAAAGTGTGGACCAGACGGGTATCCGCCAGTTCTGGGTGGTGTTCTTCCTGTTCTTCATGACGGGTCTGGCCATTGTCATCTATCTGAACCAGACACCATCACAGCCTCGTGAACGTGACTATGCCTATGCCGGTTCGTTCTATGCCTTTGCCATTTGGTGTGGCATGGGTGTTGCGGCAATCATCGAGCTGCTGCGCGATTCTTTGAAGAAGGTGAATCCTTTAGTCCTTGCTTCCGTGGTGTCCGTGCTTTGTCTGCTGGTTCCCGTTCAGATGGCTTCTCAGACGTGGGATGACCACGACCGTAGCGGTCGTTACACCTGTCGTGACTTCGGTCAGAACTACCTGATGTCGCTGCAGGACGAGGGTAACCCCATCATCTATACCAATGGCGATAACGACACCTTCCCGCTCTGGTACAATCAGGATGTGGAGGGCATACGTACCGATGCCCGTGTCTGCAACCTCTCTTATCTGCAGACCGACTGGTATATCGACCAGATGCGTCGTCCGGCCTACGATTCTCCTTCCGTCCCCATCTCCTGGGAGCGTATTGAGTATTGTGCTGGCACCAACGAGTATGTCTCCGTTGAACCCGGCATGAAGGAGGCTGTCCTTGAGCACTATCGTGAGAATCCGGAGCAGGCCCGCCAGCAGTTTGGCGACGATCCCTTCGAGCTGAAGAACATCCTGAAATACTGGGTACGTTCTAAGAACAAGGATCTGCACCTCATTCCCACCGATACCATCTATATGACCATCGACAAGGATGCTGTGCGCAAGAGTGGCATGATGATGGCTTCCGACTCTATTCCCGACCGCATGACCATCTCGCTGGCGGGCAAGAATGCGCTTTACAAGGGTGACTTGATGATTCTCGAGATGCTCGCAGAGTGTAACTGGACCCGTCCTATCTATGTCGCTGTCTCCGTGGGAGAGGATAACTACATCAATCTGGGCGACAACACCATTACCGAAGGTCTGGCCTATCGCATCACGCCCTTCACCACCACCAATGGCGGCAAGCCCATCGCTGGTGTGAAGAATTTCGATTCGAAGCGCACCTACGACAACATCATGCACCGCTTCAAGTTCGGAGGCATCGACCAGAAGGGTATCTATCTCGACGAGACTGTTATGCGCATGTGTTACACCCATCGTCGCATCATGGCCCGCCTGGCTCTCGAACTCATCAGCGAGGGTGACAATAAGAAGGCCGAAGAGGTATTGCGCTATACTGCCAAACAGATTCCTACCTATAATGTTCCCAGCAACTATTCTTCCGGCTCGCTCGATTTGGCGCGTGCCTGGGTGCAGCTGGGCAACAAGAAGGAGGCCCTCGTTATCATAAACGACCTTTGGAAGACCAGCAGTCAGTATATGAAGTGGTATTGCACGCTCAGCGGTTCCCGTTTCGAGTCGTCTGCCAACGATGTTGCCATTCAGATCTACATCATGCAGCAGTTGGTGACACTTGCTGACACCTTCGACGAGAAGTGGGCTGACAGCCACATGAAGGAACTCACTGAGATGGCTACGGTCTATCAGCAGAAGGGTGGGGAACTGGGTTTCTAAGAGGTGAGAGGTAAGAGGTGAGAGGTAAGAAGTGAGAGGTAAGAGGTGAGAAGTAAGAGGTAAGATGATTATCGAGCAACCCTCCGTCTGGCTACGCTGGCTTTATCCCAAGGCGCTATGGCGTATGGACCGTCACGAGAAGGCCGTCTATCTGACCTTCGACGACGGGCCTATTCCTGAGGCCACGCCCTGGATACTCGACGTGCTGCAGCGCTATGGCGTCAAGGCCACCTTCTTCATGGTGGGCGATAATGCGCGTAAGTATCCCGAGCTCCACCAGCGTGTCGTCAACGAGGGGCATCGCATCGGCAATCACACCCACAACCACATCGGAGGCTTCTCGCACACCATCCGTGAGTACAGCTATAACGTCGAGAAAGCCAATGCCTATCTGCATACCGACCTTGTCCGTCCGCCCCATGGCTGGATGCGCCTCAGTCAGTATGCCTGGCTCTCGCGCAAGTTCCGCATTGTCATGTGGGACCTCGTCACCCGCGACTATTCCAAGTGGCTTACGGCCGACGACGTGCTTCAGAACGTGAAGCGCTACGCCCGCAATGGGTCCATCATCACCTTCCACGACTCACTGAAAAGTATTGACAAACTGCGTACCGCCCTGCCTCAGGCCATCGAGTGGCTCCAGGCCCAGGGCTATGCCTTTAAGACGTTCTGACAGATGAAGAAGCTTGTTTGCTCCCTGGTGCTCCTGTTCGCCGTGCTTTCTCTCTTTGCAGAGGAACAGGCGACCACTGCGAAGCGCAAGAAAGTCGCCGTCGTATTGAGTGGCGGCGGCGCAAAGGGTACGGCACATATCGGTGCCTTGAAGGTGTTGGAACGCGCTGGCATCCCCGTTGATATTGTGACGGGAACCTCGATGGGTAGTCTTGTGGGCGGCCTCTATGCCATTGGCTACAATGCCGAAGCCCTCGATACGCTGGTGCGCGGCCTCGACTGGACTTTCCTGCTCAGCGACCGTGAGGACGTCAGTCGTCAGAGCATTGGCGACCGCAAGAAACAGAGCACCTACATCATCTCCCGTACGCTTTCCTTCGGTCGTCAGCGCGAGGCTGGCGGTGGCTTCATCAAGGGCAAGAATATCAGTACCCTGCTCGAGAAGTTGTGCATGGGTTATACCGACTCGATGAGTTTCGACCGTCTGCCCATTCCCTTCGCCTGTGTGGCTACGAATGTTGTTGACAATACCGAGGTGGATATCCACTCGGGCCGTTTGCCTGAGGCCATGCGTGCCTCAATGGCTATTCCTGCCGTATTTTCCCCTGTCCGCAAAGGGAATATGGTGTTGGTCGACGGTTTCCTCACCAACAACTATCCCGTTGACCTGGCGCGGGCCATGGGTGCCGATGTGGTCATTGGCGTTACCTTGCAGGACACCCTGAGGTCCGCTGAAGGCCTGAACTCCACGCTTAGCATCCTGATGCAGGTCGTCGATTATAAAACCATGGACAAATATGACGAGAATGTCGCCAAGACCGACGTCCTGATCCGTGTCGATCCCTCCGGTTTCTCTGCAGCCAGTTTCAATGCCGACGCCATCGACAGTCTCATCCATCGCGGTGAGGATGCGGCCATGCGCTGTTGGGACGACCTGCTGGCCCTGAAACGGAAAATCGGTGTCGCCCCCGACTATAAGCCCGTTCTCCGTCAGCCCCTTCATCCCGGAGTCTCGACGGACAGTCTGCAGTACGGGGGTGGGGGCTTCCGGACTAAGCCCCCGCGCGACCCTCAGATCCATCTCGGCTTGCGCTACGATAACGAGGAGATGGTGGCCTTGCAGGCCAATCTCAGCCTCCCCTTGGAGCGGACGCTTTCTGTCAGTTCCGACCTCACCCTGCGCTTGGGCAAGCGCCTGTTGGCTGGTGGCGACCTCATCTTCCATCCCCGGGCCCTGCGGTTCTCGCGTCCTGCTATCTCCTATTATTTCCGTCACAACGACATCGACGTCTATTACGAGGGCGACCGCGAATACAGTGTGAAATACAACCAGCACCAGGTTTTGGCAGACCCCGTCAACATCACCATTCGCAATTTCACGCTCAAGGCCGGTCTGCGCTGGGACTACTATCATTTCTCCGATCAGCTGAAGGCCGACCTGTGGCGCAATGTGGATTTCCATAACGCAAATTATTTCACCTATCAGGCCCAGTTGGAGTTCAATTCCGAGGACCACTTTTATTTCCCCACCCGTGGTGGCTGGTTCCAGGCGCGCTATGCCTATATCACCGACAATTTCGCCCAAATCGACAATCATATCGGCATCTCCGATGTCAGTGCCCTGTGGCGTAAGTCGTTCACCTTCGGCACCCGCTTTACCATCGAGAATCTGTTCTATGGCCGCCTGCTCTTTGGCACCGACATCCCCCATATCTACGACAACATCATCGGAGGCACGCGCTTCGGCCATTATGTCGAACAGCAGATGCCCATGGTCGGAATGGGTAATATGGAGTATGCCGACCACCATTTCATCGGGTGGCAGTTGCAGGCTCGTCAGCGCATAGGCAAGAACCATTATGTACGCCTCATGGCAGCCTACGCCCAGCAAGCTCCGGAGATTCGTAACATCATGCAAACCAAGCCCCTCATCGGTGCTCTGCTGGCCTACGACTACAATTCCATGTTCGGTCCCCTTGGTGGTTCCCTCGGCTATAATAGCCGCACCAAGTCCATCGACATCTACATCAACTTAGGCTACACTTTCTAACAGGTAATTTGCGCGACCGCTGTCGTCCTCTTGTCGCCGATAGGACTTCATTTTTGCGGCCTGCCCAGAGAAAATTTTCTGCTTGGCCAGAGCGATAATTTTCCGTGTCTGCTGTCTTATGCGACGAGTGTTTCTACGTGCCGAGTGACAATAAGTTGCGGGGACGCTACCAACGCGTGGAACTGAACGGTATGCTGACCATTCCGTATCTCAGTGGTGCCTATGGGGCGTATGTGTATATGCATCCCAACTGGAAGGAAGCCCAGATGATCCGGGCGTCGACAGGAAAACGGGAATATATGGATAAGGAATATGTGAAAGAAAAAAATAAGGTGCAGGTGTATTAGAGAGGTGAGAGGTAAGAGGTGAGAGGTAAGAGGTGAGAGGTGAGAGGTAAGAGGTGAGAGGTAAGAGGTGAGAGGTAAGAGGTGAGAGGTAAGAGGTGAGAGGTGAGAGGTGGGAAAAAGCCGGGACGGAATGTCTCGGCTTTTTTTACGCACTTATCTGATGGTGAGCCGTTAAATTTTTAAAATAGGCGAGGACGCATTCGGTGCGTCTTCGTCTTTTTATATAAAAAGACAAGCTACACATTATTATATATATATGGAGAACAAGAAATACTATTTTGCTGTCGACCTGGGTGCTACCAGTGGACGAACCATACTGGGCACATTGGTGGATGGCAAACTGGAACAAGAGGAACTGACCCGCTTTCCCAATAACCTGATAGAGACAGGTGGCCACTTCTATTGGGACATCTATGCCCTCTATCTGGAGATGATTAAGGGTCTGCAGATTGTGGGCAAACGAGGTATCGACATATCATCGATCGGTATTGACACTTGGGGTGTCGACTTCGTATTCATTGGCGACG
This sequence comes from uncultured Prevotellaceae bacterium, assembly GCA_902774925.1. GTDB lineage: Bacteria > Bacteroidota > Bacteroidia > Bacteroidales > Bacteroidaceae > Prevotella. Next base: position 1,283 of record CACYKE010000046.1, on the reverse strand, counting down.
ACGATGCCATCCTGCGCAACCCCGTGGCCTATCGCGATCCGCATACCTTTGCCGCTATGGATGACTATCTGGATCATGTGCTTGACCGCAAGACCGTTTACGATATTACGGGCATCCAGTTTATGAACTTCAATTCGCTGTTCCAGTTGCATGCCATGCGCAAGGCTAATAATAGTGCGATGCAGCATTGTAAGAAGGTGCTCTTTATGCCCGATGCCTTGAGTTGGATGCTGACGGGCGAGGCTTTCTGCGAATATACTATTGCCTCTACCTCCCAGATGCTTGACCCGAAGACGGGCGACCTCAGCGAAAAACTGATAGAGAGCGTAGGACTGACGCGCAATCATTTTGGACGTATGGTACAACCAGGAACCCAGATTGGCGTGCTGACAGAGGAAGTGCAGAAGATGACGGGCTTAGGTGCTGTTCCTGTCATTGCTGTTGCAGGTCATGATACGGGTTCTGCTGTTGCAGCTGTTCCTGCTAAGGACGAGCACTTTGCCTATCTCTCCAGTGGTACGTGGAGTCTGATGGGTATCGAGACCCAAGATGCCATCATCAGTGATCGCTCGTATGAGCTGAACTTCACCAACGAAGGAGGCATCGAGGGAACCACCCGCTTCCTGAAGAACATCTGCGGCATGTGGCTCTATGAGCGTTGTCGTAAGGAGTGGGCGGCAAGAGGTGAGAGGTTAGAGGTGAGAGGTGAGAGAATAGAGGTAAGTAAGCTGTCGCATCCTGAGTTGCAGGGTTCAGCCATGCAGGTGGAGGCATTCCGAAGTATCATCAATCCAGACGATAAGGCTTTTGCCAATCCTCCCTCGATGATTGAGGCTATCCAGCAGTATTGTCGTGAAACAAAGCAGGACGTTCCTGAAACGCCTGCAGAGATTTGTCGCTGTATCTTCGATTCGCTGGCGCTGAGGTATCGGCAGGTGTTCGGGTGGTTGAAGGAGTTTAAGAACACTTCTCTTACCTCTTTCTCTGACCAAGGTCAGAGTGTGGCGTTGCGAACTCTCTCACCTCTCACCTCTGACATCGTGCTGCATGTCATTGGCGGTGGTTCGTTGAACAAATACCTGAACCAGTTTACGGCTGATGCTTGTGGCGTTGAGGTGCTGGCTGGTCCTCAGGAGTGTACGGCCATTGGTAACATGATGTTACAAGCCAAGGCTTCTGGTGACGTCAGCGACATCTGGGCGATGCGCCAAATCATTGCCAATAGCGTTGAAATGGTGCCTTATCATCCTGCTGGCGACAAGGCCGCATGGGACAAGGCTTAC
>CACYKE010000045.1 GCA_902774925.1 uncultured Prevotellaceae bacterium | reverse complement strand
GAATGGCACGAATGGTGGTGGCACCAACACTGGCGGTGGCACGGGTACCGTAACGCCCAGCAACGGCGGAGGTGGTGACAACGGCGACGACACTGGTGGCGGCGACACTCCAGGCGGTGACCCAGGCGACGTGAACTGATGTCTGATGTAAGAGGTAAAAAGGAACGGGGACCAGTCCCCTGTTCCATATGCCTCGCAAGAGGACTCCAGGGAATCTCAGAAATGAGGTTCCCTTTTCTATTTTAGTTGATTGGCAATCCAAAGGATCCACTCGTCACAATTATCCGTAAGCGTCTTGGGATATGGCAAATTTATGCGAACATCAGGCGAGAGTCCAGAACTGCCATTGGAGTCATCGCTAAGGAATAGCGATGATACACATGTGGGGTAATATACCCATATCTGGCTATTGGGCAAAGGAGTACCAATGATGTTCCCTGAATACTGAGCGCCCCAAGTATTCTCTTTACCGTATATCTTTGTCCTTGCTGTGTCACAATACATTTTGGCAAATCTTACTAAAGACTCTGCCGAACTACCTGTACTCTTGTCGATAACAATAGCGGCTTTCTTTGGCAAGGAGGATATTGGAAAATCAGCATCGTCAGAATCTTCTTCTATTTTTACCATCTCATCTGAACTCCTACTGCAGTTTTCTATCAGTAATTTTGCAATTTCATCATCAGAATATTCATCGAGTATACGTTGGTAGAATGTCAGATTCTTAGGAGTGTTTCTGAATAAGGTATATTCTGGTGAAGTTGGCTTATGGTCAAACAGCAGTGGAACTATAGGATCCCACATGGCATCGCTGCCACCAGGATTGCCTCTAACGTCGATAATCAGATTGTCACAGCCGGATATCTGATACTGTTTGACAGCATCGGTAAACCATTGGAAAGTAGGATCCTGCCCCTGACATGATGGCACGCGGATAAGCCACGTATCATCATTGACTTTACTGGATACCGGTTTGGGATTGTATTCAAACAATTCGGCATAACGGATGTGGCATTTCGGGAAATAACTTTTCAAAAAGAGCGGATGATCGACATATACATGTCCATCGAATTTGCTAAAGAACCAATAGCAATATTCACATACAGCCTGTTGAATGCCAATACTACCTTCAGAGAGCCGACTGCTAATGTCGGTTCTCATCGTTTGGTAATCATTGCCGTATCCCTTTTGCATGATGATTGGGAAACCCGCATAGTTCGTTTCAACCATTTGAATCAAAGAATCTAGGTCGGCCACATTTTTTCTAATACTGTCAGATTCCAATGCCCACGCATTTGGAATTGCAAATATTATGAATAATAAAGCAAATAAAAGTTGTTTCATCTTTATACAAGAGAGCTATTATGAACTTTTGGGGTGTCTATAGCCTTAGGTGGTAACGTCGGCCATGAGGTCGCGACGGCCAATGAGACTGAAGATGCTGATGCGGTTGTCCTCGTTCAGGATACGCAGCGTGCGCAGCACCTCGCCTAACGTGGAACCGCTGGTGGTCACGTCGTCGATGACCAGCACATTCTGCTCGCGTATCGTCCGGCATAGTTCCTCGTCGGCAGGATTGGCTAGAACATCTTCATAATGGCGCAATTTGGGTTGCTCGAAGCGGTAGATGTAGCGTAGCATGTAGTTGTTGACGCGGCTCGACGACTGCGGCATCACCACGAGGTCGTAGTCGTAGAGATTGATGCGGCTGTTCAGGTTGTTGACAGCCTTCTGGATGAACTGCGTCAGATTAGGGTCGTCCTGCAGGCGTTCGGTGAACTTGACATACTTGATGAATGCCGAGCGGACGTTGCCATCCACCTCATCGCCAAACTCATAGCCGTAGTAGAAGTACTTGCCGAAGGCCTCCACCTGGTAGCCCTCACCAGTCAGGCTGACGATGTCGCCCCGTCCGTCGTGTTCAAAGTCGAACACGAAGCGCTGCTGCTCGCTGTCAAATCTTACGCCCATAATCTTCGCTGTTTTTACGATTCACGGTGCAAAGATAGTGCAAAATTTCGATTAAGCAAAGGGAATGAGAATGAATTTTCATTCGTGATAAACACTTTTCGGGTACAAAGATACTCAATTTCAATCAAACCGCCGACAAAAGCACTGGTTTTTTTGGATGTGGTCAATACACCAAGAGCAACACAAAAGGTATAGCACTACCTCGAACGGCATAAGCTTAGAATGAAGGCATAGTGGTAGGGCCGGTTGCCATCGATGGTGTATTGAGGCAAGGTTCGCTGGCCCCAGGTATCGACACCGCCGACACCGTGGATGTTGAGGTCGATATTAAGATTGACAAAACTGCCACGACGGATTTCATGGGGATGACGAACGCCCTCCAGATTCTCTTCGCCATAGTCCCACGCCCGGATGCAAAGCGGCTGCAGGCCATCGATGCGAAGGGTCTTTTCTCCGTTTGAAATACTGAACCAGCGTACGTCTGTCCGACAGCCGTTATCCTGCGGGCGGATATACTCCGTTTCAAACTCACCAAGAGGCGTCTTGTAACGTCCAATAAAGGCACTACGCTTACGGTCGGGATAGTTCTCCCACGGACCACGACCATAGTACTCGATGTTGGTATAGTCGGCTGGCAGCCGCATCCTCATGCCGAATTTGGGAATCAAAGGAATATCGGTGGATGTAGGACGATAGTCCATATCCACCATGATACGTCCATCGGTCTTTACGGTATATGTCAACGTCATATCAGCACCTACAGGAAGTGTCATGTCAGCAATCACCTGATGGTCCTTGATACGGACAGATTTGACCGTACGGTTATTTGCTGCATCGCGCCATGGGGCTGTACGCTCAGCAAAATGGGCGGCATGCTGATTGTCGTTCTCGGGCTTCCAGAAATAGGGTTCCAAAGGAGCCTGCAGCAGCTGTTTGCCATCGACGATCCATGAGATAAGCGCACCATTAGGATCGATGGTGACGGAGCCATTCTGGCTTGGAAAGACCATGTTCCCTGCCGATTCCCGGGGCTTAGCATTCCCTTCGCTGACGCCATACCAGAACTCTTCAGGTTTGAGGATAAACTGTTCGCGGGCTACGACAAATCCCTCTTCTGCCCAGGGTGTGACCTGACGCAGACGGGCATAGACGTTCAGGATCAGTTCTGGCTCGTTGTAGGGGTCATATGGATAGGGAATCCCGAATTTATCTCCGGTTATTTTCGCAAGTTCACCTGTGACCAGTTCCCCGTTATGATAGACCTCGCAATAGTATTCATACTGGTCGATGTTGGTAAAAAAGTTTCGGTTGACAATGCGGATGCTGTCACCCTCCTGAACGAACTGCAGAGGCTGGTACACATACTGCACCTCATAGTAATGCGGATGAGGTGTGCGGTCGGGGGCCAACAGTCCATTGATGCAGAAGGCATCGAGGTTAGGTTTGTCGCCATAGTCACCGCCATAGGCCCAAAACGCCACGTTGCCGTCTTTCTTCAAGAGTCCCTGATCCACCCAGTCCCAGATGGCTGCACCTACAATGCTGCTGTCGGCATAGATGACATCCCAGTACTCCTGCAGATTACCCATCGAGTTACCCATGGCGTGAGCGTATTCGCGGGCAATCATGGGTTTTTCGGTTTCTTTGACAGCCTCACTGCGCAGTTCGTCGGGCGCCGGATAGCCGAAGTCGTGCAGGGCGGAGTAACGTGGATGACAATCGTAGAAGGGCGGGCGTGTAGAGTCAAGTTCACACACCTTGTCATACATCGCCTGAATATTGGGGCCAATGCCTCCCTCATTACCCAAACTCCACAGGATGACACAAGGATGGTTGAAGTCGCGCTTCACCAACGATTCGGCACGGTCAACGTGGGCCTTCTGCCAAGCCAGGTCGTGTCCCATCTCCTGGTTGGCATAGCCATAGCCGTGACTCTCCTGGTTGGCCTCGTCCATCACGTAGATTCCCCAGCGGTCGCAGAGTTCGTAGAGATATTCACGGTCAGGATAGTGCGAGGTGCGCAGGAAGTTGACGTTGGCTTGCTTCATCAGACGGAGATCCTGCTCGTAGGTAGCATCGTCCACCCAACGGCCTGTAACAGGGTGATGGTCATGACGGTTCACACCACGCAACTTCACATTTTGTCCATTGATCTTAAAAACCTCGCCGACAACCTCTACTTTCTTAACTCCCAAATGGTAGTCGAAATGTTCAACAACCGTTCCGTCTGCCTCACGCAACTCCAGACTGAAGGGATAGAAGTGGGGAGTTTCTGCCGACCAAAGTTGCGGTTTGTCGATTAAACTGGTCATTTGGACGGTTGTTGTATCACCAGCAGCCAACTGCTTCAGTCCGCCTTTCACCTCGCGGCCATTCAGAAGCAATACAGTCTGCAGATTCTTAGCCGAGGTCTTTCCTGCATTGCAGAGGCTGACGGTTGTTTTAACCTCTGCTCTTGAATAGTCTTTGTCAGGCATTGCCGTCACATGATAGTCGACAATATGCACCAACGGACGCACCCACAGCTGCACCTCGCGGAAGATGCCCGACAGCCGCCACATGTCCTGATCTTCCAGATAACTACCGTCGCTCCAGCGATACACCTCTACGGCGAGTTTGTTCTTGCCCTCACGCAGATAGCTGGTCACATCAAACTCTGCTGGCGACATCGAGTTCTGGCTGTAGCCCACCTTCTGTCCGTTCACCCAAAGATACATAGCTGAATGTACACCGCCGAAGTGGAGGATCAGATTCTTCGAAAGCATATCTTTGGAGACGTCGAAGTATGTGACGTATTGTCCCACGGGATTGCGGTTCTCGTAGGCCGTCCAGTCCTTTGGCGGTTCACTTGTAACGCTGGGACGGTTACGCTGAAAGGGATACTCGATATTGGTATAGATGGGTGTGCCATAGCCCTGTGTCTGCCAGTTGCCTGGCACCTTTATCTTCCCCCAACTACTCACGTCATAGTCCTCACGGTAGAAGTCAACGGCCCTCTCCTCTGGATTACGACTCCAACGAAACAGCCATTGTCCGTCGAGACTCACAATTTCCTTACACTCCTTCCATTTCGACGGCAGCTGCAGCGTCGCATGGTACGGCAGTTTATTAATTCCCAGTACGGCGGGGTTCTCCCAGTCGCGGGTTTGTGCTTGCGCTGTTATAGCCAACAGCGAAATCAGAAGGATCAGTATTCTCTTCATCATTTTCAGTAATTATGTCCAAAGTAACTATATCGGTTATTGTCAGGATTAACGACAATCTGCTCTATCACAATCTCAGGATCAATCATAATGAGTTTCAGCGTATGCTTGCCAGGGGTGGTCTTGAAAGAGGCATCGAGCCAACGGATATTATCAAAGACCTCATCGCGACGAGGCAGGGGCTGACCATTCACAAAACCGCTCAATGAGAGACGGCTACGTGGCGGCAGGGGCTTCAGCACCTTCGACTGCGCCAGGTTCTGCGGCGTGTATTCCATAAATGTATCAACCAGACCGCGACGCGCATCAATCACCTGCATGGGTTGGTTGTCAATCTGTATGCCGAGGCGCAGACCACGTGCTGGCAGAATATCCTGTGTAGGCAAGATGCCGATGGCAACATGCCCCTCGTCATCCAGTTCCACTTCATATTCTAATTGAGGACCATCGCCATTCGGGTATTCCTTCATCACGTCCTTGGCACCCATGCAACCCTTACCGCGCCCCAAGTCGGACAAGAAGATCCAGCCATCGTTTTTCTGCGTAAAGTCACATGCTGCAATGCTGTATTCTTTGGTGTCTTTTGAGGCACTTAGGTCTTGGCTAACCTTATAGCCAAGCGCCATCGGGTGATAGTTCTTATCTGGAATTGACCATTTGGTATAGCCGATGTGGTGGTCAAGCATCATACCATCCCATTTTCCTCCTGCCATCTCCTTATTGTAATAATCGGTGAGTCGTTGATCTTGCTCCATGAGATGACAGATAGTGAGGCTGTCGCCAACAGTAGCTGCATTATAGATATGAGCCACCCCGGCACTGGCCACGGTAGGATAATAGACCAATTGATAGAAGGCGTCCTGCGCTTCGGCGGGTATCTGAACCTTCAACGTCTCGCAGCGCGCCACAAGTGACTGCCAGAGGTTGCTGACATGAAGCATCTCTTCATAATTATAGATGCCTGGCACTTGAGCTTCAGGCTTGCGCCAAAGGTTATATTTTGAATACTTCGAGATGATATCGGCTGTTTCCTTGGCAAAAGAATCACCAAAGATGCCACGTGTCCAGCCCTCCAGCCATGTCTGTTCATCGCCAGCCTGAATAGCATCGGGATTCCAGGCATAGTGCATGATGAAGTCGATGGGCATCTCCTTGGGTTTCAAGTCGCCCACGTTGATGATCCAAATTCGGTCGATGCCACTCTTATAGGCCAGATTTAACTGTTCACGTAGTTTTGGCACAGTAGTAGTGTTGATCCAACGGTCGTTCCAGGGACCACCATTCATATCAATATGGTAATAGAGTCCAAGACCACCCTGCCGTTTCCGTTCAAAGTCTCGACCTTTACGGCGAATATATCCCCAGTTGTTGTCACAGAGCAGCAATGTCACATCGTCAGGAACAGTAAAGCCTGCGTCATAATAGCGCTGTACCTCCGTAAAGATGGCCCATAGCTGAGGTACGGCATCTTCCCGTCCATAGATATCTTTGATGATCTCGCGCTGTCCCTCAATGACTTTACCAAGTGTTTTCATATTCTCGGTATCGTCACCCTTGCCCATCGCCACATCACCATCACCGCGCATGCCGATAGTCACAAGATTGTCGTAGGCCTTATTGCGCTCCATACCCTCACGGAAGAACTGGTCGATGCGCGCTTTGTTCGTCGCATAGTCCCATGGTCCCACCTGTTGTTTACGATGCAGGTATTCCTGATGGGAACGCATCATCGGCTCGTGGTGACTGGTGCCCATCACGATACCCATCTCGTCAGCCAGTCGCGGACTTTCTGGGTCATCCTCATTGAAAGCTGTTGCCCACATGGCTGGCCAGAAGTAGTTGGCCTTCAGGCGTAATAGTAGTTCAAATATATGCTCATAGGCTCTGGCGTTAACGCCACCAAAGCGGTTGGTACACCAAGTGCCGAATGAAGGCCACTCGTCGTTGATAAAGATTCCACGATATTTCACTTTTGGCGAAGGCTGCACAAATCGTCCGGCATCATAATACAGTTCATCTTGATGTTTCACTGGCACATCAGCCATCCAATACCAAGGTGACACGCCGATACGCTCAGACAGGTCGTAAATGCCATAGATTGTGCCACGTTTATCGCTTCCAGCAATCACGAGGTTGCCGTCCACCACGTCAATCAAGTAAGACTCCCACTGACCACGTACCTTTTGCACATCCATCTTCTTCTGCTTAATCAAGTCGTCGATGATACGGCTCTTGCCAATGGTACCTACAAGGATAGAACCCTTGAGATTCTGACGTTCATGTGGCAGCAGACCAGCAGAGTTAGGTGATTGCAAGTCAACCTGCGACGAGACACCTGTCACCTTTCTTACATCATCACTCAGGTTGCGTGCTGCACGGATAACACCTTTCCAGTCATCCACATCAACAATTACAGAAGCCGTCTTGCCATTTTTGGCTATACAAAAGCTGTTAGTTTGAGCCCATCCTTCCGAGAACGAGCATGCTATCAACATGGTAATTAGGATTCTTCTCATATGATTGGTTTTATTCTGTTATTACTTCTACATCACCGTAAGCCATGCGCTCACCCTCAGCCAGGCAATCGGCATCGAGGCGCAGAATCTTTGCCTTGACGGGGGCGTCAAACTTGATGGTCTGCCAGATGGGATTGTTCACGATGTTCGAGAATTCGCCAGAAGCCACCTTCGTCCAGTTCGTCCAATTGGTAGAGCCCCAAAGGGTGTAGTGCGTAACGAGTCCGTCCTTTGTGTTCTGCGGCGGTAGGTAGCGAAAGGAGGTGATGGTCTGCTCTGTGTCCCAATCAATCAGCATCTGAGTGGGACTGCTGAAGAAATAGTGGAGGTTGCTGCTGCGCTTCTCACCGCTGTCTGGGATGTCGGCAGTCAGTTCGGGGGCGAGGTACACGCCGAGTTTCTTGATAATCGGTGCAGCCTTGGCATCGGTAATGGTAAAGCGGAGCTTTGTGGCTTCAACAGTAGGGAAGCAAATAATACGACGATGGCCGATGGTGGTCAGCCCATCGCCATTTTCCACAAGTTCGTCTTTTAAAGGCACCCACTGCCCGTCGACCTCAGCTTCCAGTGCGAATTTCTTCACGCGCTGGCCATAACGGATATCCTCCTCTGCAACGAAACGATTGAATGCAGTAGGCTGTCTGAAGGTGATGACAGTCACTGAGCCTTGCGTTTCTTTCTTTGCTTCCAGGGCGAGGTCAGTCTTGAACACCTCCTGAATCATCTTGTTAAAGGCGATGCCACGCAGACTATCGTTAGGATGGATGCGACCGTTAGGTGCAATGGGGAAGTTGAGCAGCAGCGTCGAATTGCGACCTACCGATTTATAATAGGTGTCCATCAACTTCGACAGGCTCTTTACGTGTTCGTTCTCCGTTTCGTGATAGAACCAGCCTGGACGGATGCTCGTATTCGTCTCGCCAGGACACCATACATCGCCCTCCTCCACACCATAGTGCAGCATGTGCCAGGGTGTATCGCCCTTACTGGGCATCAGGCTCCAGTTGGTCTCGCCCACATTACCGGCTTCCGTTCCTACCCAACGCAAATCGCCACGGTCGCTGCCGTCATTCCATATCAGACATTTCGGCTGTAGTTCACGAATCATCTTGTACGTCTCAGGCCACTCGTAATAGGTGGTACGATCTATCTTTCGTGTCTCGTTAGCCCCACCATACCAGCCGTCACCGCCGTTGGCACCATCGAACCACACTTCGAAGATGTCTCCATAGTTCGTCAACAGCTCACGCAGCTGGTTACGGAAATATTCCACATAAGCAGGGCGACCATATTCAGGATGATTACGATCCCAGGGCGAGAGATACACAGCAAATTCAAGTCCTTCTTCGCGACAAGCATCAGCCAGTTCGCGCACCACGTCACCCTTGCCATTTTTCCACGGTGAATTCTTCACCGAATATTCCGTATAGGCCGAGGGCCACATACAAAAACCGCAATGGTGCTTGGCAGTAAAGATGATGCCTCGCATACCTGCCTGCTTACACACCCTCGCCCACTGCCGGCAGTCGAGATTCGAGGGATTAAACAACTTTGGATCTTCATTGCCGAAACCCCATTCCTGATCCGTATAGGTGTTCAGCGAATAATGGATGAATGCATACATCTCCATATCCTGCCACCGAAGTTGATTCTCGGTGGGTACAGGTCCGCAGGATGATGCTATATTCTCTTTCTGGGCATGTGCCAGTATGGGCAGCATAGCCATCAGTATGGGAGTAATGAGTTCTTTATAATTGATAGTCATAAGTCTGTAATTTGGCTACAAAATTACAAATAAAAAATCAAAAAAGAGAGCTTGGCCCTCTTTATTTGATTATTATTTTCTTGCCGCCCGTAATCAGCAGTCCTTTTGTGTCTGCAGCAACCCGCAGACCAGTCAGCGTATAGTACTGGCCTGCGTCGTGGTCGTACCCTGCCAGGCCTTTTCTGCGCCAAGACCACCGTTATTGGTGTACACATTATCCGTACCGCCACCTTCCAGTGTATTGCCCAGATTCCACCCCGGATACATCTTGGGGGCAATCTCTATGGCATTCGGCAACTGTCCGAAACTGACGGTGCCATAAAGCACCGCCAGATTCAAGAGGGATTTGTTCATCATTCACATGATAACTAACTTAAGTATGAATCAAAATTAATGATCTAAAAAGGCCACTTGCCAGCGGCAACACCTGCCTTGACACCCTCTATGGCGTTGTTTCCCACAACGGCACAGTTGGCACGGCCGATAATCGTGGAAGAGCCGCCCTCCTGGTTCAGACCGTTAGTATCGTTGGTGTCCCAGGCAAATGCGACAATACCATTGTTGGTGGCATACTCGTTGACACACTGGTAGAAATACTTGACAGAAGCATTATGCTTGTCCTGATTGCCTGAAATGGTGCGCTGCAGACCCGCATACTCTCCGATGATGACAGGGTATCCCAGTGAGGTATACGTCGTCTTCAACTGTCCAAACTGGCTTTGCATATATGCTTCCTCGCCATAGGTGGCATTATGGTCGGTACTGTGGTTGGCAGCTCCCCAATAATAGAATGCCTTGTCGCCAGATGAATCAAAGGTACCGCAGAACTGTCCCGGATCGTAGTAGTGAACCTCCACCATCAGACGTCCGGCAGCTTCCGGCAATTTGTCGGCGGTCATGTAGTTGCAGGAAGAAGCGATGTTGACGCTGGGACCTTGTACGACGAGTGTACGCTGGGCATTATTGCCTCCCGTAGCACGGACAGCCTCCACAAAAGCCTGATTATAGCGGCAGAGGATGGGTGTAAGCTCAGCGTGATGGGTGCTAAACAGCGTGTACTCCTGGAACGGCTCGTTGAGACCAGCAAACAGCAGGTGCTCGTCATAGTCCTTGAATTCATTGGCAATCTGGGTCCAGAGGTCCTTCAGTCGGGTAATCTTCGATGTAATGGTAGCCTCGTCGACAGCTTGATAGGAGGATGACGACTTCGAGAATCCCAGTACCTCTATCCAACCGTTGTCCCAATGGTCATTGAGGACGACGTAGAGGCCATCCTGTATGCAGTAGTTGACGACCTGCTTGACACGTGCCATCCACTGGGCATCAATCTCACCATTGGCGTCAGAATGGATATCCCATGAGCACGGAATGCGGACAGCCTTGAAACCGGCAGCCTTGACGGCGTCAATAACGGCCTGCGAGGTCTTAGTGGGTTGCCATGATGTTTCTGCACCAAGCCCATTACCAGTAGCTTCCAGTGTGTTGCCCAGATTCCATCCCGGAATCATTTCCTTGGCTATCTGCTGGGCAGTCTTGGTGATGGTGCCTTCGGGCGTGATGGTTCCTTCCGCCTGAGTGACTGTGACAGTAGCAGACTCAGCGCCTGCGGTGATGGTAACGGTTGCTGTACGGCTAAATGTTGTTGTGTTGGTGGTTGCAGTCACTGTGATGGGCGTAATCTTTAGGTCGCCATATTGTTCTCCAATAGACACTGTACACCAGTCGGCACTGCTTGTGGCTGTTGCCTGAACGGGGGCCTGCGCCTTGATGACATTCTCGCCGCCATTGGCATCGAAAGTGATATCAGCAGGGCGCACGGTAAGTGTCGTGACGGTCATAGTGCCACCGCCACCGTCGCCGTCGTCATCGCCACAGGCGGCAAATGCTGTGGTGGCTATGAGCGCCACCAGCAGCATGAGGATTTTCTTCGTTTTCATTGTCATATACATTTCTTGTTATTAAAATTCCGGTATTGCGAAGAGGCTCTTGACGGTAAAGTCTACCTCGAATGAGCTGTTGAAGCCTAACTCGTGGATGACGTCGCCGTCGCGCTTGCCAAAGCCGCAGTTGTCGGCATTGTTGCCACCGGTAGCACCGTAGCAGTTCCAGAGTTCCAGACGATAAGCAGCACCCTCGTTGGTATCAACCACCTTGGAGGCGTCGAACGTCAGGCTATTGCCGTCAGCCTTGGCGCTGTTGAGTACTGCATGCATGTTGGGGAACCAGTTGCGGATGTTGTCTATCTGGACAAAGGTCATGATGGTTCCGGCGGCATGGCTGTCGCTAGAGATCTTCATGGTCATATCGGGCTTGGAAATCTCGTACTTAGCGGTTTCGGTGTTCAATGTGATGTCGAACTGTGTACCGTCGTTGTAGTTCCAGTCACCACCCCAGCTAGGATTGATGGTGATGAACTTAGGAGCATAGGAGCCCACCGGACTCTCGGTCAGCACGGTGAAGGTAATCTCACAGCTCTGGGCGAAGGTGAAGGCAGGATCGCTATCAACGTTGGTCAGGTTGCTGAAGGGCGAGGCAATGATGTTGCCGTCCTTTGCACCCTTACCCCAGATGTTGAACATCTCGATGCGGTAGTTGCCATTGCTCTCAATGTCGCCATAGCAGAAATTGTTGGCATTGAACTTAATGCTCTTGCCGTCGAGCTTGATGTCGTCGATACGTACGAAGGCATTGGGGTAGCGCTTCACGAGTTCTACGAAGTCGAGCAGTGTCACCATAGCACCATTGACGGCACCCTCGTAGCGGACGGTGTGCTGTCCGTTCAGGTCCTCAGGCATCAGCATGGTCAGCTCCGCGCCCCATGTGCCGCCCCAGTCGCTGCCTATAGCGAGCAGCTTCACGGAGATACCGCTATAGATATTGTCCTTCACGTAGTTGAACACCAGCGAACAAGGATCGTTGTCGCGGATGACGGCAATCTGCAGCGTATTGTCGCTCTGGGTGAAGATGCGCAGGTTGGTGCGCTTGTTGCTGGCCTGTGACAGCTGGCTGGGCAGTCCCAGCAGGTCGACGCCATTGAGGGTGATGGTGACATCCGTATTGTTAATGGTGAAGGTTCCCTCCTCGGTGGTCTGGGTTCCGTCAGCATTGTTGCGGACAACAACTACCTTGCCATCCTCCGTGAATGTCATGGTACCGAAGTCACGCGGGTCTTCGCCCACAACCCATGAGTTGCTGGCATAGTCGGGACACCAGTTCCACGAGTCGCCTACGACGGGTTCGTTGTTGGTGACGTTACGCCAGCAGTCGTCCGTACCATAGAAGTACATCGGCCCGTCCCAGTAAGCATGACTACCGTCAGCACGCAGGTCGATATGCCAGGTGCCATAGAGTTTGGTGACGTCGAACTGGATGTTGCGAGCCACTGAGACAGGACGTACGGCCATGGCCTCATAGACGGCACGGGTCGAGCGCGCTCCACCAGCTTGTGAGAATTCATAGTCAACAGCAAACTGCGTGTTGCTGGCATTGACAGTACCCGTGAGGTAGCAGCCTTTGACGCCAGCCTCGCTAGTGTCGTGACCTATGCGCTTACCGGCAGCAGGCAGGAAAATGGTGTTGCCATTCTTGGCAGTGACCACGTAGCCAGCCCTTCCGTCCTGTTCGACCCACTGGGTCTTACAAACCTTGAAGAGTTCCTCGAACTGGTCGGCAGTGGGCAGCGTACCCTTGTTGTCTGTAGCCCAGTAGGCTATGTCGAGTGCGGTCTTATAGGTGTCGGCGCTGGCATAGTCGTCAGGATTGAGACTGGCGTTGCAGCCCGTCACGTCGCCAAAGCCGAAGAGTCCGCCAAAGTCGGCCTCCTCCTTGGCACCAATGTTATGCTTGGCCCAACGGACGGACACACCCATATCGACAAATTCGTCGTCGACATTGATGACGTGCTTGTCGGTAGTGAACGATGCCACATCGCCATAGACCACACCAGAGCCAAGGTCAAGGAAGGCGGCGTAATAATAGGTAGCGCCAGGCAGCAACCCTTTCCTGGTATAGCTGAAGTTGTCAGACAGCTGTTCCATGGTGAGGCGCAGACCTGCCCGGACATCCTCCACCTGTGGTGAGGCAGAGATGACGATACCACAGACGGCATCCATAGGATATTTGCTGATAGAACCTGCCATAGTTGCCTGTGCAAAGTCGATGGCGGAGGGCGCACCTGTCGTGGCGGTGGCATCCGTCGTAATCAGCGATTTTACCTCGCCGGTATATGTCAGACGCCCCTGCAAGGTGACGTAAGCCTGATAGTATATAACCGTATTATTCTTGAGTCCCGTAAGGGTTGACGAGAACGCTGCGTCAGAAGCGGCCGTTGCCGTCTCCGTCAGTGCATTCTGTGAATAGCCGTATTTGAATCCCGTAGCGTATGATGCTGTGTTCATTGCCTCAAGACCCGTCACTGAGCCATGGAAGGTGGCAGTGGTGGCTGTCACATCCGACGATCCCGTCACGACAGAGCCGTCGTTCAACAGCGGTGTCGTATTGGCGAAATAGTCATCCGTATCGCTGCACGCGGTGAGCACGGCAGCTCCCATCAGGAGCGCCGTGATTCCGGAAAATATCTTTTTCAGTTTCATAATTATCTATTGTTTAAGCGTTATTCAATTGTGATGCTTTCCACCGTGCAGTGTGAAGCATAGTCCTCGTCGGGCAGCGTAGCATAGTCGACGAACTGCATGGTCATGGTGAGGGCAGAGGTGCCGTCATCCCACTTCACGGTAGAACCAGTGTCGTTGGTCCAAGAGACGGTGTAGACACCATCGCCATTCACCGTGATGGCACGGTCGTAGCTGTAGCAGTCGGTCTCCCAACTTTGCTCACTACCACGGTTGCAGCAGAGCACCATCTTGGCAGGCTGCAGGAATGTGAATCCACTGAGACGGAAGGTGACATTAATCTTCTGGTTCTTCTTCAGCTTCACATTAGCCGGGTCGATGGCGTTGTTGCCGTCACCCCATGGGTTGTAGAGCTGACAACGGAAGTACTTGCCGGCCTCCAGTCCTACCCACAGCTTAGAAGCGTCGAAAGGCACAACGGTAGGACCGGTCTGACCACCACCCACTTCCTTATAAGTGAAGTTTACAACTTTATAGACATTGACGTTGCCATTGGCATCCTTGCCGTCAGCAACACCCAGCACGAGTTCAGACCCTGGGTCACACTTGAACACCTGCCAGGCCTGACCAGTGAGCTCAACAGTGCGGTCGTCGCCCACGACGGTGAAGAAGGTGATGGGGTTGTCGAAGGTGATGACACCGTCGATGAGGGTATACGTGCCCTCGGTCTCGCCGTAGGTATAGGTCCCCTTCTTGGTGAGTGTCAGTTCCTGCTCCAGAGCCTCGTCTCCCCACATTGGTGCCCAGTTGGTGCCATAGTTTCCCTTAGTGACACTTTCCCAGGCCGAGGTTCCGCCATTCCACCACAACCAGTCGTAGGCAGCCTCCTCGCTGACCTTGAAGGTCATTTCGGCACCCTGGAACTCAACACCATTGATGTCGGTAGTGAAAATCTTCTCCTCCAGCCCTTCTATCTCAGGCAGTACAGGCAGGGTAGCCTCCAGGTAGGAAACCTCCTCAGAAGGTATCTCCACGGTACCGTTCTGCACATCTTCCGCAATGAAGTTCCAGATAATCCACCAAGCACCCTCACTATTAGTACGCATCGTGGCAAGCTGCAACATGTAAGGAGTCAGCTCCGTGATGACAATATTTGTCGTGTAGTTGTCGCAAACGGCATCAAAACCAGCGTTATGCATCGAGTAGGTGTCTGTGAACGACAAGGTGGGATGGTTCTTGTCCGTCAGGTTCAGATTCCATTTACCCGTCAGCGTCGTTCCTGTTGAGGCACCTTTCGAACCCGCCTCTCCGCGATACTCTGTCAAGGAGCATCCGTTTACGTCGTCCAGCGAGAATACCATATACGAATCCATATAGGCATCGTCCTCAGGAATCAGCCACGACTGGAAACCGGGGTCCCAGTTGGGTTTCATGTGGTTGATACCGATATCAGTAGAACCGGAACCGTCGTTCAGCACGTCGTCGGGATTACAATACATGACGGGACCTGTACACTGTCCTACACCATAGTCCCTGTCAACAGGAACCCATTTCTTGCTCTTACCGACACCTCCTGTC
Source organism: uncultured Prevotellaceae bacterium (assembly GCA_902774925.1). Lineage (GTDB taxonomy): Bacteria > Bacteroidota > Bacteroidia > Bacteroidales > Bacteroidaceae > Prevotella. The sequence continues at coordinate 9,728 of CACYKE010000045.1, read as the reverse complement.
AGGTAAGCATAGAGGGGATCCTCCAGCAGCGACATGTTATTGGTCGTGACTTCAAACTTATAGGGCGTACCATAAACCACGCCGCCACGGGTATCGACGCCAAAAGTTACCTCATACGTGCCGGAAAAAGGCAGCTGAAACTTCACCTCATTGCCCTGACTACGCCCATTGGGCTGAATCCAGTAACAATTATAACTCTTGTCAAGCAAACTCTTCAGAGTTACCGTATTATCTGCGTCCACCGTCACGGAGAAGGCACTTCCTTCTACCAGGTCTCCTGGCTCATAATCGGGCTTGCTCAAACTATAGCTGTCGGGTGAGCACGCCGTCAACAGCAGAGCCGCTGTTGCCATGAGCGAATGTATTATTCTATTGACTTTCATAGTCTTCAATTCTTTTAGTTCTTTATTTATGATCATTGTTCATTACCAGCCGGCATTCTGCTTCAGCACGTTGTTTGACAGTGTAATCTGAGTCTGGGGAATCTGTTGGAAGCCACGCTTAGAGATGATGTTCTCTGCCTTGTAGTTCACTTGTTCCTCCACGCCACCGCTCAACACCTTTGAACTTGAAGCAACGACGGCTTTAGCAGCCACTTCGACACCCTGGCGGAGCAAATCCCAGTAGCGGATGCCTTCGAAGGCAAACTCCAGACGACGCTCCTCCATGATATTTGCCTGAGACAGGGATACAGAGAGTTTTGGTGTGTTTACTGTTCCGTCAGCATTCTCTGTTGCGTATGCACGGCTATGCACCATATTCAGATAAGTCTGTGCATTACTGCTGCCCAACTCGGCAGCCATCAGCAATACGTCAGCATAGCGAATCAGCGTATAGCCAATCGGCTGTGAGATCTGGAAGTCACCCGCCATCAGACCATCCCAGTAATGGGTGAGGCTCCAAGAGCCGTTCTCGTTCTGATGGTAGCCGGAACGTGCCGTGTACTTCTTATTGAAGTAACCCGTATACTCACGCTGGTCGAGAACAGCCTTCTGATAGGCCTCCGTCGATGCAATACCCTCACCGGCAAGGTCGATGATAGAGGCATCACGACGCTGGTCACCGCTCGGGAACGACCCATAGACACTCTCCGGAACGGTAGCGCCGCCCCAGCCCTGTCCGTATGGAGCCTTGAACGTACCGCCACGGATAGAGAACATCTGGATGGCATTGTTACCACCCGCATTACCATTATAATCGGAAGTATAGTTGAACTTCATGGTCAGGATATTCTCCACGTTATCCTCACCGGCATAGGTTGACACCTCTTTCCAACCCGCCTGGTCGCTACCCTCCCATGAGGTGCTGGCACAATACCAGAGATTCTTGTACAATGGGATAAGGTCGTACTCACCGCTATTGATGACATCCTCAAGACCCTGCAGCACCTCAGCTTTGGTCACATTGGAAGGCTCTTTACCATACACTCCAGTATAGAAAAGGTAAGCGCGAGCCATCATCGCCTTTGCCGCATAGCAGGTGATGCGTCCGTCGTTGGAGGAAGAGGACGCTTTGGGATAAGCGTCAGCAGGAATATTCTCCGCGCCATACTTCAAGTCCTCGAAGATCAGAGCATAGACATCATCGGGGTTTGCCTGGGCCACATTCTCCGTGGTAGGCACGGTCAGCAAGGGAATATTCTCGAAGATGCGTACCAGGTCGAAGTACAAAATACCACGCATGGCATGAGCCTCGCCCAACAAGGTGCCCTTCGTCTTCTCGCTTGACCATGTGACGCCTTCAGAACGAGTGAGCAGTTCGTTGACACGGTAGATGGCAGCATAGTAACTGGTCCACAAGGTGTTGTGGAGGTTCTCCTGAGAGTTATCCTCGGAGATATCGAAACGGTCAACGACACTGGAGTTGCGGGCGTCGTTAGCACCCGTTCCCCCCATACACTGGTCTGAGAGCAGTTCCGAGAGATAATGGAAAGCAAACGTAGGACCGTTTGAAACGGTACGCTGCCATCCGTCATAGCATCCGATGAGTGCACGTGATAGTGCCGACTCATTGGAGTAATAGTTTCCGGTAGTACCTTCTGTCTTGGAAGAAACCTCCAGGAATTCATTGCCGCAGGATGTCATGCCCAACATCAGCATTCCCATGGCGGCTATAGATAATATCTTTGTTTTCATATTTGTCATCTTCATTATATTAGAACTTCAGATTAACACCAACCAGGAAGGTTCGGGGACGTGGATAGTAGCCGTAGTCGATGCCCGACACCCAACCAGAGTTACCATAACCAATTTCAGGATCCATACCGTCATATTTGGTGAAGGTAAAGGCATTCTGAACCTGAGCATACAGACGGCACTGACTGATGTATTTACACTTGAGTAACTTGGCGAAGTCGTAGCCCAACGTGATATTGGAGATACGCAGGAAGTCACCGTCCTGGATAAAGAGATCAGAGAACTGATAGTTGATGTTGGTGTTGGTGACACGAGGAATTTTGTTCGAGGTTCCCTCACCCGTCCAACGGTCCAGAATCTGAGTGGTGTAATTGGCTGTTGTGGTTCCCACGTTACGGTAGGTCTGCACAATCTTATTACCAGACTGTCCGTTAGCCTGAACGGAGAAATCAAAGTTCTTCCAGTCAAAGCCAAAAGAGAAACCGTAGGTAAAGTCAGGAATACCATTACCCAGATTCACCTTGTCAGACTCATTGATGACACCGTCGTGATTGATGTCGTAGTATTTCACGTCACCAGGCTGGACATTAGTCTGCAGCACACCGTTTCCAGCGGCAATCCAGTCGTTAATCTCCTGCTGGTTCTGGAAGATACCTGCTGTCTTATAGCCCCAGAAGTAACCGATGGGCTCGCCATTGCTGGCACGATAGAACTCACCGGAGTTGTCGTAGAGCACAGAGCCGCTCTCACCATGAATGATACCATCCTCGTTGGGGATATTACCTACCTTATTTTTATTATAGGCACCGTTGACATTCACATAGTAGCGGAAATCCTTGCCGATACGGTCGTTCCATGAAAGCGCCAGTTCGACTCCAGTGTTTTTCACGTCACCGCCATTGATGTAAGGTGCGCCGGTTCCTACCGTAGCAAGAATGGGAGGTTGGACAAGCCAATCCTTCGTAGTCTTGATATAGAAGTCGAAGTTGACATTCAGTCGCTGGTTGAGGAAGCGTGCATCGAAACCGACGTCGAACTGCTCGGAAGTCTCCCAGGTAATATCCTCATTACCCAAACGGGTTGGCACTGCACCCCACTGATCAGCCTCAGAACCTAACGTGGTACCAAAGTTATAATAATAGTTGTTGAATCCCATCGGTGCCAGATACATGTAGTTACCAATATTCTGGTTACCTACCTGACCCCAGCTGGCGCGCAGTTTGAAATAGTCCATTACCTTCGTCACGGGCTCCATGAATTTCTCGTTGGTAAGCACCCAACCTGCCGATACAGAAGGGAACCAGCCGTAACGATGTCCTTTGGCGAAACGGCTTGAACCGTCACAACGCAGAGTGGCATTCACCATATAGGTCTCTTTCCAGTTCCATCCGGCACGGGCAAAGTAACTGACCATACGCTCTTCATCCCATGGCGAGCCACTGACCGAGAGACCGCCCTCCTGATTGGTAGCAGTACCATTGCTCAGATAGGCATAATTCCAAGTGTCGAAACCGTCACGCAAAGATCCGTTGGAGCCATAGATGCTCTGACCTTCGGTGCGATAGACCTCATAACCGGCCATCGCGTCAAAATGGTGATTCTTGATGTCGAAAACGTAACTCAGCGTATTGGTCCACGTAATTCCCCAGCCGTCACTGGCACTCTGGGCGACGCCCGTACGAGTGTCTTGGTAACTATAGATAGAGAAATGATACATAGGTGAGAAACTGCGGTAGTTGTTGGAGTCATACTTCACACCTAAGGTAGAACGGAACTTCAGGTTCTTGATGAACTCGAACTCTGCATAAAGATTACCTGTAGCGGTGAAGTTCTGCGTCCTGTTATTATTGGTCGTCATCATGACACCATAGGGGTTACCGTCAGCATTAAACCAATCACTGTCGGTAGTGTCGTTATAGGGACTTCCGTATTTACCGTTATCGCTGTAAATAGGAGTCAGTGGCGAGGTTCCGAAAGCAGCACGAAGGGAGTTGTTATAGGCATTGCCTACACTCAGGCCATTCTTTTTATAATAAATGATAGAAGCCTGCTCACCGATTTTCAGGAAATTGTCAATCACCTGATACTCTGAATTGACACGGAAATTATAGCGTGAGTAGTTGGAAACATCCTTGCCGCCCACGATACCTTCCTGATTCATGTAACCCAAAGAGACAGCGTAGTTACCCTTTTGGCCACCACCGCTGATGCCCAAATTGGCACTATAGGTCTGGGCATTGTCCTTAAACATCTCGTTGACCCAGTCCGTATCGTAGACATTGCCATTCTCGTCGAATATGCTGGCATATTTCGGCGTGCCGTCTTCTTTCAATCCGTACCAGTCATAAGCCGAACCGCCCGAATTGATGTTCTGCTCGTCCATGATAGTCATATACTGCTTGGAATTCAGCATCTTCATCTTACGGGGAGCGTTCTGCCAGCCCCAATAGCCATCAAAACTGATGATAGTACGGCCTTCCTTACCGTTCTTGGTCGTTACCAGCACGACACCGTTGGCCGACTGAGAACCGTAGATGGCTGCGGAGGCTGCATCCTTCAAGACATCGACCGATTCAATGTCAGCAGGATTCAGGGTCGAGATGTCACCACGCACACCGTCAATGATGTACAGCGGGCCACTCGAACCAGTGGTACCAAGACCACGGATATTGACCTTCAGACCTTCGCCAGGCTGACCTGACTGCGAGATGATGGTCATACCAGGGGTCTGACCCTGCAGCGCTTGCAGCGGGTTCGTGGTGTTCAGTTTGGCGATGTTCTCACCCTTTACCTGAACGGTCGCGCCAGTGACCAGCTTTTTCTTCTGTACACCGTAACCGATCACCACCACCTCTTCGAGCGACTGGCGGTCTTCTTCAAGAGTCACGTTGATGGTGCTAACACCACCTACCTTTACTGTCTTAGTGAGATAACCCACGTAAGAGAACACCAATGTCTGGCCCTGTTCCGCATTGATGGTATAGTTACCGTCAAAATCGGTAACGACACCCGTTTGCCCACCTTGCACCTGTACGGTGGCGCCAATCAGGGGCTCACCGTCTGTGGCAGACGTGACCTTACCCGATATTGCCTTTGCAGAAAGTGTGCCAAACACAGCTTGCATCGTGAACAATAGCACGATGAGCAACGATTGCTTAAAACTGTCTTTTCGCATAAAATAATTAGTTAATAGTTTAAAAATATTTTAAGTGTCTGCAAAAGTAACATGATTATTCCAAAGCAGGGGGAAATGATGTTCCCAAAAAGGGTAATCATGTTTCTCATGCCATTTTTCTGTTAACGGCGAAACATAAATTCCCCTTTTAGAAACATGATGCCGTCTGTTGAAAAGAAAAAAACGGTATCTTTGCTCTATATTCAGAAAAAAAATGTATCTTTGCAACATGAGAAAACTATCCCTCTTTATTTTGGCGCTATTCATCATCCAGATAACAGCAGCTCAAAATACATTCCAGACCCTGGGCATCAAGGACGGCCTGCGCAGCAACTCGGTGACAAGTCTGCTGGCCGATAGTCATGGCTACCTGTGGATAGGCACCTATCAGGGTATCAACCGTTACGACGGCTATCAGGTGAAGACACGCTTCCTTGAAAGCAGCGATCCGCAGCTGCACGATGTGTTTGCCGAGACGACTACGTCTATGGAGGAAGATGCTGAAGGACGGATATGGATAGAATGCGAGAGTGGTGCCTATCGCATCTATGACACCAGAACGGCACGTTTCCATGCCACGCCCGAAACACTCTTGCGCGAACTTGGCATGCATTTGAAGGGGAAGTATAAGGTGAAAGTGGGACAGAAAGGTGCTCTATGGGTGCTGACAGAGGGAGGCATAAACCGCTACGACTACCACACAAAAGAACTGAAGACATGGAAACTGCGCGTGCAGCTGCCTGGCAAGACGGCTGGCGTGGTGGCCGAGATGTCGGACGGGCTATACTATAGCGCAGGGCACAGCGTGTGGCACCTGCTGACCAGCACGGGCGAACTGAAGCGCGAGGCACTGCCCGAGGTGATGGAGAAGTCGACGGGCGAGGTCAGTTTGCTGGCCGATGCCGACGGAACGCTATGGATATATAGTACACGCGAGGAGAGCATCTGCCGATATATTGTTGGCGGCCGAAGGGTGTGCGAGATGGTGAGTCTGCCACAGACATCGGGCGCATCGCAGAACAATGCCATACGCGACATGATGGACGACGGGCGCGGCAACATCTGGGTTGCCACCGACCACAAGGGACTGTTTGTGTATAACAAGAGTACAGGGGCTATCACATCGCTGCGTCACGAGCGCACACGACAGCTGTCGCTGGCATCGGACAACGCGACGTGTATGACCATCGACCGCCAAGGTACCATCTGGGTGGGACACATGAAGACAGGCCTGTCGTACACTAGCGACGCCAACAACATCATGCAGTCGCACGCACAGAGCGCTGGCGACATACTGGCGATGGCATACGACACGAAGGGTAACCTGTGGATGGGTACCGACGGCGACGGTGTCTATATAGAGCACACCGACGGCAGCATACAAAAGACGGACCTGCCAAACATCACGGTGATGAGCCTGACAAGCGACGGACGGGGCGGCATGTGGGCAGGTACGTATAATCAGGGACTGTATCATCTGACGGATGCAACGCACTGGAAGCGATACGCCATCGACCTGGGCACATACCCCACGGAATATGTATGGACACTGGCCGCCGACAATCAGGGGCGCATCTGGTCGTCATCGCCCATAGGCAAGACCGTCATCTTCGACCCCAAGGATGAGACCACACGCACAGTGACCACCGCCAACGGCGAAGACATCCGCGCCAACGCCATACGCTACGACGGCGCAGGGGCGATGCTGATAGGATCGGTGTACGGACTGTGGACCTACGACCTCAGAAACGGCACGTGCAGTGTGGCCTTCGGCAACAAGCGCGACACGCAGCGGTGGCTGAACCAGATGGTGACAGACGTGAGTATGGACAGGCAGAAGGGCCTGATGATGCTGGCGCACCCTGACGGCGTGACGGTATACGACATCAAGTGCGACACGCTGAGCTACATCCGAAGGAACAACGACATAGTGAAAGGACTGGCGCGCGACCGCGACGGGGCCTACTGGATATGCACCACCAGCGGTAGCATAGTGGGCATACAGACCAAGCGCCAAGCAGGGGGGCTGGAAATCATACGTCGCAGTTTCCTGCCCAGCGTGGGTATGCCGCAGTTTTATTTCAACGGCGACGCGATGACGTGCTCGGCACAGGGCGAGATACTGATGGGGGGCACCGAGGGCTATATGAGCATAAACCCGCGCCAACTGATGGCCACCAAAACAGAAGAATATAGTCTGATAATCAGCGAGATAGCCGTGGGCGACAGCCTGCTGAACGAACATACCACCACAGTACAACTGAACTACGACGACGCCTATCTGTCGGTAAGATTCTTCTCGGGCAGTCTGGAGAATGTGCAGAGGATACGCTATGCCTACCGGCTGGTGGGACAGATGAACGACTGGGTAATGACAGACCAGAACTACGTGTCGTTCCACACCCTGCCTCCAGGCAACTATACCCTGCAACTATGCGTGTGTCGCGAGGACGGCAGCATGAGCAAGCCGTGCGAACTGCGCATCAGCGTGGCGCCACCGTTCTATCGCACCACACTGATGTATATCGTCTATGCGTTGATAGTCATCACGTTATTGTACCTGCAATGGCGCAACATGCGCAAGCGCCAACAGGAGCGCACAGAGAAGCAGCGCCAACAGATGGAGCGCCAGAAGATAGAGCAGATAACGGAGATGAAGTTGCAGTTCTTTACCAACATCAGTCACGACCTGCGCACGCCGCTGACACTCATCATATCGCCGCTGGAACACATCATGAAGAAACTGGAGGATGGCAGAACGCCTGAAAACATGATGGCACAGCTGAAGAATGTGTATAAGAACGCACAACTGCTGCTGAAGGAGGTGAGCGCCTTACTCGACTTCCGCCGACTGGACGCTGGTGGCGAGACGCTGAACCTGCAGAGCGGCGACATTGTGGACCACCTGAACAGCATACTGGTATCGTTTGGCGACTATGCCGAGGAGCGCGGAATCCGTCTGAGTTTTGAGCACGATGTGGATAGCTACGTGATGGACTACGATCGCGAGAAGATGAACAAGGTGGTGTACAACATCTTCTCCAATGCCCTGAAGTTCACACCATCGGGCGGCAGCGTGGCACTGGCGTTCCGTATCGATGGCGACAATGCCATCATATCGGTGGCTGATACTGGCAAGGGCATACCCGATAGTGACAAGCCCAACATCTTCAAGCGATTCTACCAGTCGGCCAGCAACGACAGTTCGCAGACGGGTAGCGGCATAGGTCTCCACATTGCCAGCGACTACGTGCAGCTGCACAAGGGCACCATCAGCGTGAGCGACAACCAGCCCGTTGGCAGCATATTTACCATCACGCTGCCTGCCAGAAGTGGTGAGCGGACAATGGACGGTTATGAACCAACGGAGAACTCACAACAGAAAACTATCCTAATAGTAGACGACAACAAGGATATGCTCCAGTTTGTAAGTTCGTGTATGAAGGAGGACTACCAAGTTTATACCGCAACTGATGGTGCTGCGGCACTGGAACTGCTGCAACGCGAGCAGATAGATCTGATAATAAGCGATGTGATGATGCCTGGCATAGATGGTTTCGAACTGTGCAGACGGGTTAAGAGCGATATCAATCTGTCGCATATTCCTGTCATCCTGCTGACGGCACGCACCACCGACGTAAGCCGCATTGAGGGTCTGCAACTGGGGGCCGACGACTATCTGACCAAACCATTTAACGTAGAGGTGCTACGACTCAGGGTGCAGAAGTTCATCGACTGGGAACAGGACAACCACCGGCAGTTCCGCCAGAAGATGGATATCGAACCCAGCGAGATTACCATCACGCCACTCGACGAGCAGTTCATCCAGAAGGCTATCGCCCTAGTAGAGAAAAACATCAGTGACTCTGAATTCTCAGTCGAGACGATGGCTACTGAGGTGGGCATGGCGCGTACCACACTCTACAAAAAACTGATGGCCATCACAGGTTTGGGCCCAGCCGAGTTTATCCGCACCATCCGCGTGAAACGTGGAAAAGCCCTGTTGGAAACCTCGCAGATGCAAATCACAGAGATAGCCTATGCCGTAGGTTTCACCACAGTGAAGAGTTTCACAATGAACTTCAAAGCCGAATACGGCATAACCCCTACAGAATTCAGACAGAAATTGTCTTGCCCTGAAAAACGTTGAATCAAAAACAACGTTTAAATGGAGAAATACGAAGATTCAGATTTGTTGGAGTTGGCAAAATATTGGTTTTTAGTTTGTTGGTTTTAGGTTTTTAATTTAATTTGACAGCATTTGATCATGAACCAAATCGGTGCGACTCGCGATGAGCCGCACCGATTTTTTCTAAAACAGGTGGTTCTTCTGCAATTTAGTTGAAAAGTACATGCTCCAATACAAGTTTGTTTTTCAGTAGCTCTATACCTGCCCTTCCATACATCAGCCGCTTCAC
>CACYKE010000044.1 GCA_902774925.1 uncultured Prevotellaceae bacterium | reverse complement strand
GGCTTGGACATCCGCGGTCAACCCGCCGACACGCGGACACCAGAGCAGAAAGCAGCTCTGCGATGGCTACTGACCATGCTTCACAAGGCATATCCCCGTACCTTCATCGTCGGTCATCACGACCTGAACCCCGCGAAGGACTGTTCATGCATCAAGGACGTAGCCAATGAATATAAGGATTTGCAGCCCAAATAATGGCAACATTTTCGTATTTTAGGGATTTCCCCCGACGAGTTTAGGGGAAATCCTTTTCGTATGCTCTAATTTCTTCATAATTTTGCACCGTGAACAAATAACAAGCATGTTGAACTCTTAAAATAATAAGGATTATGAAGAAGATGATGATGACCCTGGTAGCAATGCTGACGATAGCAGCAACGGGCAAGGCTATGAGCTACGAGCAGGCAAGGAACGAGGCCCTGTTCCTGACGGACAAGATGGCCTACGAGCTGAACCTGACTGACGAACAGTACGAGGCAGCTTACGAAATCAACCTCGACTACCTGATGGGTGTGACCAGTTACGACGACGTGTACAGCACTTACTGGGAGCGCCGCAACCTGGATATGAGCTATATCCTGTTTGACTGGCAGTGGCAGGCGTTCTGCGCAGCCACCTACTTCTACCGCCCACTGTATTGGGACGGAGGCTACTGGCACTTCGCCATCTATGCACGCTATCCCCACCGCGACTACTTCTACTTCGGACGTCCGGTGTTCTATGCCAGCTATCGTGGCGGTCACGCCTGGCACGTTCATGGCGGTCACGGCTACTACTACGGCCGTCGCGACCACTACCGTCCCGCAGGACGCAGCCATTTCGGCATGTTAGACCGTTGGAATCGCGGTGACTATCGCGGCCACCATCCCAGCGGGCAGCGCCACTCATCGACCCGCACAACGGCAGGCGACCGTCGATTCGGACATCTGGATAATGGCAATCGCAGTAACCGCCCCAGCAGCAATCGTGGCTATCGCGACAATCGCGGAGACGATCGTCGTCCGAGCACGGGCAATCGCCCCAACAGCAGCGGTAACAGCGGCCGTTCCTTCGGCCACAGCGGTAGCAGCAGTAGCAGCAGCCGTCCCAGCGTGAGCAACAGCAGGACTACCTACAGCCGTCCGCTCAGCAGCAGTAGCGAACGTGCTACCACCATGCAGCGTCCGTCGTCATCCGACAGCCGCCCTAGCCACAGCAGTAGCGGTTCGTTCAGCAGCAGCCGTGCCACCCGCAGCAGTGGTTCGTTCAGCAGCGGCAGCAGCACACGCAGCAGCGGTTCATTCAGCGGAAGCCACAGCAGTGGCAGCCGTAGCGGAGGTTCCTTCAGCGGAGGCAGTCACAGCAGCGGTGGCAGTCATGGCGGCAGTCACAGCAGCGGAGGCCGCTCGTTCGGCGGACGTCGTTAACACGCGCACCTCGGCATTCATCATGCGCTGTACCTCCCTCATCGGACACTGCGCATAGACAGCCAGAATAGCTTTATTGATAATTCCGTGACCAACGGCCACCACCCGCTTTCCAGGGTAGGTGGCCGTTATATGTAAGAGTAGCTGACGGGCACGCGTCAGCAGTGCTTCCTCGCTTTCAATATCGTCGGGCCACACCTCGCCACGCAACTCAGGAATGTAGCGACCAGTAAATCCGCCCCAGTCGCGCTCGCGCAGTAGCGGCGTAGTGACCACGGGTAAACGGTGGGGGGCGGCAATAATCTCTGCCGTCTGTATGGCTCGCCGCAGGTCGCTGGCAATAACGACATCGACGGGGTCCGCAGCCAACCGTTCGGCCACCTGCCGAGCCTGTTCCCTACCCCGTTCGTTCAGCTCACCCTGCGTCTGGCCCTGCATGATCTGGCGGGCGTTGTCCACCGTCTCGCCATGCCGCACCAGCAGGATGGTCGTCTCCCTTGCTGCGTCCATCGGATCAGCCAATGGTGATGGTGTATTTCGACATGAACGATGCTCCTGGCAGCAGGTGGTTCATCAGCGGCTTGTCCTTGAATTCACCCTTCCAGCCACGCGGATCGCCCAGACCGTACCAAGGTTCGATACACACAAAGGGTGCGTGCTTGTCGTACGGGCTCCAGAAGGCAATTACCGGCGTCTTGTAGTCCACCGTCACGGCTGGTTCACCATTGGTGTCCATCAGCATTGCACGGTGGGTCTGACACTTGTGAATCTTCACCGAGTCGTTGCGGAAGAAGTCGTTGGTAAGTTCCATGATACCCATATCGGCTTCAAGCGCCACTTCCACCATATCGTTTGAACCATCGGCATAGCTGCGCAGGGAATCCATCGGTTCCTCGTTGTCAAGCTTGATCATGCCCTCCATCTTGCCGCTGGGCAGGTTGAATGCCGGATGACCGCCAATCTGGAAGTGTATCTCGCGGGTGTCGGTATTCTCCACGTGCCAGATGACATGCACGCTGTTGCCTTCCAGCCGGTAGGTGATGGCCAGATTAAAGCAGAAGGGATACACCTTCAGCGTCTCCTCCGACTCGTGCAAGGCCATCGTCACCTTATCCTCCGTCTGACTGACGACGGTGAAATCCGTGTCACGCGCAAAGCCGTGACGCGGCAGGTGGTATTCCTTGCCGTCAACGACATACGTATCGTCGTTTACACTACACACGATGGGGAACAGTATCGGTGAATGTCTCGGCCATTCAGCCCCTGCCTGCCACAAATACTCTCTGCCTTTGCAGTCTTTCACACTCTGGAGCTCGGCTCCCTTCTCGGCTACCTTGACGGTCAGCTCGTCGTTCTTCAGTTCTACCATATTTTCCTATTAGTTTTTAAGTATCGTCTGCAAAGGTAATACAAATCTGACGAAAAACCAAATATATTTGCGCTCTCTAGACAAAAAAATGCACGAAAAGAGAGAATTTTCAATTTTTATTCGTATATTTGCAGCGGTAAAATGCTAAAACTATATACAATATGAACGTAAACGAGAAATTTGTCATTACAGTGAACCGTGAACTCGGTAGTGGCGGACGTACAGTCGGCCGGAAGCTGGCAGAGAAGTTAGGTGTGGAATACTACGACAAGGCGCTCATCAAGGGCCTGCAGGAAAAGTACCACCTCAGTGTAGAGGCAATTGAAAAGCTGAAAGGCCAGGAACAAGGCTGGTGGGCTGATTTCAAACGTAAGATGACGGACTCCTTCGTATATTCCAACTATTACATTCCAAAGCCAGGCGACGAGCCGGAACTGCTGGAAACCGACGAGGTGTTCAAGACGGAAACAGAGATTCTGAAAGGCATTGCCGCAGATGAATCATGCGTTGTGGCCGGCCGTAGCGGTTTCTACGTGTTCCGCGATCACCCCAATCACATGAGCATCCTCATCCAGGCCTCCATGGACTTCCGCGTAGAGCGCGTCTCGCGCAAGCAGGGCATGTCGCCTGAGGAAGCCCGCAAGGTCATTGACAACGTGGACAAGATGCGTGAAAACTATGTGAACAGGTACACGAAATCTTCACGCTACGACACCCGCAACTACGACCTCGTCATCTCGGCAGACGGAAAGACTGAGGACGAGATTGTTGAGTTCATCCTGCAGTATATGGGCAAATAGCATTGATTGCATACGAATAAAGAAAAGGGACGGTTCAGCGACCGTCCCCTTTTTCTTTATTTGTTTTCGTTCATATATTCTCGTGGCGACATGCCATAGAATTTCTTGAAAATGGTAGAGAATGAGGCAGCGTTGTTAAACCCGCAGGCGTACATCACTTCAGTAATATTCATGTTGTGGGTAGCCAGTAAGTGGGCGGCCTGCTTGAGGCGAATATTACGAATGAAGTCGTGGGGCGTCTGACCAGTGAGTTCCTTCATCTTACGATGCAGGTGGACACGGCTGATACCCACTTCCTCGGCAATGCTATCGACGCTGAGGTCGCTATTGCCAATGTTGCGGTTGATGACCTTCATAACTCGGTCAAGGAGTTGCTCATCAGGCGACTTCATCTTCACATCCTCGACCTGTTCCTCCAACTGATCGTTGCGGCCATACTTTAAGCGCAGCATCTGATGGCTATGGATGAGATTGATGATGGTGCGTCGCAGGATGTCCATATTGAAAGGTTTCATGATGTAGGCGTCGGCTCCCATCTCGAGACCTTCCAACTGGTCCTCATCACGGCTCTTGGCAGTGAGCAGGATGACAGGAATGTGGTTGGTAGCGGGATTGCTCTTGATTTTCTGACACATGGTGGTGCCGTCCATCTCGGGCATCATGATATCTGAGATGACGAGGTCGGGCAAAGTCTTCAACACAGTGGTAAGACCGGCCTTACCGTTCTCACAGGTGGTAATATCATAGTCCGGCGACAGTTCAGTCTGGAGGAATTCAAGGATTTCAGAATCATCCTCAACGAGCACGATATGATGTCGACGGTTAGCCTTGGGCAACTCAGCAGCGGCCTCAGGAGCGTCGTCAGCGGTTTCTGCTTCTTCGATGAGGGTAGCAGGCTCAGTGGCTACGGGCGAAACGTCTTCGTCGATGATTTCCTCGGGTTTGAGGTGGGCATAGCCCAGCGGTATGGTGACGATGAACTCAGCGCCCTTTCCGTCATCATTGTTCCGGGCCTTGATGGTGCCGTGATGGAGTTCGACGAGCGAACGTGTGAGGTCAAGCCCGATACCCGTACCAGTATTACGGTCGTTGGCATGAGTGGGCGTCTGATAGAAGCGTTCGAAGATGCGCTCGAGCTTGTCGGCAGGGATGCCCTCACCGGTATCACGAATGCCAATGCGGACATTCTGCTGGTCGTGAGTCAGCGCGATATTTACCTTTCCGCCAGCAGGGGTGAACTTGAAGGCATTGGAGAGGAGGTTGACGATGACCTTGTCGAAATTGTCGCGGTCAATCCATACGGGCAGCTCATCGGTATCATGGTCGAAAGTGAGCTGGATATTCTTTGCCTTAGCCTGTTGCGAGAAGAGGGTGTAGATATCGCCTACGAAGGATACGAGCTCGGTCTCACACATGTGCATCTGCATCTGGCCTTTGTCAATCTTACGCAGGTCCATCATCTGGTTAATAAGTCCGAGGATTCGTTCGGCATTGCGGCGGATGGTCTCATAGACGCTGCGGCGATGGACGTCGTCATCCTGCTTGATGAGCGACATCAGGGGTGTAACGATAAGCGTCATTGGCGTGCGGATCTCGTGCGAGATATTCATGAAGAACTTCAACTTGGCATCGGCCATTTCCTCAGCATGGATGTGCTCCTGCAAGCGCAAGCGAACCTGTTCCTTGCGGTGACGCTGGTAGCGGTAGCGCAGGAAGAGGATGACGAGTGCGAGGATGTAGCAGGCATAGGCAAAGGGCGTGCGGTACCATGGTGCATGAATGACCACACGGAAGCAACGCTCTGGTGTGGAGATGCCGTTTTGTTCGGCAACGACACAGAAGTCGTAGTTGCCCGGCGAGAGGTGGGAGAAAGTCATCTCGTTGACGCCTGGCTGCATGCGTACCCACTCCTCCTTATTGATGCGATAACGGTAGACGATATGCTCAGGATTGTCGTAGGTTAGCGTAGAGAGCTCAATGCCAAAGGTGTTGTCGCTGGAACTGAGCACAAACTGGTCGGCATTGATGACGGGAGTATTGACAACACGCCAGAAGCCGGACATGGTGGAGGGGGTGACGGGCTCGCCATTTACTGTAAAGCCTGTCAGCTTGATTTCAGCTTTCCACTCCTGTTGCTGGATGTCGGCAGGGTCGAACCACGTGATACCTGCCAGTCCGCCGAAAAACATACGACCATGGGGGGCTTTCCATGAGGCACCATCGCTAAACTCGTTGGACTGCAGACCATTGTCGACGAAATAGCTGTTGGTTTTTCCTGTCTTGGGGTCGAGACAGCACAGACCGTGGTCGGTACTGATCCACAGACGGCCCTTGTTGTCCTGCTCGATGGAGGCAATGCCGTTATCAGCGAGTCCACTCTCGAGGTCCCTAAGTTCCATCTTGTGGGTCTTGGGGTCGTAACACTGTAGGCCATCGTTGGTGCCGATATAAAGGATGCCGCCAAACTCACGGGCGATACGTATGGGGGTACCATAGTTCAGACAGTTTTCACCAAATGTCGATAACCAGTTCTCGGTCTTAATCTCCATTGCACAGAGTCCCATCGATGTGGCGCAATAGATGCGCTTCCCGTCGGGTGAGATGGATATCTGGGAGATATAGTCGTTGGCGATACTGTTTATTTTATGGTTTTCCTGGGCATTCTCCTTCTGGTTGTAGACCTTGATTTCACCCGTCTCAGTATCGAGGCGCAACAGACCATTACCCATGGTACCCACCCAGACGTGGCCCTCGCGGTCGGATTCCAAATCGAAGATACTGGTCGTGGGACCCTGTGGCAAGGGGTAAGGATGAAAAGTCATGCTTTTTTCGTCGATAAATCCCAAACCTTCTTTATAGGTGCCCAGCCAGATACGTCCCTTCACGTCTTCGCAGAGACTCAGTACGGTAGCTGGGAAATTGTCCTTGAAATGTTTCACCACCTTGTTCTGACTGTCCAGACAGTAGAGTCCGTCGCGGTCGGTACCTATCCAACGATAACTGTTGGAACCGCCCATCACACTGGTAACGCAAGCCGTTCCAATGATATTACGCGACCCCAGCTTATAGCCCATATAGCCAAAACCCATGGTGTGGCCTGGCTGCATATAGATACCCTTCTGCAACAGTCCGAGCCACACGTTGCCATTACGGTCCTCACAAATGGAGTACACCTTCGCTGTACTCAGGTCAACATCACGACTGAAATAGGGATTGTCGAGCAGATTGTTGTTCTTAGGGTTGTAGATGGCCAATCCTGAACCGTCGTAACCCAGCATGATGTGCTGGCGTCGGTTGACATACAGCGTAGAGATATGTTTGTTGCCTGTGGCCTCTATATGAACGGGTGTATCACCATCAAGACGGTAAAGGCCATGATTGGTAGTGGCAACATAGAATTTACCATTGCCGTCTTCACAGATGTCGGAAATAGTGTGCTGGTGCTCGCCGTCCTGAAAATAACGCTTGACATGGTTGCCGTCCCAACGCCACAGTCCCTGGTCGTCGGAGATGATCCACAGATTGCCCCGACTGTCCTCCATCAGGCGATGGACGGAGTTAGCCTCGCGCAAGCGCTTGTCCATCTCGCGGGCTTCATTTTTACCATTCATCTTCAGCACACCATGACCTGAAGTACCCACCAATATGTCACCATTTCGGCGCTCAAGCAGAGAAGTGACATAACAAGGAACAGGATTGCCTTCAACACCATAGGTCAATACATCTTGAAAACGCTCACCGTCGTACGTCTGCAGGGCACCGTACATGCCGACATAGAACAGCCCGTTGTGATCCTGCATCATGCAGTTGACGTAGTTGCTGGCCATGCCGAGATCCTTACGAGACTCTTTCTTCAAGATGCGGAACTGGTAGCCATCGTAGCGGTTTAGGCCATTACGGGTAGCCACCCAGATGAATCCATCGCGGTCGAGGTATATCTGTGTCGTAAAACTACTTGACATCTGTTTGTCAGCGTCAAATAATTTTCCC
Source organism: uncultured Prevotellaceae bacterium (assembly GCA_902774925.1). Lineage (GTDB taxonomy): Bacteria > Bacteroidota > Bacteroidia > Bacteroidales > Bacteroidaceae > Prevotella. The sequence goes on along the minus strand of CACYKE010000044.1, from coordinate 18,583 downwards.
ATCTGGGCGTGTATGCTCAGTGGCAATAGAATAAACAGAGAAATAAGAACTTTACACTTCATGTTGTAATATTAAGTTAGTCGGTTTTGTAAAACACGGTGCAAAGATAAACAATTTGACAGAAAGCACCAAAAAAAAAGCAAACTTTATCTCACGTAACACCGAAAAACGGGTTACGTGAGACAAAAAACGAGTATGAATAGTGCAGTTTTAACTATTTTTCAGTAACGTTGTAGTCGAAACTGTCAACGTCAATCCAACCGCCAAGACGCTTAGTAGCGTAGTTAAAGATTCCGAACTTGGTACCCATGAAGAAACGCTGCCAGTCAAAACGCATGTGGTATTCACCACCCTTCTGCGTCCATTCGTTGCCATCGGTGCTATAGTAGAACGTTGCCTTGTCGCCCTTCCCTGGACGGAAATCGCCATCAATACGCAACCATACGATGGGGGATTTCAATTCTACACGGTCGATGGTCTTCTCGTCGAAACCTTCCACAGCCTTCTCACGCTGTGTCAGTTTTACTTCCCATTCATCGAGTTCCAGCACCCATTTGCGTCCTTGTTTTTTGATGGCCCAAGCACATGTCCTGTCGTTGAAAGCTGCAAAACCGGCAACGTCACCATCCTTCATCTTCGACAAGTCCAGCTTAACGGTACCGCTGCACGTGGGCCCTTCCATACGCTGTGTCAGCGTGTTGGGAGCCAGATAAATATTAGGAACCACACGATTGGTCTTCAGGCGCAACCATCCCGGACGTGCGGAAAGACTCCATGCATCATCTACGGGGTTGTGGTTCCATTGCCAATGGAGGCCTAATTTGTCACTATTGAAATCATCGGGGCAGACGATATGCTTTTCCAGCTCGCCACTCTTGAGTGCACGGACGTGCTCAGGCACGATTCCCTGTTCGTCGCCAAGCATGGGCCAGCCGTCAATCCAACGGCAGGGCATCAACGTAAGCACACGGCCTACACCACCACGGTCTTGGAAGATAATACCATACCAGTCGCCCCATTCGGTATCGACAATAGTACCTTGTGCAAGGTAAGAGAAACCTCCAAAGGGAGACTGCAGGATAGTCTTCTTCTCATAAGGTCCATGGATATCGTCAGCACGATAACATACTTCACGGCGATGACGCCCTGGAGCATAGACGTGCGATATCATGAGCAGATAGTACTTGCCATTATGCTTGATGACACGTGAACCCTCAAGGAGTCCTGTCTCATCGGCTTCGCGCTGGAAAATATGCTGATGAGTACCCTCAATAACATCACTGAGGTCAGGCTTTAGCTCCATCAGTTCACCAGTGCCATAAACAACATACACGCGATTGTCGTCATCGAAGAAAAGTGAGCAGTCGTGGAAATGGCGCATACGTGAGAGCAGCGTCCACGGGCCTTCAGCTTTCTCGGCCGTAAAGATATAGGTATCACCCATAGCACCAGCCTCGTTGGGGGCTAAAAGGGCATAGAACCGTCCGTTGTGGTATTTCAGCGAGGTAGCCCACTGTCCACGACCGTAGGCTGTACCCTCTTTCAGATCATATTTGGGTGAATCTGTGAGCTTGTCAAAGATGTAACCAACCGTTTCCCAATTCTTGAGATCCTTCGAGCGCATGACGGGAGCACCTGGCATCAGATGCATCGTGGTACTGACCAAATAATAGGTATCACCCACGCGTATGACATCTGGATCGGGCACGTCCGCCCACAGCATAGGGTTAGTTACATAGTCCTTAACGAGCAGTTCGTCTGTATTAAACCCATCAGGGCTGCTGGAACGCTTTCCAGCAGCTTCTGAGGTTACAAAACAAACTACTAATGATAATATTACTAAAACAAATCTCTTATTTCTCATGTCTGTTATATGCGGTTTTAGTTCTTTGACGCTGCAAAGATAAATACTATTTTTTTAATATACATTATTATAATGTTTCACAAACTTTATTATTTGTATCATCAAGTTTCGATTTTACAAAAAATAAAAAACTCCCATCCTTCTGATAAAGAAAGATGGGAGGAAACACTTGTCTTTTAATGAGTTAGAAAAGGAAAGTCTTTTCGAGCCAATAGGTTAGGATACCTGCCATATAGCCTACAAAGACTATCCACGTAATCTTCTTCATATACCAACCGAAGGTAATTTTCTCCAGTCCCATAACCACCACACCAGCAGCAGAACCAATGATGAGCATCGAACCGCCGACACCAGCACAGTAGGCTAACAGTTGCCAGAAGATGCCATCGACGGCCAAGTCTCCAGCAGCCTGAACAGGATACATACCCATACAACCAGCTACGAGAGGAACATTGTCGACGATGGACGATAGTACACCGATGATACCTGTAACGAGATAGTGATTACCATCGAACGTGGTGTCGAGACCCTTACCCAGCATGGTCAGCACACCAACTTCCTGCAATACGGCAACAGCCATGAGGATGCCCAAGAAGAACATGATGGTCGAGAGGTCAATTTTTGTCATGATGTCGCTTACGCGCTTGGCCATCGTATCATCCTCAGCGGTATTGTAGTGGAAAATCTCCGTCGTTGTCCATAGAATTCCCAATACGAGCAGGATTCCCATAAACGGCGGCAGATGGGTCAATGTCTTGAATATAGGTACAAAGATGAGACCACCGACACCCAGCCAGAAAATGATGTCACGTTGCGTTTTCGTAAACTGACTTACATCAGCCTTTGGCAGGTTCTGCTCCTTGTCGAATTTACCGTCGAGTTGCAAACTGAGGATAAATGCCGGAATAAGCATAGAAACCAACGAGGGAATGAAAATCTCAGAGAGTACTCCCTGTGTGGTGATAACACCCTTGATCCAGAGCATGATGGTTGTCACGTCACCGATGGGCGAGAAGGCGCCACCACTATTGGCAGAAATGACGACCAAAGCAGCATAGAGCAAACGGTCGCTACGGCTCTGAACCAACTTACGCAGCACCATAATCATCACGATACTGGTGGTGAGATTGTCGAGAATAGCCGACAGGAAGAATGTCATAAAGGCTACTCGCCACAGTAATTTACGTTTCGAGCGGGTCTTCATAGTGTCACGCACGAAGTTGAAGCCACCATTCGAATCGACAATCTCGACAATGGTCATGGCTCCCATCAGGAAGAATAATGTACCCGCTGCATCACCCAAATGATGTTCGATAACTTCTGCAATATGGTGGATGACACCATCTGCAGCAACCTCAGGATAATAGGCTGCAGGACCCAGCATGAGCAGCGTCCAGCATCCCACACACATGAGCAGGGCTATGGCGGCCTTGTTCACTCGTGTCAGACTCTCCAAAGCTATACACAGATAGCCGACAACGAAGAGAATGACGATACAAATCGTTAATGTTGACATTTCAATTGTCTTGTTTTCGCTATCAAATTATTACGACATTACATCGTTACTTCGACCACATGCTTGCCAGGAGCATAGGGGATAACCGTACCATCAACAGGCTTGCCATCGAGCACGATGCTCTTCACACCCTTCTGCTGACCATTTGGATGGATAGTGATCTCATAGTCAGCCTCGCGGAACTTACGGTTCACGGTGTAGTTGGTAGCTGTCTCAGGCAGACAAGGATCGATGCGGATGCCATCGTAGTCGGGTTTGATACCAAGGATAAACTCTGAGACGGTGTACCACATCCAAGCAGCAGTGCCTGTGAGCCATGAGTTCTTACCCTCACCTGGCTTAAAGGCGTCCTTACCTGCTACCATCTGGCAATTTACGTATGGTTCAACCTTGTGCAACGTCTGGTATTTCTCTTCCACGTATGAAGGCAGAATCTTAGCATAGTGGCTCCAAGCATCGTTTCCACGACCTGCGAGACACTCACCAATAATGACCCAAGGATTGTTGTGGCAGAAAATACCAGCATTCTCCTTGTAGCCCTCGGGATATGAAGAGATTTCACCATATTCGTAGATGTACTTGCTGAAGGCGGGGTTATTAAGTACCATTCCGTGCTCGCACTCCAGATACTTCTTGCAGGAGTCGAGCGATTTTGCAACCATACCGTCCTCAGCGCCGATCTCTGCCATCGTACACCAGCCCTGAGACTCGATGAAGATCTTGGCCTCGTCGTTCTCGTTAGAACCTATCTTACGGCCATAGAAGTCATAGGCGCGGAGGTACCATTCGCCATCCCAGCCGTCTTTCTTCACGGCAGCAATCATCGCATCAACGGCCTTCTGCATGCGCTCAGCCTCGTCGTTCTTACCTAGCTTACGGCAGAGGGCGACATAATCCTTACCCGTCACGACGAACAGACCTGCAATCATGAGCGATTCGGCCTTGGTGCCTTCACTGACGTTCTCGGTGGTCTGGAAGCTCTCATTGGGATCCCAAGAGAAGCAGTTCAGGTTCAAGCAGTCGTTCCAGTCGGCACGACCAATCAACGGCAATAGGTGAGGACCGAGGTTATTGATGACGTGATTCATCGAAATCTTCAGGTGCTCGAAGAGTGTCACCTCCGTACCGGGCTGGTTGTCGAAGGGCACCATCTCGTCGAGAATTGAGAAGTCGCCAGTCTCCTTGATATAAGCAACGGTACCGAAGATGAGCCAGCAAGGGTCGTCGTTGAATCCACCACCGATATCGTTGTTACCACGCTTGGTCAGAGGCTGATACTGGTGGTAGCAACCACCATCGGGGAACTGGGTCGAAGCGATGTCGATGATGCGCTGACGGGCACGAGGAGTAATCTGATGGACGAAGCCCACAAGATCCTGATTGGAGTCGCGGAAGCCCATGCCACGACCTACGCCACTCTCGAAGAACGATGCCGAACGAGAGAAGTTAAACGTGACCATACACTGGTACTGGTTCCAGATGTTGACCATGCGGTCGAGTTTGTCGTTGCCTGTCTTCACCTTATAGATATTCAGGAGGTCGTCCCAGAGGGCGCAGAGCTCAGCGAAAGCCTTATCCACTTTCTCCGTGGTGTCGAGTTCAACGATGAGGGCGTGTGCCTTCTTCTTGTTGATGACCTGTAGCGATTCCCATTTGTCATCCTGCTCGTTCTCGATGTAACCCAGCAGGAAGACGAAGTCCTTTGACTCGCCCGGTTGCAGGGTGACCTCGATGTAATGAGAAGCAATGGGACTCCAGCCGTGGGCATGACTGTTACGGGGCTTACCCTCCATCACGGCCTGTGGATCAGCAAACGCGTTGTAAAGACCTACGAAGGTCTCACGATCGGTGTCGAAGCCTTGGATGGGGCTGTTGACATGATAGAAAGCGTAGTGATTACGACGCTCACGATACTCCGTCTTGTGGTAGATCGTAGAACCCTCAATTTCCACTTCACCTGTTGAGAAATTACGCTGGAAATTCTCCATATCGGTAGCGGCATTCCATAGGCACCACTCCTCGAAGGAGAAAAGCTTTAACTGTTTTGTGGCTGACGATGTGTTCGTCAGCGTCAGTTTCTGTACCTCGCACCATTTCTTCAGGGGTACGAAGAAGAGCACAGAAGCCTCCACACCGTTCTTCTTACCCGTGATACGGGTATAGCTCATACCATGACGGCACTCATAGAAGTCGAGTGGGGTCTTACAGGGTTTCCATCCCGGGTTCCACACGGTATCACCGTCCTTGATGTAGAAGTAGCGTCCACCGTTGTCCATCGGTACGTTGTTGTAACGGTAGCGGGTGATACGACGGAACTTCGCATCCTTATAGAAGCTGTAACCACCGGCTGTGTTAGAAATCAGAGAGAAGAAATCCTCGTTGCCCAGATAGTTGATCCAGGGCCAAGGGGTCTGCGGGTCTGTGATGACATACTCGCGATGCTGGTCGTCGAAATGACCGTAACGTTTCTGTTGTTCCATTTTTTATTAATAGTCCTAGTTGTTTGTAATTTCCGGCAAAGGTACGAATAAGTGAGCATAAAACAAAATAAAAAAACATTTTTTTGTTTAATTAAAAAAAAAGATTTATCTTTGCACCTGATTTGTAACCATTACATACCTTTTTTATTAAAAGAACTATTAACGATAGTAATTATTATGAGACTAAAAACATTTCTTCTGATGGCATTGTGCTGTGTCTTGTCGATAGCGGTACATTCGGAAAACGTGTGTGAAACCATCCGTTTGGACAAGGGGTGGAAGTTTGCCTTTGGCCATGCTGCCGACCCTGCAAAGGATTTCGGCTGTGGCACCGAGTATTTCAACTACCTCACAAAGGCCAGTTCCATCCACAACGAAGGTCCCTATACCGCCAAGTTCGACGATGCCACGTGGCAGGAGGTACAGATTCCCCACGACTGGGTGACCACGCTGCCTTATGCCCTTGAGGCCAGCCATTCGCACGGCTACAAGACCGTTGGTTGGAAATATCCCGAAACCAGCGTGGGGTGGTATCGCAAGACCATCGTCATTCCCAACGACGACCTGGGCAAGCGACTCATGCTCCGTTTCGACGGCATCTTCCGTAATGCCCGCGTGTGGTTCAACGGTTTCTATATGGGTACCGAGCCCAGCGGATATGCTACGCAGGTGTATGACATCACACCCTATGTGAAATATGGTAACGAGAATCTCATCTGCGTGCGAGCTGATGCATCACTGGAGGAAGGCTGGTTTTACGAGGGCGCCGGCATCTATCGCGACGTGTGGCTCGAGAAAATGGCCGAGGTCAGCGTCGCTCCCTTTGGCACCTTTGTTTACGCAGAAATGAACAAGCCCTACGACAAGGCTATCATACATATCAAGACCGAGGTGACCAACAGTGGATTAACGACGCAACAATATGAAGTGGAGCAACGCCTGTTCGATGCCGAAGGCCGTGAGGTGGCGCGTGCTGACGGGCATCCGAACCCGCTGAAGGCCAAAGAGACACGCTCATGTCAACACATGATGAAACTCACGAATCCTCACCTCTGGAGTACTACTGACCCCTATCTGTATAAGGTGGAGACAACGGTGAAGGTGGACGGCAAGGTAACGGACGTCCATGAAACGAAAACGGGTTTCCGCGATATTGCCTTCGATGCCGAACGGGGTTTCTTGCTCAATGGCGAACCATTGAAACTGAAAGGTGTCAATATGCACCAAGACCATGCCGGCGTGGGTACAGCTATTCCTGATGCCCTGCAGGCGTGGCGCATCCGTCAACTGAAGAAGTTCGGCTGCAACGCCTATCGCGCCTCGCACAATCCAATGACTCCTGCCCTACTCGACATCTGTGACCGCGAGGGCATTCTCGTCATCGATGAAAATCGACTGATGGGCATCAACGAGGAACATCTCAGACTTTTGGAGCGGATGATCAAACGTGACCGCAATCATCCCTGCATCATCCTTTGGAGCGACGGCAACGAGGAATGGGGACTAGAAAACACCATTCAGGGTACTCGTCTGGCCGAAGCCATGCGCGAATACACCAGACTCTTCGACCCCACACGACCCAGTACAGTAGCCAATGCCGGAGGCAGAGAACTGATAAAAGGTCTCGACGTCGTAGGTTTCAACTATATCGTTCAGAACGATGTGGACAATCGCAAGGCAGCCAATCCCTCGTGGAAGATTGTCGGCACTGAGGAAACCACAGGCTGCGGCACGCGCGGCTGGTACTTCAACTCGCCCGACTATCCCGGACGGATGGTTTCCATGAATCGCGACACCACTCATCACCACGCGGAAAACGTTATCGAGCGCGGCTGGAAGTTCTATGCCGAACGTCCGTGGGCCGCAGGACTATTCTACTGGACGGGCTTCGACTATCGCGGCGAACCCAATCCCCTGAAATATCCTGCCCACGACTCCGAATTCGGTATCCTCGATTATTGCGGATTCCCCAAGGACGAGGCATACTATCTGAAATCGTGGTGGACCGATGAGCCCACACTCCACATTTTCCCCCATTGGAACCTGCAAGGACACGAGGGCGAGGAAATCGACCTCTGGGCCTACAGCAACTGCGACGAGGTGGAGCTCATAGTGAATGGCAAGAAACTCGGGCGACAGCCGATGCCCAAGAACGGACATCTTAAATGGCGTGCCGTCTATCAGCCCGGCCGCGTCGTCGCTTACGGTTATAAGAATGGTAAGCACATCATGACGCAAACCATCGAGACCACCAAACCAGCCTGTCAAACAATGCTAAAAGCTGACCGCACGGAACTCACAGCCGACGGTCGCGACGTAGCGGTCATTACCGTCGAAGTGCAGGATAAGAAGGGCCGCGTCGTACCCGATGCCTGCCCCGTGCTGACCTTCACACTCGAGGGCGAAGGGCGCATTCTTGGTGCAGGCAATGGCGACCCGATGTTTCCCGGTCAGGACCATCCGTCAGACGCCAACTGCCGTGAGTTCACCATTCCCGCCTTCAACGGTTTGGCACAAGTGCTGATTCAGAGCACGCCGACACCCTCCGCACTGGTGCTTCGCTGTCAGGGCGACGGTCTCAAAACAGGTTCTATCAATATCAGTACAAAATAACACTGCCCTGTAGCGTAATGACGCTACAGGCGCAGGCCGAAAAAGGTACGCAGATACCATTTGATGTTGTGTACGTCAAGGTTGTCCTTGTCGCCGATATTAGTGAAATTGAAGTTCATCGATAGTCCGTAGAACGTGGAGCGGGCATTATGTACAATGGCTCCGCGACCGGTAATGATGACTTCAGGGAAATGGTATTTCATGGGTACATTGTCGTCGCCAACCTTTGCCGAGGTATTGCTATAGACAATAAGCGTAGGCAATGCGGAGATGTGGAGCAACCAGCCCTTACCAGGGACAAAGTTGTAGCCATAACCCGCACCGATACCGATATTGGTCATTTTCAGGTACGCCTCATCTTCGTCTTTGGGCGTGACTTGCTGGCCTTGAATCGATGCTGCCAGCAGGACACTACCGCAAGAGCGACGCTGGATGTAGCTCTGCGAAAAAGCGGCAGGATAGGAGAAGCGACGGCTGTTGAACACATAATAAGCATTCGCATTCAGCGTCTTGACGTTCAACGCGTCGGAAGGCAAATCCACACGGTCCGAGCCCTCAATCTCATACCAGCCATTGAAATTACGAGCGTCCTGAAATACGAAGTCGAAGCCAAAGCGACGCCCGTAGCTGTTGAACGTCAGCTCATAGTCGCGGTATTTTCCCAGGAGCTTCGCAGGATTCAGCGATGCGCTGAGCGAAATACCGAGATAGCTGACGCCAAGACTGACCGTCATCTTACTATCGGCATACATTTCGGACGTGAAATGTCGGTCGTTGTCAACACCTTCAGCCCTGATCTTCGTCCCCGACAAGTTCAACCGCGCTCTGACAGTCCACTTCGTCTGGGGGCGCACGACATAAGCCGTATCGATATTTCCCTTATGATAACGGAGCGTCAGCATACTGTCCACCCGATGCAACAGCGACTGCGCCTGCACAGTCATTGCCAGCAACGAGGTCAGTATGATGATGCTCCTTTTCATAGTCAGTTCTTGATAATCTTTACACTTCGGGTTCGACCATCGGCGTCGGTAGTTTGCATGATATACGTCTCGTGCGACTGCATATTACTTACGCGGCGACCGTCGAGCGTGAAGAATTCACGTTTCACCACTTGCACACCGTTGTCACTCCATACCGAATGGATAGCGGCAGTAGCACCGGTAATGGCAACGCCGAAGCGCTGGGTGAACGTGGTTTCACCATCATTGACAGTGACATTGACGCCATAGATACCACCGGCATTGGGCTGTATGGCATTTACTTGCATCGTGGAGCCTTCCACACTTGCCGTATAGACTCCGTTGGGAAGCAAGTCAACACTAAAGGTGGGCGTGACGCCGTTGCCATTTTGACCATAGAAACCTGCGAAATACTGTTTCAGGTCAAGCGTGGCGCTGCCATTGGGTTCGAGGATGACGTAGGGATGGGCCATGAATTCCAAGTAGTCCTCCAATAGGGTATAGCCGTCGCCGTCGGGGTCGTCGTTGTGGTTGGCCACACCGGCATTGCTGCCAACGCATTTCTCCCACCAGTCAGGCATGCCGTCGCCGTCGGTATCCCAATCGGCAGCACGGTGCTCCTCGGGCCATTCCTCCCAACCGCCATTGGCCACATCGGTGATGTCGGCCTCGTTGTCAATTTCACCCTTGATATTTGACTTCGAACCTTTGTAGGTCCACGTGCCTTCAAGGGTTTCGCGGACGTTACGCTGGTGCTGTTCGTCGCGCATGGGCATGGTGGCACCGGCATAACTGGTCACAATCTTCATGGCGTCCATAGCCGTGTGGATGGTGGCGAAGGAAGGGAATAGCGGCTCATTGACTAGATACTCATAGTCGGTAGGAACATAGCCGGTTGCCTTATAAGTGTCGCCTTTTTTGTCAGAAGACAGTGTGTGATTCTTGTTTTCACGGATGTTGCCACTGACATATCCCGTATTAGTACGGTTGTCGGCTACGTCGGTAGGCAGTTCGAAATCCATGATAAAAAGCTCCTTGCGCCTGGTGTCCGCTCCCATTTTATAATAGTTGTTCACAAAGTTCACAGCGTGACAGTTGCCGTCGGTGGTGCGGTTATGCCAGTTGTAAACCACATTGTTAAACAGGTCGAGTCCACCGATAGGTCGGTTCTGACCGTCCATACCGCCACCCATCGACCAGTTACGGCCCTCGCAGTTCACCAGCAGGTTGTGGTGCCACGAACCTATGCGCCCGTCAATGGTGGCCGCATAGCCGTGGTTCGTGCCGTCGGCATAGTTCTTATGGCCAGCAATACCCAGTGCCTCGCTGATGATGTTGTATTGGAACGAGATGTTCAGCGCACCGCGTCCGCTGACCGTCTCGTCCGTTCCCCACGCCGCCGTACAGTGGTCGACAATGGCGTGGTCGGCACCCGACATACCCATGGCGTTACCCGTATTCTCGCCATAGACGCCCAGTCCGCGCTTGAAACGGATGTGGCGGCAGATGACATCGGAACCGATGTTGATGTTCGATGCCTTGATACAGATGCCCTTGCCCGGCGCGGTCTGTCCAGCAATGGTGGCGTAAGGCTTGGTGAAATACGAGTTGAAGTCGAGCTCGATGATACCGCTGACGTCGAACACAATATATCGCGGGCCCTCCAGCGTCACCAGTCCATAAAGCAGCGAACCCTCGACATCCTTGCTGCCGCTGAGGTTCGTCACGTGATACACTTGTCCGCCACGACCGCCAATGGCATAGCGGCCATAGCCCTCAGCCTCGGGGAAGGCCAGATGACAGGGCTGACACGTCCACGCCTTGCCGCGATGGACGGTACCGTTGCCATCGACCTCGTCAATGCGCCACCAATAGCGCTGCAAGGACGAAAGTCCCGTCTTGGTATATTCCGTCGCGGTGCCCTCATATTCGTAAACGTCGCTCTGGGCTACCGTTGCGGAATCGGTGCCGAAGACCATTTTGTGGCTTACGGCTCCAGGTGCAGCGACCCACGAGAAACGGATGGTGCCGTCCTCCGTGCCCGCATGGAAGTCGTGGTTGACGGGCTGCGGATCAGTGGCCACCATCGCCACGCCGTCAAACTCCAGACCATTCAACATCATGCGCGTATTGGTGTAGGTCTTTCCGGCCTCAGGCTTAGTGGTATAAGTAATAACCACGGGCTGACCGTCAGTAGCCGTGAACGTGATAAACGACGTGCCGGCTTCCAGCGTGCTTTGGGCGGCAGAGGTAAACTTCTGACCGGTAGCCACCACAGTACCGTCGACACTGATGTCGATGTCGGGCTGCACCTGGTCCTTGTCGGAATTGTTGTGATAAGCCTTCAACGAATGCTGTCCCGCAGTCAGTCCGCTGATGGTCAGCACCAGCGACGTCGAGGCATCGGTGATTAGAGTGAGGTTGCCGTCCACCAAATTTGTTGCCAACACTTCGTCGGCAATCACGCGTAATCCATTGGTCTCCACGTCGGTCTTGCTCCAGTTGCTGCCCACAGCTGAGGCAGCACCACCGGCCGAGATGGTGATGGTAACGCCGTTGTCGAATGTCTTGGTGTCGCTCGTAGTACGCGGAACGGCCCACGACGTGTAATTAATCTCGGTGTCTTTGCCTGGGGCGGTCTTGCCCGGCAGGTCGAAGTCGATGTTTTGCGCCATTGCCCCCGTTACAGTCAAGGCTAGGCAGCATGTCATTAGTAGATATGTTTTCATTTTCATTTAAGTAGTTTGTGATATGAAAGGGGAACCTCCCACCGGAGGTCCCCTGATAGTGTTTATGTTTGTTTATTGCTTGTCCAATTCGGCAAGGTTCTCGGCAATCATCTCGTCGGTAACCGTGTAGTTCTGCAGGTCGCCCTTGATGTAAGCCTCGTACGACGGCATGTCGATGAGTCCGTGACCGGAGAGGTTGAAGAGGATAACTTTCTCCTCGCCTGTCTCCTTGCACTTCTTGGCCTCGCGAATGGTAGCGGCAATGGCGTGGGTGCTCTCAGGAGCGGGAATGATACCCTCCGTACGGGCAAAGAGCATACCGGCCTCGAAGGTCTCGAGCTGAGGAATGTCGACACCATGCATCAAACCGTCCTTAATCAACTGCGAGATGATCATACCGGCACCGTGGTAGCGCAGACCACCGGCGTGGATGTTGCTTGGCTTGAAGTTGTGACCCAGCGTGTACATGGGCAGCAGTGGTGTGTAGCCAGCCTCGTCACCGAAGTCGTAGCGGAACTGACCGCGAGTCAGTTTCGGACAGCTATCGGGCTCGGCGGCAATAAACTCGGTATGGCGCTCGCCGCTCAGGTTGTGACGCATGAAGGGGAACGAGATACCACCGAAGTTGGAACCGCCACCGAAGCAGCCAATTACGATATCGGGATACTCGCCAGCCATCGCCATCTGCTTCTCAGCCTCGAGACCGATGATGGTCTGATGCAGACCAACGTGGTTCAGCACAGAACCCAGCGTATATTTACAATTCGGAGTAGTCGTAGCCAACTCGACAGCTTCAGAGATGGCGGTGCCCAGCGAACCACTGTGCGTCGGGTCCTTGGTCAGGATGTCCTTACCAGCACGGGTGGACATTGAGGGCGAACCTGTGACGACAGCACCGAAAGTGCGCATAATCGAAGAACGATACGGTTTCTGCTGCATGGTAATCTTCACCTGATAGACGGCGCAGTCCAGTCCGTAGATCTTGGCAGCATACGACAGGGCGGCACCCCACTGACCGGCACCGGTCTCGGTAGTGACATTCGTCGTGCCTTCCTGCTTGGCATAGTAGCACTGTGGCAGGGCGGAATTGATTTTGTGTGAACCTAAGGGGTTGGTTGACTCGTTCTTGAAATAGATGTGGGCAGGAGTACCCAGCGCCTCTTCCAGTGCGTATGCACGCACCAGCGGAGTAGAACGATAATACTTGTACTTCTCGAGCACGTCCTCAGGGATGTCTATCCAGCGGTGTTCGGTGTCCAGTTCCTGCACACAGCACTCACGCGGGAAGATGTGTGCAAGGTCATCTACTCCCAACGGCTGCTTCGTTGCCGGATGGATGGGCGGCATGGGTTTGTTGGGCATGTCGGCCTGAATGTTGTACCACTGTGTTGGAATCTCACTCTCCTGAAGGATGAATTTTTTCTGTTTTGCCATTGTTTTTTGTTGTTGGTGAATAATTACCGCCTGCAAAGGTAATATTTTTTGGGGAGTTAAAGGAGTTAAAGAAGTTAAAGGGAGTTAAAGGACAATACTTTTTTACTAAAAGTGCTATCTTTGCACCCGTTATGACGATAATTGTGATAGTTTTGGCGTATTTTGCCTTACTTTTTGCACTTAACAGGTGGCAGGGACGACGCGCTACCAACGAGACATTCTACCGTGCCAACCGACAGTCGCCTTGGTACATGGTTGCCTTCGGCATGATCGGCGCATCCATTTCGGGCATCACCTTCGTCTCAGTGCCCGGCATGGTGCTGAACACGCAGATGACCTATCTGCAGATGTGCATGGGCTTTATTATCGGCTATGTCGTGGTGGCCTTCGCGTTGCTGCCGCTATATTACAGGCTCAACCTGACATCCATCTATGCCTATCTGGGACAACGACTGGGGCGACATTCCCACAAGACGGGTTCGTGGCTCTTCCTACTGTCGAAGATGACGGGTGCCGCCGTGCGCTTCTACGTGGTGTGCATCATCCTCCAGCGTTTCGTGTTCGAACCGCAGGGCATGCCTTTCGCCGTGACCACGGTCATACTGGTGCTGCTGATATGGCTGTACACCCGCACGGGAGGCATCAAGACGCTGGTATGGACGGACTCCTTGCAGACGCTCTGCCTCTTTACGGCCCTACTCCTTATTATATATAAGGTAGCCACCGACTTGGGACTGAGCATGGAGTCGGTGGTGGGCGCCGTCGATAGCCACCAACTGTCGCGCGTCTTCGTCTGGGACGACTGGGCGTCGAAGCAAAACTTCTGGAAACAGTTCCTCAGCGGCATCTTCGTCGTACTGGTAATGACGGGCGTCGATCAGGACATGATGCAGAAAAACCTGACCTGTAAGACATTGCGCGGGGCACAGAAGGACATGTGCACCTACGGCATCGCCTTCCTACCCGCCAATCTGCTGTTCCTCTCACTGGGCGTCCTGCTCACCATGTGGTATCAGCAGCATGGTCTTGCCCTTCCCGCCAGCGGCGACGACCTCCTGCCGCATTTTATCCAGGCAACGTCTATGCTAACTGCTAATGGCCAACTGCTAACAGCCCTCTTTGTCCTCGGCATCGTCGCGGCGTCGTTCTCCAGTGCCGACTCTGCGCTGACCTCGCTGACTACCATCTATTGCGTCGATATCATGGAGCGCAAGGACGACGAACGCCTCCGCAAACGCACGCATATTGCCGTCTGTGCCGTCTTCGTGCTGTTCATCCTGTTGTTCAAGACCATTAATTCCACCAGTCTGATTGATGCCATCTACATCATTTGCGGATACACCTATGGCCCACTGCTCGGTCTCTTTGCCTACGGACTGCTGACCAAGCGCCCCGTCAACGACCGCCTCGTACCTTACATCGCCATAGCCTCACCCCTGCTGTGCTATGCCATCGAATACGCGGTAGGCCAAACCACCGGCTACCATTTCGGCTACGAACTGCTGATGATGAACGGCCTCCTGACCTTCACCGGCCTATTCCTCTCTTCACACGACACAAATTCATAATTCTATAGAATTTTCGAAATTACTATTCATCTATTCATAATGACATATAATTAACTTATTAACAGATAGTTACAAAATGAATAGTTGCATTTATCTATTCATTCACTATTCATTCTTTGCGTTCAAACACCATCTTTCGCGGTTTGAAAAATCAGTTAATCCCTGAATATTAACAAGTTACGCAATAACAAAAAAATATCGTAACACTTTGTAACTGGATGCGTAACAAAGTGTCACCGCCTTTGTGACAAAGTGTTACCGACGTTATTACAACTGCGTAACACGTTCACAGAATGACACGAAAGGAGTGTAACAATTAGGTACGTCTGATTTCGTCGAAATACTCCTTGGGCTGTTTTCCAGTAACCTTCTTAAAGGTGGTAGCGAAGTATTTGGGGTCGCGGAAGCCTACGCGGTAGGCAATGTCGCTGACACGGAGGTCGGCATTGTCCTTGGCAAGCTTGATGGCAGTCTGGATGCGGATGTCACGAATGAATACCGTCACGTTCTTGCCAGTCAGTGCACGCAGCTTGTTGTAGAGTGTGCTGGCACTGGCGCCCATATCAGCAGCAAAAGCGTCACGGTCGTAGTCGCTATCGTCGATGTGATCATGAACACACTTGGTAGCCTTCTGCAGGAACTGGTGGTCGGGCGAGTTGTATGCCTGTTGTACGAGACTGCCAAGCGACTGATTGCCCTCAGTAACGCCCTCAGGCAATTCGATGGTCGGAATATTCAGCTGGATGTTGCTGGGAATATGGAACGTCGAGGGCTGATTATTGGCCATAGACTCCTGTGCGACAGGCTGTACGTGCCGCTCCTTCAGCAGCACGTCTTTTTTGATAGGCAGTTCGACAATAACCATATTGCCCTGACCTTCGTAATATTCGCTGCGGACAGTGCCGTGATGCAACGAGGCCAGTTGGCGGGCAATGACAAGACTCATCCCTAGCGGCTGGGGGCTGTTGTCGTTGATGCGAATGACAACGGAGTCATAATGGCGGTTGGTACTGGCCTGAATGGTAATCTTACCTCCATCGGGACAGCCCTTGTACATGTCGGACAGTAACAATAGCGGTATTTTGTCGATTTTGTCGGTATCTATCCAACCCATCATACTCTCAGGGTTGCAGGTGACGTCAAAGGTGATGTTCCTGCTTTCCATAGCGGGGCGGAAGTTTTCGCTCATATCGCGGACGAATTGCATCACATCGTTGTTGCTGACCTGCAAATCAAGTCCTTCGAACGTCAAAGAATGGTCCGTTTCCGGTCTCTGTCGAAGCTTCAAACGGAGGCAATAACCTGCAAGAAACAGTATAATAATAAATAAAAAAATGTTTGTGATGCTCATTTTACTAATTTTGATGCTGCAAATATATTAATTTTGAATTAAATTACAGCAAAAAACACCTTGAAAAGATGTTAAACCTATCTATTTTAGTTTAAAATGCGTGATTTTTGGTGGAAAAATAGTGAAATTCACGATTTTTAAACCATAATTAACGCAATATGAACTCATGTATAGAAAAAATGTCGTACTTTTGCCAGTGAAAAGATTTTTAATGGTTAAGGTTTATGGTTGATTAATTTAGTTTTTTGATGGAAAAACCCCGCTGTGAAGCGAGGTTTTTTCAATTTTATACCCTTAATCTTTTTCTAGATGGTCTAGATGATCTAGATAATCTAGAGGTTCTAGAAATCCTAGAGTTCCTAGTTTTCCAAAAGGAAGCGTTCTGCTTCAATGGCAGCCTGGCAGCCTGTGCCTGCAGCACTGACAGCCTGACGATAGACGGGATCGGCACAGTCGCCGGCAACGAAGACGCCTGCGAGTTTTGTGCGCGGAGTACCGTCAATCTTCTTCAGATACCCTACCTCATCTGTTTCGAGCCACTCCTTAAAGATGTCAGTATTGGGTTTGTGACCAATAGCCAGGAAGAAACCGTCAATCTGGATATCTACCAGCTGTTCGTCGGGCTCACCCTTGCGCTTTACGAGATGAGCACCTTCGACACCATTCTCGCCAAAGAGACCCAGCGTGTTGTGTTCGAAGAGTATCTCGATATTCTCGCGGTCCATCACGCGCTGCTGCATGACCTTGGAAGCACGCAGGAAGGGCTTGCGAACAATCATATACACCTTCTTGGCCAGTCCGCTGAGGTAGAGGGCATCCTCGCAGGCCGTATCGCCGCCACCAACGACGGCAACCGTCTTCTTGCGATAGAAGAAACCGTCGCACGTAGCACAGGCACTGACGCCCTGACCATTGTACTTGCGCTCGTCGTCAAGGCCCAGATACTTGGCAGAGGCTCCTGTGGCAATGATGACGGTATCGGCCTCCAGTTCGCGACCGGCGTCGTCCCAGGCTTTATAGGGGCGCTGCGAGAAATCGACGCGCACGATTTCACCGTCGCGGATGTCGGTACCAAAACGCTCAGCTTGTTCGCGCAGGTCCATCATCATCTGATTACCGTCGACACCCTGAGGATAGCCAGGGAAATTTTCAACCTCGGTAGTCTGGGTCAGCTGTCCGCCCGGCTGCAGACCACAATACTCAACAGGACTCAGATTGGCCCTGGAAGCATAAATGGCAGCGGTATACCCTGCGGGTCCGCTGCCTATAATCAGACATTTTACATGCTCCATATTCTATGAAGATAAGTAGTTAAAGAAGTTAGAGCAGTTAAAGAAGTTCTTTAATCTGTGCTTCGATATTCTCAACTTTCTCTGTCGGTTCGAAACGAGCTACCACCTGTCCCTTCTTGTTAATGAGGAACTTGGTGAAGTTCCACTTGATATCGGACTTCTCCTTGTAATCGGGATCGGCCTTTGACAACATATCGTCAAGAATATGAGCAATGGGGTGTTCCATATCCCAACCGGCAAAGCCCTTCTGCTCTTGCAGGAACTTAAACAGCGGCTCAGCATCGTCGCCATTGACCTTTACCTTCTTGAAACGGGGAAATTCGGTACCGAAATTCAGCTTGCAGAACTCATGGATAGACTCGTCGGTGCCTGGAGCTTGCTGTCCGAACTGGTTGCAGGGGAAATCGAGAATCTCGAAACCCTGGCTGTGGTAGTCCTTATATAACTTCTCCAACTCTTCGTACTGGGGCGTGAAGCCACATTTCGTAGCCGTATTGACAATCAACAGTACTTCGTTGGCATACTCTTTCAACGATACGTCCTTACCTTTTCTGTCCTTGACAGTAAAATCATAGATAGTTTTCATTTTTTGTTGTTTATTGTTTTGCGTTAGAATAAATTTCTTGCGCGAAATTACGAAAAATCCTCGTGATAGCCAAAAGTTTTTAGATTTTTTATTTAAACCAGTAGCTAAGTGTCAGGTTACTTTCAACTTCTGTCTCGATATCATCGGGTAAATTACAGAAAAAGTCGATGCCCGTCAGTTCCTCCAGA
>CACYKE010000043.1 GCA_902774925.1 uncultured Prevotellaceae bacterium | reverse complement strand
CAGATAGTAGTTCATCATTGAGAACATACCCTTCTTCATCTCACCACCGTACCAGGTGTTGATGATGCACTGCTCACGAGAAGTAGTGTTGAAGGCAACGCAGGTCTCTGAGTTCAGACCCAGCTCCTTGTAGTTCTCAACCTTTGCCTTAGAAGCGTTGTAGATCACGAAGTTAGGCTCGAAGCTCTCCAATTCCTCAGCGGTGGGCTGGATGAACATGTTCTTTACGAAGTGAGCCTGCCAAGCAACCTCCACGATGAAACGGACGCGCAGACGGGTAGCCTCGTTGGCACCACAGAAAGCGTCCATCACATACAGGTTCTTGTTGCAGAGTTCCTTGATGGCGATGTCCTTAACGGTCTTCCAAACCTCCTCGCTCATGGGGTGGTTGTCGTTCTTGTATTCCTCAGAAGTCCACCATACCTTGTCCTGGCTCTGTGCATCCTTCACGATGTACTTGTCCTTAGGTGAACGGCCGGTGTAGATACCAGTCATAACGTTAACAGCGTTGAGCTCGGTGTTTACGCCCTTGTCGAAACCCTCGAGACCAGCCTTTGTCTCCTCTGCGAAGAGGTACTCATACGATGGATTGTGAGCAATCACGGTAGAACCGGTGATGCCATACTGAGTCAAATCTAACTTTGCCATAATTGTTACTAATCTATTTTAAATTGTGAATATTATCCTTGTTATTTTTAAATCGCGGTGCAAAGTTACAAAGATTTTGAGAATAATACGCGCATAATTAAGATTTATTTGCACGCACACAATTGTTTTTAGGTTAAAGAATTTAAAAATCCGAACTTCACTTGCGATTTTGCCACATCGACTTGCCAAAAATCCAAAACATATTCGTACCTTTGTCCCCAAAACTTAAAGCAGTAATATGATGGAAGTCATTGATTTTAGCAAAAGCAACTCGATTATCAACCAGTATATGTCGGAGTTGCGTGACAAGAATACGCAGAAAAACCGTCTGCTGTTCCGTCACAACATCAAACGAATCGGCGAGATGATGGCCTACGAACTGTCGAAGACGCTGGAGTATAAACCCAAGACCGTTACGACTCCTTTGGGCACCATCGACATTCCCCTGCCTAAGGACGATATGGTTATTGCCACCGTGTTGCGTGCTGGACTGCCGTTCCACGAAGGTTTCCTCAACGTGTTCGACAAGGCTGACAATGGTTTCGTTTCGGCTTTCCGTATGTACATCAACCGCGAACATACCGAAGTGGGTATCCACACGGAGTATATCGCCACGCAGAGCGTCAAAAACAAGACGTTACTCATTGTCGACCCCATGCTGGCCACTGGCGGCAGTCTTGCTGCAGCTATCGAATCGCTATTGCAGACGGGCAAACCCAAGAAGATTCACCTCTGTTGCGTCATTGCCGCTCCAGAGGGTATCGAAGTGGTAAAGGAAGCATTGCCTGAGGGTTCTACCATCTGGTGTGCTGCCGTCGATCAGGGCATGAACGAACACAAATATATCGTTCCTGGCTTCGGCGACTGTGGCGACCTTTGCTACGGTGAGAAGCTGCAGAGTTTCCGCAAGATAGCCGAAAAACATAGTAAATAAAAAAATCCCCGCCACGGCGGGGATTTTTGTTATTTCACTTCCCAAGTGTCGTTAGTCTCTAGAAGTTCAGTGAAGTTGTGGTACTTCTTCTGAGCACTGACCTCTGCCAACTGGGCATGTACAGCGTCGTTGTACGTAGGAGCATCTACGTCGCGGATGACACCGAGGGCGATGGGGAAACCGTCGCCGTTACCCATCAGCGCGAGCTTCAGCTGCAGGGTGTTGTCCTCGCAGTGGGCATCGTGCACGAGTACGTCGTCCAGCGTATAGCCGTCCTTGCCAATCTCGACGACCTTCAGACCAAAACCCTGCTGTACTAGTCCGAACTCGTTGTTCTCGCCGAACACGAGTTTCTCGCCGTGACGTACGTAGATGGCGTTCTTCTTACGGCCCTCGTTGTTATAGACAGCCTCATGACAGCCGTCGTTGAAGATGACGCAGTTCTGCAACACCTCCGTCACCGAGGCACCCTTGTGCTGGTAAGCAGCCTTCAGTACCTCAACGGTTCCCTTCGCATCTGTTGCCACGCAACGGGCAAAGAAATGTCCGCGAGCACCGAAGCAGAGTTCTGCGGGGCGGAACGGGTCCTCTACCGTGCCGTAAGGGCTCGACTTCGACACGAAGCCACGGGGTGAGGTGGGGGAGTACTGGCCCTTCGTCAGACCGTAGATGCGGTTGTTCAGCAGAATCATGTTCAAGTCGATGTTCCTGCGGTTGGCATGAATGAAGTGGTTACCACCGATAGCCAGTCCGTCACCGTCGCCGCTCACTTGCCATACGGTCAGGTTTGGATTAGCCACCTTCGCACCAGTGGCAATGGCGGCTGCACGGCCGTGAATGGTGTTCATGCCGTAGGTGGCCATATAGTGGGGCAGACGGCTCGAACAGCCGATACCTGAAATCACTGCGATATCTTTGGGTGCCACACCAATCTCTGCCATAGCCTTATGGAGCGAGGCAAGGAAGAAGTGGTCGCCACATCCCGGACACCAACGCGGTTGTCCTTTCTTATAATCTTGTGCTGTATATTCCATAACTCTTTACTTCTTTAAAATGTCCTCGAATGCGTTGACTAACTCTTCCACCACGAACGGTTGGCCCTTGACCTGATTGAACTGGTAGGGCACGAAGCCGTCAACCTTCATGCGCAGGTAGGCAGCCAGCTGACCCATGTTCTGTTCGGCCACCACCACCTTCTTGTACTTCGACAGTACGGCGGCAGCGTTCTTGGGCAGCGGGTTCAGGTACTTGAACTGAGCCTGAGCCACCTTCTTGCCCTTGATACGGAGCTCGTCCATAGCTGAGTGCAGATGACCGTAGGTAGAACCGAAACCAACGACGAGCAGCTCGGCATCGTCCACGTCACCCTCTACCTCAAGGTCTGGTACCTGGATATTGTCAATCTTCTGCTGACGTAAGCGCGTCATCAGGTCGTGGTTCTCAGGATTGGTGGAGATGGCACCCGTCACAGAGTCCTTCTCCAGTCCGCCGAGGATATGCTCGAAACCCTCACGACCAGGCACAGCCCAGTAGCGGGTACCGTTCTCGGCACGCATATAGGGTGCCCATTTGCCCTTCAGCTCCTCAGGAACATAGGGAGGATTGATAGCGTCCAGCTTGTTGATGTCAGGCAGACGGAAAGCACCGGAACCGTTGGCGACATAGGCATCCGTCAACAGGATGACGGGCGTCATGTGCTCCAAGGCCATCTTTGCAGCCTGATAGACGGCGTCGAAACAGTCGGTAGGACTCAGAGCAGCCATCACGGGCATCGGACTCTCACCGTTTCTTCCGAACAATGCCTGCAGCAGGTCAGTCTGTTCCGATTTCGTGGGTAGACCAGTGGCAGGACCACCGCGCTGTACGTCGATAACCACCAGCGGCAACTCCATGATGACAGCGAGGTTCATGGCCTCACTCTTCAGACAGATACCAGGACCGGATGTAGAGGTAGCTGCCAAGGCGCCTGCAAACGAAGCTCCTAACGCTGACGAACAACCTGCAATCTCATCCTCACACTGTACGGTAATGACGCCACACGACTTATGCTTCGACAGTTCGTGCAGGATGTCTGTAGCAGGCGTGATGGGGTAACTGCCCAGATACAGGCGCAGGCCTGCCTTCTCAGCGGCGGCAATCAGACCGTAGGCCGTTGCCTTGTTACCTGTGATGTCCATATAACGTCCGGGCACCTTCTCCTTCGATTCGATGCGATAGACGTTCACTGCACTCGAGTGCGTGTTGTGACCGTAGTCGTAACCGGCCTGCACTACCTTGATATTGTTCTCGGCAATAGCGGGCTTCTTGGCGAATTTCTCACGCAGGAAGTTGTTCACCAGTTCCAGGTCGCGGTCGAACAGCCAGCACACCAGACCCAGTGCAAACATGTTGCGACACTTCAGCATCGCCTTGTTGTCCATACCGGTGTCGGCCAGACAGTCCTTCACCATCGTTGTCAGCGGGCACTGAATCACGCGGTCGGGGTCGATGCCCATCTCGCCCAGATAGTCCTCGCTCTTAAACTGCGCCTTCTCCAAGTCCTTCGGACCGAAGGAGTCGGTGTCGATGATAATCGTAGCCTGGGGCTTCGAATACTTCAGCTGCGTCTTCAGCGCAGCAGCATTCATAGCAACCAGTACGTCACACTTGTCGCCAGGGGTGTACACCTTGCCGGCACCGATGTGTACCTGAAAACCGCTCACACCTGTCAGCGAACCTTGCGGGGCGCGGATGTCGGCGGGATAGTCGGGGAATGTGGAAATGCCGTTACCAACGGTGGCACTAACCGTAGAAAAGATGTTTCCAGCCAACTGCATACCGTCGCCGGAGTCACCAGAAAAGCGGACAACCACTTGGTCCAGTTCTTTTACTTCTAATTCAGCCATAATAATATATAATGTATAAGTATCTATTTCGCTAACAGCGTGCAAAGGTAGTATAAATTTGCGTAATAGCCAAACAAAATGCAATAAAAATGCATTCAAAGCCCCCAAAATCACCTAAAACTGCATTTTTATACAATCACTTAGTCTGAATTATACCCTTAGTTTAGCCTGAAGGGTAGTAAAACAGTTTTTCGTTATTCCCCCCAAGTAACTAAGATCCTTCAATGAGGTTGCGCCTATTCTTGTCCAGTTCTTGTCCAGTTGTTGTCCGCTTGTTGTCCGGTTGTTGTCCGGTATTATAACGGATAACAAGTGAACAGAAACAGGAAAATAACTGAATGCCAACCGGACAACAATAGGTTGAAGAGAGAATAAGCATCGAAGGAACGACTATAATAATGGGGACAGTGTTAGTGTGAAGTGAACCCAGAAAGTGCCGTCCCCATTGTTTTTTATGATTGTAGTGTTAGTATTCGAAGGATGAGCCGCCGAGGAATTCGCGGAGGAGTGAGGTGGGCGGAATCTGGTCCTCGGGGATGGGATGGATGTAAGCCAGGAACTTACGCAGGCGGTAGGCCTCAGCATATTCGGGGCAGTTTTCGGGCACCTGTTCGAGCAGTGGTTCTGCCTGGCGCTTGATGACAGCAAGCTCGAAGAGCATGGCTGAGTTGAACATGGCGTCGGCATTCTCCTGGAAGGGGAATATCCATTTGTTTTCACCGGCACGCACGGAGGGCCATCGGCGGATGGTCTCGCGGGCGTTGACGCCGCGGTATTTGTTGTCGCGGATGATGCGGCGTAGCAGTCGGTTGTCGGTGGTGGGGATGTAGTTGTGGGAGTCGAGCAGGATGGTGGTCAGCGCGGAGGCATAGACGCGGAAGATTTGTTCGTCAGGAATCTGTGCGGTGAGTTCCGGATTGAGGGCATGGATGCCTTCTACGACGAGCACCTCCTTGCCTTTCAACTGCAGTTTTTTGCCGCTCCATTCGCTCTTGCCTTGCTGAAAGTTATAGCGCGGCAACTCTATCTCCTCGCCGCGTAACAGGGCGTTCATCTGCTCGTTGAGCAGCGGTATGTTCAAGGCATGCAAATGTTCGAAGTCGTAGTCGCCAGAGGCGTCGCGCGGTGTCTGGTCGCGGTCGAGGAAATAGTCGTCCAGCGAGATGCCGATGGGTATGATGCCGTTGACGGCCAGTTGTACGCTAAGACGTTTGCATGTCGTGGTTTTACCGCTGGACGACGGTCCGGCAATGAGCACCATCTTGATGCTTTTGTTCTTGGCTATCTCGTCGGCAATCTGCGCAATTTTCTTCTCCTGCAGGGCTTCTGACACCTGAATGAGGTGCGACGAGTGACCACTATCGATGACCTCGTTCAGGTCGCCGACATTCCGCAGGTTCATGATGTCCTGCCACTGGTGGTGCTCCTTGAAGATGCCAAACATCTTGTCCTGACGGATGAAGGCTCCGAGCTTGGAAGGTTCGTTGCTGTCGGGGATGCGCAGCAGCAGACCGTCGAAATAGTATTCCAGTCCGAAGAGGTAGATCTGCGATGTGTTGGTGAGCAGCGAGCCGTAGTAGTAGTCCTGATAGCCGTCGATGTCGTAATAGGTGGTGTAGAGGCGTCCAGTGCTCTTTAGCAGCTTGACCTTCGACAACGATTCCGACTTGGTGAACATCTCGATGGCCTCCTCGGTGGTGCACTCGAAACGGTGGATGGGAATGGCGGCGTCGATGATGTCCTGCATCTTTTGGCGCAGGGCGTTGGCGTCGTCGGGCGTCACGGGACGGCTCAGATGGAGGTCGACATAATAGCCGTTGCTGATGGGGATGTCGATGCGAACTTTACAGGGTTTCCCGTCCGGTTCGTCGAACAGTTCGTGGGCCGCCTTGCAAAGAATGAAGAACAAGGTGCGCGTGTATGCTCGCAGTCCTGTGGGCGACGTGATGTCGAGGAATTCCACCTCCCTTTGGCGGTAGACGCGGTAGTGCATGCCTTCTACCTTGTTATTTACCCGTGCGGAGATGGGTCCATACGTCATTTTGAGACCAGACAGCCTGTAGGCTTCTTCGAGTTGTGACCCCATCGGCACCTCGATGGCGGTGTCGTTATTTCGGACATGAATCTTAACAGTTTTTTCCATATTTACAGTCTTTGTTTTCAATAATGGTGCAAAAATAGAAAAAAAATCCGAAATATTGAGGGTTTTTAATAAATATTTTGTATTTTTGTAGCCGAAATTAAAATAATTCTTATGTCAATCTGGGTAATATTTACGCTTTTGGGCTCTCTCGCTCTGTTGATGTTCGGTATGAAAACCATGAGTGAGGCGCTGCAAAAGATGGCGGGTCCGCAGTTGCGACACGTCTTGGGAGCTATGACCACCAACCGCTTTACGGGTATGCTGACGGGTACGTTGGTGACGGCTTCGGTACAATCCTCAACAGCTACGACGGTGATGACCGTCTCGTTTGTAAACGCTGGATTGCTGACGCTGGCACAGGCCATCTCGGTGATTATGGGTGCGAATATCGGTACGACGCTGACGGCATGGATTATGTCTGCAGGTATGTCGTTCGACGTGAGCAACCTGTCGTTTCCGGCATTCTTTGTGGGTATCATCCTGATTTACCAGAAGAAGTACCGCTACATCGGAGACTTCCTGTTTGGTCTGGCATTCCTGATATTTGCCCTGGCTATTCTGCGTAAGACGGGACAGGACATGAATCTGGGCGAGAACCAGGCACTGCTGGATTTCTTTGCCTCGTTCGACCCGAATTCGTTCTTGACGACGCTGTTATTCCTGTTGTTGGGTGGCATCCTGACGTTCTGTGTACAGTCGTCGGCAGCAGTGATGGCTATCACGATGATTCTGTGCTCCAGTGGCGCGCTGCCCATCTATCAGGGTATTGCGCTGGTGATGGGTGAGAATATCGGTACTACGGTGACGTCGAACTTGGCGGCAATGTCGGCGAATACGCAGGCACGCCGGGCAGCCTTGGCTCACATGTTTTTCAATGTGTTCGGCGTCATCTGGATATTGTTTGTGTTCCGTCCTTTCATCGACATGGTATGCGGATGGGTCGGCTACGACGTGATGATGACGAAGGAGGTTGTTGGCGCTAAGGCTTTCCTGGCCAATGCCGCGAAGCTGAGCTTTGTGCTGGCTGCTTTCCATACGTCGTTCAACGTGGTGAATACCTTTATCCTGATATGGTTTATCCCGCAGATAGAGAAATTCGTGTGCTGGGTCATCAAGCCCAAGAAGGTGGACGAGGAGGAGGATTTCCGTCTGCACTTCATTACTGCTGGATTCATGAAGACTCCAGAACTTTCGGTGCTCGAGGCTCAGAAGGAGATACAGTCGTTCTCCGAGCGTATGCAGCGTATGTTCGGCATGGTGAGGGAACTGCTGACGCTGTCGTCGAGTTCAAACAGCAAGAAAGACAATCAGGCTGGCGACTTCAACAAGCTGTACACGCGTATCGAGAAATATGAAGGTATTTCGGACAATATGGAGCTGGAGATAGCCAACTACCTGAACAACGTCAGTGATGCCCACCTCTCGGACGACACGAAGGGTAAGATTCGTGCTATGTTGCGTGAGGTCAGCGAATTGGAGTCTATCGGTGACGCCTGCTTCAATATGGCTCGTACCATCTCGCGTAAGTATAACGGTAAGGAAGACCACTTCATTGAGAAGCAGTACGACCATTTGCACCAGATGATGGAACTGACGGACCAGTCGCTGTCGCAGATGAACCGTCTGATGCAGGGTCGTAAGGAGTCGTTCGATGTGAACCGTACGTTCAATATCGAGAACGAAATCAATAACTACCGCAACCAGTTGAAGACGCAGAATATCACGGATGTGAACAACCGCGAATATACGTATGCCGTAGGTACGATCTACATGGATCTCATCAATGAGTGCGAGAAGTTGGGTGACTACGTGGTGAACGTTGTGGAGGCCCGTATGGGCCTGCGTCAAAAGGACGTCTGAGAAAAAAAACGGCGAAAGCGAGAAATATAAGGCTAAAAAGCGTGATGTTTCAAAAAAAATGTTTAAATTTGCAGGCAAATAACAAACAAAGATGATCAATATGCGTAGAAAACTGTTTTTAACCGCCATGATGTTGACCTGTGTGTTGACAATGATGGCACAGATTACGAATTCTGCCCTAAGCGGAAAAGTAACCATGGAGGATACCAAGGAAGAGGTTATCGGCGCTACTGTACAAGCCGTTCACGACCCCTCTGGTACCAAGTATGCAGCTATCACCAACATTGATGGCCGTTTTAACATCCAAGGTATGCGTAATGGTGGTCCGTACACTGTCACGGTTACCTATATCGGTTTCAATCCGAAGGTCTTCAAGGACATCTACCTCCAGCTGGGTGAAACCTACAGTCTCAATGTGTGGTTGTCGGAGAACTCAACAGAGCTGGCTGAGGTCGTCGTTAGCGGTAAGGCTTCGAAGTTTGCAGGTGAGAAGACTGGTGCTACCACCAACATCAACAATCGTACTATTCAGGAGTTGCCTACCATCAGCCGCAGCATCGGTGATATTGCCAAGCTGTCGCCATATTATGGTGGCTCGAACAGTTTTGGTGGTATGAGTGGCCGCTCGGCTAACTTCACGCTGGATGGTGCCAACCTGAATAACAACTTCGGTCTGAACTCCAACCTGCCGGGCGGTGGTAATCCCGTATCAATGGATGCCATTGACGAAGTGCAGGTTGTGGTGACTCCTTTTGACGTCCGTCAGTCGAACTTTATCGGCGGTGGTATCAATGCCGTCACGAAGTCGGGTACGAACACGTTCAAGGGTACCGCCTATTATTATTACAGCAATGAAGACATGCACGGCAACCGCGTGGACGGCGTGCAGAACTCAGAGCCCAATCCCGACGAGGAGAAGACATGGGGCTTCACGTTAGGCGGCCCGATTATCAAGGACAAGTTGTTCTTCTTTGCTAACGTTGAGCGTACGGAAACGGAGAATATCCCCACTTACTGGCATCCCGATGCTACAGGTGAGGGTGCAAACCAGAAGACCTATACTTCACGTACTACGGTGAGCGACATGGAGATGATTTCGAAGTTCGTCATGGATAAGTACGGCTATGACACTGGTTCTGCTACTGACTATCCTGGCGGTATCACGAACAATAAGTATCTGGCTCGTATCGACTGGAACATCAATCAGAATCATCACTTGGCAGTACGCTTCAACCATACCAACAATACAAAGTATAGTCCCCCCTCTGCTACCTCACGTGGCGTCGGCGGACTGAGCCAGTCTTGTGTGGGTATCAGTTCGATGGCTTTTGCCAATTCGTTCTACAAGCAAGAGAACAAGGTGACGACTTTCTCGTTCGATCTGAACAGCCGTTTTGGTGAGAGGGCTTCGAATCAGCTGTTGGTGACCTATTCGGATATAGACGACCCGCGTGGCAGCAGTTCGTCGATGTTCCCCATGATTGATATTATGAAGGACGGTGATCCCTACATGACACTGGGTTACGAGCTCTTTACTTATAACAACCGTGTACGTAACGAGATTTTGACCGTTAACGACAACTTCACCTACTATCTGGGCAGTCACAAGCTGATGGCAGGTCTGAGTTTCGAGCACCAGATGGCCCTCAATAATTACATGAAGCAGGGTTCGGGTTACTATCGTTATGCCAGCATGCAGGACTTCATGGACGGTGCCGCTCCTATTGGTGCTGCCTTGGCTTACGGCTACGACGGCGATATGGAGCCTTCATCAAAGGTTCGCTTCAACCAGATTGGTCTCTACCTGCAGGACGATTGGAATGTGACAGACAGATTCAAATTGAACTATGGTATCCGTTTCGATAACATCACGTTCAATGAGGATGACCTGAAGTTCAACAAGGCACTTTACGACCTCGACTTCGGTGGCCGTCACTTGGATGTCGGTTCATGGCCAAAGGCAAATATTCAGATTTCGCCACGTTTAGGTTTTACGTTTGATGTCTTTGGCGACAAGATACTGAAGGTTCGTGGTGGTACAGGACTCTTTGCAGGACGTTTGCCACTGGTGTTCTTCACCAACATGCCTGCCAACTCCGGTATGTTCCAGAATCTGGTTATAGTCAAGGCCGGTGACTCACGTCTGGCTAATCTGACAGGCGGCGTTACCGCTGACAGAGACCAACTGCGCGAGTTGCTGAATGCTCCTTATAGCATGGATCCCAATGGTATTATCCCGTCAGAAGTTGCTGGCGTGGACAGAGATTTCAAGATGCCGCAGATTTGGAAGTCGTCGCTGGCCATTGACTATCAGCTGCCTGTCAACTTCCCCTTGACAGTGACTGGTGAGTTCACCTATTCCAAGAACATCAATGCCGTCCATCTGGACAACTGGAACCAGAAGAATCCTGATGAGACATGGGCAAGACTGCCTGGTGCTGACAACCGCTATCTCTATCCTGCCAATAAAGCAGACTGGAACTATTATACCCAGTACAGTAATGTATGTGTGCTGACCAACAACCATAAGGGTTACGGATGGACAGCCAGCTTGCAGTTGAATGCCGAGCCTATCAAGGACCTCTATATTTCTGCTGCCTATACACATACCGTCAATAAGGAAGTAACGGGTATGCCTGGCTCTAATGCCGGTTCTGCATGGTCGTATATGCACACGGTCAATGGTCCTAACGTATTTGATGTCAAGAATTCATCGTTCGTAACACCTGACCGTATCATTGCCAACGTTAGCTACAAGTACGGCAAGGAGCACTTCTCGCTGTTCTATAGCGGCTATTCGCCAGCAGGATATAGCTATACCTACTCTAACGACATCAACGGCGACGGTTTGGCTTACGACCTGATGTATATCCCTCGTGATGATTCGGAAATCAAGTTCGCTTCTGAGACTGACCGCCTTGCTTTCTGGCAGTTTGTCGAGCAGGATGACTACCTGAAGAACCATCGTGGTGAGTATGCCGATGCATATGGTGCTCGTGCTCCTTGGGTACATACCTTCGACTTCAAGTATGCTCACGACTTTGACGTGAAGATTGGCAGTACCAAGCACAAGCTGCAGCTCATTGCAAACATCGAGAACATTGGTAACCTGCTGAACTCGAAGTGGGGTGTTGCCAAGCAGATTCCTGGCACGAGCAACTATCAGTTCAAGTTGCTGAGCGTGGCCAATGCTGCTGATGTAAAGAAGGGCGCAGAGCCTATTTTCCGCATGAATACCGACCTGACGTCGACATGGGACTATAACCATAGTTATGGTCAGTGCTGGCGCCTGCAGATTGGTGTGAAGTACTACTTCAACTAAACTAGGGTAGAGTGTTTATTAATTATAATAAGGTGGCATTTCTCCAGAAGAAGTGCCACCTGAATAGTAAAAAAAACATAATAAACTGAGATTCTTACCCGTGATTGAGGAATATTTCTTAACTTTGCATCCGATTTTTCCACTTTTAAACCAAGGTAAAATGAAATTGAAGAAATTGTTGATGGCTGCGCTGATGTTGTTCAGCACGACAGCAATGGTGGCACAGGAGATGATGCCGCCGATTCCCGTTGACCCCGATGTTCGTATGGGTAAACTGGACAATGGACTGACTTATTACATTCGTTACAACAACTGGCCTGAAAACCGTGCAGAGTTCTATATTGCACAGCGTGTGGGTTCCATTCAGGAGAACGATGACCAGCGTGGTCTG
Source organism: uncultured Prevotellaceae bacterium (assembly GCA_902774925.1). Classification (GTDB taxonomy): domain Bacteria; phylum Bacteroidota; class Bacteroidia; order Bacteroidales; family Bacteroidaceae; genus Prevotella. The sequence goes on along the minus strand of CACYKE010000043.1, from coordinate 22,187 downwards.
GCTCACTTCTTGGAGCACATGGCCTTCAATGGTTCGAAGCACTTCAAGGGCAACGAGCTGCTGCGCTGGTGTGAGAGCGTAGGTATCAAGTTTGGTACCGATTTGAACGCCTATACCAGTATTGACCAGACAGTATATAATATAAGTAATGTACCCACGACGCGCGAGGGTATCATCGACTCATGTATGCTTATCCTTTATGACTGGGCCGACGGTCTGACGTTGGAACAGGAGGAGATTGAGAAGGAGCGTGGCGTAATTCATGAGGAATGGCGTCTGCGCACCAGTGCCCAGATGCGTATGCTGGAGCGCGACCTGCCGAAACTCTATCCTGGTTCGAAGTACGGCTATCGTATGCCTATCGGACTGATGGAGATTATCGACAATTTCGAGCGCCCCTTCCTGCAGGCTTACTATGAGAAGTGGTATCGTCCTGACAACCAGGGTATCATCATCGTTGGTGATGTGGATGTCGACAAGATTGAGCAGAAGATCAAGACGCTGTTCGGTCCCATCAAGTTGCCCGAGAACCGTGCACTGGTGACTGCCGAGCCCGTTCCCGACAACAACGAACCCATTATCGTTATTGATAAGGATAAGGAGCAGCGAATCAATATGGTATCGGTGATGATGAAGCACGAGACCTTCCCCGACTCGCTGAAGAGTTCAATGGCTTATCTGTTGGCCGACTATATGAAGGACGCTGCCATTACCATGCTGAACGACCGACTGAAGGAGTATGCCGAGAAGCCGGAGAGCCCCTTCCTGCAGGCTAATGTAGCAGACGGAGTCTATTTGCTGTCACGTACAGTAGATGCTTTCGAACTAGATGTCGTTCCTAAGGACGGCCAGATGGAAGCTGCCCTCACAGCTGCTCTCACCGAAGCCCGTCGTGCTGCTGAGTTTGGTTTCACTGCTACTGAATACAACCGTTTCAAGGCTAACTACGAGAGCAATCTCGACAAGCAGTATTCTAACAAGGACAAGCGCTACAACAGCCAGTTTGTCAACCAGTATGTGCAGAACTTCCTGAACAGCGAGCCTATCCCCAGTATTGATTTCACCCACCAGACCATGAAGCAGTTGTTGCCCATGTTGCCGCTGGAGGGTGTCAATATGGTGATGAAGGAGCTTTTCTCGGAAAACGACACCAATCTGGTGGTGCTGAACTTCAACAACGAGAAGGATGGTGCCGTATATCCTACTGAGGATGGTCTGAAGAAGGCTATTGCCACAGCCCGTACCGCTCAGATTGAGGCTTACGTGGACAATGTAAAGGACGAGCCCCTGATGACAGAACTGCCCCAGAAGGGTTCTATCGTGAAGGAGACGAAGAACGACCTCTTTGGATATACTGAACTGACACTGTCGAACGGTGTGACCGTCGTGCTGAAGCAGACTGACCTGAAGAAGGACCAGGTGCTGTTGCGCGGCGAAGGATTTGGTGGCTCTGCACTCTATGGCGAGAAGGATTATGCCAATATCAAGATGTTCGGTGATGTTGTTGAGGCCAGTGGTCTGGGTAATTTCTCGCACACTGAGCTGGAGAAGGCTATGGCTGGTAAGATTGCCAGTGCATCACTCTCTATGGATGACAACCGCCAGTATGTCAATGGTAGCTCTACGCCGAAGGATGTCGAAGCTATGCTGCAGCTGGTGTATCTCTATTTCACCAATATTGCCAAGGACCAGAAGTCGTATGACAACCTGATGCAGACTGTTGAGGTTGCCTTGAAGAACCGTCTGTTGCAGCCCGAGGCTGTGTTCAGTGATTCGTTGATTGCCACGTTGACCTGCAACAATCCACGTTTCAAGAGCATTGATGTTGCTGACCTTCCCAATGTGAATTACGACCGTATCCTTGAAATTGCCAAGGAGCGCACTGCCAATGCTGCAGCTTTCACCTTTACCATCATCGGTAACTATGACGAGGCTGCCATCCGTCCGCTCATCGAGCAGTATCTGGCTGCGCTGCCCGCCAAGGGTGACGTGGTGAAGAGCAAGGATGTATCGACAGACTTCAAGGGCGTTGTCGTCAACAACTTCAAGCATAAGGCAGAGACGCCAAAGGCTATTGCTGTCATGGTTTGGTATTCAAAGAATATTCCTTATACTTTGGAGAATGCCGTCAAGGCTGATATGGTTGGACAAATCCTGAGTATGGAGTATCTGAAGAAGATTCGTGAGGATGCAAGTGCTGCTTATACCGTAGTGGCACAGTCTGGTCTCAGCCGTAATGACTTCGAATCTGAGGCACAGGTGCTTGCCTACTGTCCCATGAAGCCCGAGAAGGCCGATACTGCCGTTCTGATTCTTCGCGATGAAGTCGAGGCAATGACCAAGACCTGTGATGCCGACAAGTTGGTGAAGGTGAAGGAGTATATGCTGAAGAACCACGGTGATCAGCTGAAACAGAACAACTATTGGCTGGGTCGCATCAATACCTGGCGTAAGTACGGACTGGACTTCCATACTGATTACGAGAAGTTGGTCAATGCCCAGACAGTGGAAAGCCTCGCAGCCTTTGTCAAGGAATTGTTGAAGGCAGGCAACCGTGCAGAGATTATCATGATGCCGGCAGAGTAGTTAAGAAGTTAAAGAAGTTATAGAATGAGTTATTTGTTTTCATCAGAGTCTGTGTCTGAGGGCCACCCCGATAAAGTGGCCGACCAGATTTCTGATGCGATATTAGACCAGTTTCTGGCTTACGACCCATATGCCCGCGTGGCATGTGAGTCGTTTGTCACCACTGGTCAGGTAGTCATCATGGGTGAGGTGCGTAGCGAGGTGTATATCGACCTCCAGACCATTGCCCGTAACACGATAAAGAAAATTGGTTATACGAAGGCCGAATATCAGTTTGACGGTAACTCCTGTGGTATTCTGACTGCTATCCACGAACAGAGCGAAGACATCAATCGCGGTGTGGATAATGGCGACGAGGAAGAGCAGGGTGCTGGCGATCAGGGTATGATGTTCGGTTATGCCACCAACGAAACGGAGAGCCTGATGCCAGTGTCTCTCGATTTGGCACATCTCATTATGAGCACTTTGGCCGAAATTCGCAAGGAAGGCAAGGTGATGACCTATCTGCGTCCGGACGCAAAGAGTCAGGTGACCGTGCAGTATAGTGACGCTGGTATCCCCGAGCGTATAGACACTATCGTGGTATCTACCCAGCATGATGAGTTTGCCGCTGATGATGCGATGTTGCAGACCATCCATGATGACGTGATAAACATCCTGATACCGCGTGTCAAGGCCAAGATCCATTCAGAAAAGGTGTTAGCCTTGTTCGGCGACGATATCAAATACTACGTCAATCCCACGGGTAAGTTCGTCATTGGCGGACCTCACGGTGATACCGGACTGACGGGTCGCAAGATTATTGTCGATACTTATGGTGGCAAGGGAGCCCATGGTGGCGGCGCTTTCTCGGGTAAGGACTCCTCGAAGGTTGACCGTTCGGCAGCCTATGCTGCCCGCCACATTGCCAAGAACATGGTAGCTGCCGGCGTTGCCGACGAGATGTTGGTACAGGTGAGCTATGCCATTGGTGTGGCTAAACCCATGAATATCTATGTGAATACTTATGGCCGTTCGCACGTACAGATGTCGGATGGTGAGATTGCACAGAAAATTGAACAGCTTTTCGACCTTCGTCCAAAATCTATTGAGCGTACATTGAAACTACGTCAACCGATGTATCTGGAGACTGCAGCCTATGGCCACATGGGACGTAAGTGTGAGGTCGTGAAGAAAACATTCACCAGCCGTTATCATGAGACCAAGACCATTGACGTGGAGCTGTTTACATGGGAAAAACTAGATAGGGTAGACGATATCAAACGAGCATTTGGTTTATGAACGACTCTGTCGTCCAGCATCATATTGTCCTAACGCCAGGCATGGTCATCAGTTGGCTGCCGCGTAATGCAACGCCCGCACAGCAGGATTCTGCTGTGCAGTCGCGTTTTAAGGCCTCTGAGATTCGTTGGAGCACACGCCCCGACACGCTCCATTTGCCTGGGCACGACAAAGGGCATAACATGCTTGATGTACAGTTGCCACAATACTATCGTGAGGGCTTCTTCTCGAAGGATTCCATGTTTCATCCGGAACTGCCGGGAGGTCGCTATGGTGTGACGGGTATGTCTATACCCTATAACATCCATAATGATGATATCATTACATCCCTATTGTTGGTGCTATTCGTGATGGCTGTCATTGCCTTCTCCAATACGCGTCAGTTTATTATACGGCAGACGAAGAATTTCTTTAGTACCCATCGGGAAGGTCTGACGGAGATTACTGAGACGGCCGTGGAAATTCGGTTTCAGACATTCCTCGGCTTCTTAAACTGCCTGTTAATAGCACTATTATTCTATTTTTATGCTCTCAATACAATCAGCGATACTTACATACTCTCCTCGCAATACACACTGATAGCCATTTTACTGGCTATTTCTTCTGCTTATTTCCTGTCTAAGATACTGCTATATTCCTTGGTTAATAGTGTATTCTTCGATGGTAAAAAGAACCGACAATGGTTAAAGTCGTTCCTATACATCTATTCGATGGAAGGTATGTTGTTCTTTCCAGTCCTTATACTATGGGTTTATTTTGGCATGTCCATTCAAAGTGCAGCAATTTATGTCGTAATTGTATTGATAATCGTTAAAATTCTAGTACTTTTTAAGTGTTTCCTCATCTTTTTTCGTCAAAGTGTCGTTAAATTGCAGATTATTTTGTACTTTTGCACCCTCGAAATCATTCCTTTGCTCCTTTTCTGGGTAGCGATGGTGTATACGACAAATAGTTTGAAAATAAATTTTTAAGACAAAATGATAAAGAAGATTTTGGTCTCACAGCCCAAACCGTCAAGTGAAAAGTCACCGTACTTTGATATTGCTGAGAAATTTGACGTGGAGCTCGTGTTCCGTCCTTTCATTAAGGTGGAGGGTATTTCTGCCAAGGAATTCCGTACGCAGAAAGTCAGTATTCTTGAACATACAGCCATTGTCTTTACCTCGCGTCATGCAATCGATCATTTCTTCACGCTGGCCAAGGAGATGCGTTTGGCCATTCCCGAGGATATGAAGTACTTCTGTGTTACCGAGACTATTTCGTTGTATATCCAGAAATATGTACAGTATCGCAAACGTAAGGTATTCTTTGGCACAACGGGCAAAATTGACGACCTTATTCCCACGATGGCCAAGCACAAGAATGAGAAGTATCTTGTTCCGATGAGCGATGTCCACAATGACATGATTGCTCAGATGCTTGATGCCAAGAAACTGAACCATACTGAGTGTGTGATGTATCGCACCGTCAGCAACGATTTCACTCCTGAGGAAGTCAAGACATTCGATTACGATATGCTTATCTTCTTCAGTCCTGCTGGTATTGAGGCACTGACTAAGAATTTCCCCAATTTCAAGCAGAGAGACATCGCCATTGCTACTTTCGGACCTGCCACTGCCAAAGCAGCGCGCGAGGCTGGTCTGCGTCTCGACCTTGAGGCACCTACCGAGAAGTATCCTTCGATGACTGGTGCCCTGCAGCATTATCTGCTCGAAACCCAAGATTAAGCAATAAGACGTTCATGACATCGATTGCTCCTAGTTTCCAGAAGCGGGAGCGCATGGTCAGTCGGAAACTGATAGATACGCTCTTTGGCGCCTGTCCATCAAAGCAGGGTCTGGAGTCACGGGGGAGCCAGTCGATGGCTGCTTATCCGCTGAGAGCGGTCTTTATGAAAAAGGTACGCGCGCGAGACGATGCCCCAGTCCAAGTACTAGTTAGTGTTCCTAAGAAACACTTCAAGCATGCGGTAGACCGTAATCGCATCAAGCGTCAGGTTCGTGAAGCCTTTCGTCAGCACAAACAGTTGTTGTATGAGGCATTGGCTGAGCAAGAACAATTGCTGTTGGCTTTTATCTGGTTATCGGACGAGCACTATCCTTCGCAGCATGTCGAGTCGCGCGTGGTCAGTCTGATGCAACGAGTGGCAGAGAAGTTATGAAAACCCTGTGGTATTACATATCGCGTCCATTGGTATGGTTGTTGGTATTGCCCATTCGGTTCTATCAAATCTGCATCTCGCCATTGCTCGGTCCTTCGTGTCGCTTTACGCCTACCTGCTCAGAGTATGCCCGTCAGGCCATCATGAAGCATGGACCCTTTAAGGGACTCTATCTGGCCATTTGGCGCATTTTGCGGTGTAATCCTTGGGGCGGCTCCGGCTACGATCCCGTTCCCTAAAAGAAAACGAAATACCGTAATAACGAAATAACGAAAAAAAGATCATATATGAAGAATTTTGTAGAAGAACTCCGCTGGCGCGGAATGCTGGCACAGATGATGCCAGGTACGGAAGAATTACTCCAGAAGGAGATGGTGACAGCCTATCTGGGTACTGACCCCACGGCCGACTCACTGCACATCGGTCACCTTTGTGGTATTATGATGTTGCGCCATTTGCAGCGTTGTGGCCACAAGCCCATCATCCTCGTAGGTGGTGCTACGGGTATGATTGGCGACCCCAGTGGTAAGTCGCAGGAGCGAAACCTGCTGAATGAGGAGACCCTGCGTCACAATCAGGAGTGTATCAAACAGCAGGTGTCTAAATTCCTTGATTTTGAGTCGAAGGACGAGAATGCTGCAGAGATGGTCAACAACTATGACTGGATGAAGGACTTCACCTTCCTGGACTTCGCCCGTGAGGTGGGTAAGCATATCACCGTCAATTATATGATGGCGAAGGATAGCGTGCAGCAGCGCCTGAATGGTACAGCCCGCGACGGTCTGTCGTTCACGGAGTTTACCTACCAGTTGTTGCAGGGCTACGACTTCCTGTACCTCTACCAGCATAAGAACTGTAAGCTGCAGTTGGGTGGTAACGACCAGTGGGGTAATATCACCACGGGTACTGAGCTCATCCGTCGTACGCTGGGTTACGAGAATGAGGCCTTTGCCCTGACATGTCCGTTGATTACCAAGAGCGATGGTAAGAAGTTTGGTAAGACCGAGTCAGGAAACATCTGGCTTGACCCCAAGCGCACCACACCGTATAAGTTCTATCAGTTCTGGCTGAATGTCAGCGATGACGATGCCGAGAAGTATATCAAGATCTTTACCTCATTAGAGAAGGATGTCATTGATGCCCTCGTTGAGGAGCATAAGCAGGATCCTGGTCGTCGCGTGCTGCAGAAGCGCCTGGCTGAGGAGGTTACCGTTATGGTACACTCGCGTGAGGCCCTCGACGCTGCCATTGAGGCCAGCAGCCTGCTGTTTGGTAAGAGCACCAAGGAAGGCCTGGAGAAACTCGACGAGCAGACATTCTTGGATGTCTTCGACGGTGTGCCTCAGTTCGAGATTTCCAAGGACCAGCTGGGTCAGCCTGCCATCGAGCTGTTTACCACCGTCGCTCCTGTGTTCCCCTCGAAGGGTGAGATGCGTAAGATGGTGCAGGGTGGTGGTGTCTCGCTGAACAAGGAGAAGCTCACCGACCAGAATCGCCTTGTTACCTCCGATGATCTTATCGACGGCAAGTACCTCTTAGCCCAAAAGGGCAAGAAAAACTACTATCTGTTGATAGTAAAATAATAAAAGGTGAAGAAATATTTGGTGGAATGCCAAATATTTCTTACCTTTGCACCCGCTTATAGCACGGATGTCCAATGGTGTAATGGTAGCACAACAGGTTTTGGTTCTGTTTGTGGTGGTTCGAATCCGCCTTGGACAACAAACAAACGACAACTACTAAAACATTACAATTATGACAAATTTATTTTCATTGGAAGGTAAAGTGGCGCTGGTGACCGGTGCTGCCTACGGTATTGGTTTCGCCATGGCTGAGGCACTGGCCAAGGCTGGTGCAGAGATTGCTTTCAACTGTCGCGGACAGGAGCATATGGATAAGGCACTGGCTGACTATGAGGCCAAGGGCATCAAGGCTCACGGATATATCTGTGACGTTACTAACGAAGCCGACGTACAGAAGATGGTGGCTGACATCCGCAAGGAGTTGGGTCATATCGATATTCTCGTCAACAATGCCGGTATCATCAAGCGCATCCCCATGCACGAGATGACACGCGAGGAGTTCCAGCAGGTCATCGACATTGATTTGGTAGGTCCGTTCATCATGACCAAAGCCGTCATACCTGAGATGATAGAGCGTCGCGAGGGTAAGATTATCAATATCTGCTCGATGATGTCTGAGCTGGGTCGCGAGACCGTTTCGGCTTACGCTGCCGCAAAGGGTGGTCTGAAGATGCTCACGAGAAATATTTGTTCAGAGTACGGTGAGTATAACATCCAGTGCAATGCCATTGGCCCAGGTTACATCGCTACGCCACAGACGGCTCCTCTTCGCGAACGTCAGGCCGATGGCAGTCGTCATCCGTTCGATTCGTTCATTTGTGCCAAGACTCCTGCTGGACGTTGGCTCGATCCAGAGGAACTCGGTGGTCCTGCTGTGTTTTTGGCTTCACACGCCTCGGATGCTGTCAATGGTCACGTGCTGTATGTAGATGGTGGTATTTTGGCTTATATAGGCAAGCAGCCTAAGTAATCCAAACAGTAAAGATAAAAAAGAGACTCCGTCAGATGATGGAGCCTCTTGATTTTTTATTTACAAGATTACTTGTTAACTGCCTCAGCGAACTCAGCACCAGCCTTGAACTTAGCAACCTTCTTAGCAGCAATCTTAATCTTCTGCTTGGTAGCGGGGTTGATACCTTCACGAGCGGGCTTCTTGCTGATAGCAAATGTGCCGAAACCTACGAGCTGAACTTTGTCACCTGCTACGAGAGCACCCTTGATAGCTTCTACTGTGGCCTCGAGAGCCTTCTTTGCGTCAACCTTGGTCAGACCAGCACCAGCTGCAATCTTGTCAATTAATTCTGTCTTGTTCATAATTTTGTAGTTTTAAAAGTTAAATTAATAATAAAAAAGTTGAATTCTGACGCAAATATAGGATAAAGAATTCATAAAACAAACAAAAAATCAAAAAAAATGAGTTTTTTCATGAAAAAAAGTGTGTATTGCCCCATTTTTGTGTAAAAAAACGGATATTTTTTGTAATTTTGCGCCCAAAATAAAAAAATAGGGTCATTACGACTCTAAGTGGTTAATAAACAGAATAAAAGCAAGATGAATAACATACCCACTATGACCAAGAATCTGCTTATCGTCAATTTTCTGGCGTTTGCAGCAACATGGGTTTTAGAGTTGCGCGGTATTGACCTGACGCAACTGTTAGGCCTTCATTTTTTCCTGGCCAGTGACTTCCAGATCTATCAGTTCTTTACTTACATGTTTCTGCATGGTGGTTTTACCCACATCTTCTTTAACATGTTTGCATTGTGGATGTTCGGCTCGGTCATTGAAAGAGTTTGGGGACCGAAGAAATTCATTTTTTATTACATTGTGTGCGGAATAGGAGCCGGTATAACTCAAGAGTTGGTGCAGTATGCCACCTACACGATAGAGGGTATTTCGGCTTATCAATATGTGAGTGCCGGTGGTGTTCAGATGACTACTGACGCCTATATTAATCTTTGGACGACAATAGGTGCTTCGGGTGCGGTGTATGGCATCCTGCTGGCCTTCGGTATGATTTTCCCTAACGAACGCTTGTTCATTATTCCCTTCCCATTCCCCATCAAGGCCAAGTGGCTTATCGTGGGTTATATTGCCATCGAATTGTTCTCGGCTATGACCGGTCCTGGCGATGGCGTGGCTCATATGGCTCATCTGGGTGGTATGCTGTTCGGATTCCTGCTGATACGTTACTGGCAGAAGCATCCGAACTCCAGCCAAAGCTTTGGCCGCAGTCGCGGACAGGAGTTTTTCGAGAATATGAAACGCCGCTACGACCAGCGTCAGCAGCAGAACAACCGTATGAAAGCTGAACAAACCGACCCGCGTCGTGAGAGTGACGAGGAGTATAACGCCCGCAAGCGTAAAAATCAGGAAGAGGTGGATGCCATTCTCGATAAGATTCGCAAAAGCGGTTACGATAGCCTGACGAAGGAGGAGAAGAAGAAATTGTTTGACCAAAGCCGTGAGTCGTGATTAAACAGCTGAAAGCTTTTACTGTCCGTTTGATAGCTGGGGCGAATGTTGCTACTGTGTTGGTCATGCTACTGGTGGGTTATAGCGACCGCCTGAATCCGGCTGACCATCCGCTGCTTTCGACGCTGGGTATGACACTGCCCGTATTTCTGCTTATCAATCTGGTTTTTCTCTTCTTCTGGCTCATTTTCAAGTGGCGTATGGTGTGGATTTCCGTCCTTGGCCTCGTGCTCGCGTATGTACCTATTAGTATTTACATGCCGTTGAACAGTTCACAGGATATTCCCGATGGGGCGTTGAAGATTATTTCCTACAACGTTTGTGCCTATGGCGGTAATTATAAATACGAACAAGGTTTTGAAAAAGTACGCGATTATCTGGTAGAGGAAAAGCCAGACATTGTCTGCATACAGGAGGATATCGATACCTGGCGCCGCTATGTCTTTCTCCATTACGAGAAGACCTTTGCCTATAACGACACGATGGTTATAGCCAATAACCCGCAGAGTTACAATGCATTAGGCATTCATTCGAAATATCCTATTATCCACCGTGAACGTATTGCTTACCCTTCAGCGGCCAATGGCAGCGTAGCTTGGTGGCTGAAGGTGGGAGACGACACGCTGATTGTTGTCAACAACCATTTTGAGAGTTGCCATTTGAACAAGGACGATCGTGCGCAGTATCTCCAGATGATCAAGGGAAAGATGCCCCGGGATTCGGTGCGCGAGGAGTCGAAACTGTTGCTTGTCAAACTCGCTGAGGCCAATGCGAAGCGTTCCGGACAGATTAGGACCGTTCGCCAATATGCCTTGGACCATAGTCAGTATCCGGTGATTGTCTGTGGTGACTTCAACGACAGCCCCATTTCCTATTCTCGTCATGCCATGGCTGAGGTGTTGACAGACTGTTATGCGACGACAGGAAAAGGTATCGGTTTGTCATATAATCAGAAAGCTTTTTCTTTTCGCATTGACCACTTTTTTTGTAATGATAGGCTTCAACCGTATCGTTGCGAAATTGATGGAAAAATGGACGCAAGTGACCATAATCCGCTCATTTGTTGGGTAAAAATAGCCCCAAAGCATTAAAAAATGTATGAAAATTGCCGAATAATTTCGGTAAGTCAAGAAAAAAGCGTATATTTGCAGGCTAAAAAAGCAAAAATATAAATTATAATAATAAATTAACAACAATGCAAAACAAAGGAATTGTAAAATTTATCGCAATCGTTCTGATTCTCGTTTGCTGCTTCTACCTTTCCTTCTCGTTTGTGACTCGCTACCACGAAAACAAGGCAGCAGCCATGGGCGAAGAGGCTGGTCAGGAGTACCTCGACTCAATCATGAACGAGAAGGTGTACTGCGGAATTTATTCTTTCAAGCAGTGCCGTGAGATGGAGATTGGCCTGGGTCTTGACCTGAAGGGCGGTATGAACGTGATTCTTGAGGTATCAGTACCCGACGTTGTCGACGTGCTGGCTGACCACAAGCAGGACGCTGCCTACAAGAAGTCAATGGAGCAGGCAAAGAAGGAAGAGGAGACCAGTCAGGATGACTTTATCTCCCTGTTTATCAAGTATTGGAAGCAGAATTCTAACGGACGCCCCTTGGCAGCTATCTTTGCTACCCAGCAGATGAAGGGCAAGGTGAGCACCAGTTCTACCGATTCTGAGGTGGAGAGTGCTCTGCGCGCTGAGGTACAGTCTGCCGTTGACAACTCGTTCAACGTCGTCCGTAACCGTATCGATAAGTTCGGTGTCGTTCAGCCCAACATCCAGAAGCTCGAGGGCCAGTCTGGCCGTATCATGGTCGAGATGCCTGGTATCAAGGAGCCTGAGCGCGTTCGTAAGTTGCTGCAGGGAAGTGCTAACCTGGAGTTCTGGGAGACCTACAACTCACAGGAGATTTATCCTCTGCTGGCCCAGTTGAACCAGAAGTATGCCGCTATGGGTGGCGACGCTTCTGCTGCTGCTGTTGACACTACTGCTACTGAGGCTGTTGCCGATACAACTGCCGTTGCTGAGGCTGCTGCTGACACTACGAAGGCTGCTGCTGCCGACCTGGCTGCCAAGCTGGCCAAGAAGGATGACAAGGTGAAGGACGCCAAGGCTAAGGCTGAGGCTCTGAAGCAGAATCCTCTGTTTGCTGTGTTCCAGCCTGTTCCTCAGGGACTGGCTATCGTTGGTTACGCCAACGCTCGCGATACTGCTGACGTCAACAAGGTTATCTATTCTCAGATTGCCGCTACCGTGCTGCCTGCCGAGTGCAAGCTGCGCTGGGGTGCCAAGGCTGAGGACTTCGGTGGTGAGAATACCAAGGGCGACGTCTTCGCTCTGTATGCTCTGAAGATTACCGAGCCTAACGGCCGTGCTCCGCTGGAGGGTGACGTGATTACCTCTTCTAAGGACGACTTCGACCAGATGGGTCATCCCTCTGTGTCTATGCAGATGAACTCTGACGGTGCTCGCCGTTGGAGCCAGATTACCAAGCAGAATATCGGTCGTGGCGTAGCTATCGTTCTCGACGATGCTGTTTACTCTGCTCCTCGTATTCTGTCTCAGATTGACGGTGGTAACTCTCAGATTACTGGTAACTTTACCATCGAGGATACCAAGGACTTGGCTAATACGCTGAACTCTGGTAAGATGCCGGCTCCTACCCGCATCGTACAGGAAGAGGTCGTTGGTCCTTCACTGGGTGCTCAGTCTATCAAGCAGGGTGTCATCTCGTTCATCGTAGCTTTCGTGCTGCTGATGATCTACATGATTATGCTGTACGGCTTCATTCCTGGTATCATGGCCGATATCGCTCTGCTGTTCAACCTGTTCTTCACACTGGGTATTCTTACCTCGTTCCAGGCTGCGCTGACCATGCCTGGTATCGCCGGTATCGTGCTGACGCTGGGTACTGCTGTGGATGCCAACGTGCTGATCTACGAGCGTATCAAGGAAGAGCTGCGTCGCGGCTTGGGCATGAAGGAGGCCGTGACGAAGGGTTACTCTAACGCCTTCAGCGCTATCTTCGACTCTAACGTGACCTCTCTGATTACTGGTTTCATCCTGTTGTTCTTCGGTACAGGTCCCGTCAAGGGCTTCGCTACCACTTGGATCATCGGTATCTTCTGCTCGTTCTTCACCGCTGTGTTCTTGACCCGTCTGGTTTACGAGAACCGTCTGAAGAAGGACAAGTGGCTTGACCTCACCTTCGTGACTGGTTACTCAAAGAACCTGATGCAGAACGCCAAGTACAACTTCATGGGTATGTATAAGAAGTCGTTCCTCATCTGGGGTGTAGCAGCTATCGTATTCATCGGTTCGTTCTTCGTTCGTGGCTTGAGCCAGAGCATCGACTTCACCGGTGGTCGTAACTATGTGGTGACACTCGACAAGGAGACTCACGTTGAGGATGTTCGCGCTGCACTGGCTGGCGTATTCATTAACAGCGTTGGCGAGAATGCTGGCAAGGAGGCTAACACCTCTGTTATCGCTCTGGGTACCGATGGCAAGACCATCCGCGTATCTACCAACTGGGATATCGAGTCGAACAATCCTGATGTTGACGACCAGGCAGAGACTATTCTGTACAACGCTCTGAAGCAGGGCGGCTTCGTCAGCCAGGCTAAGGTTGAGGACTTCAAGAATCCTGACGTCCGCGAGGGTGGTTCTATCATCAGTTCGGCAAAGGTAGGCCCTGCTGTGGCTAAGGATATCACTTATGGCGCTATCGTCAGCGTTATCATCGCCCTGATTGCTATTTTCCTCTACATCCTGCTGCGCTTCCGCAATGTGGCATTCTCAACGGGTGCTACAGGTGTTCATCGGTGCTATCCTGACGGTGATCGGTTACTCTATCAACGATAAGGTGGTGGTATTCGACCGTATCCGTGAGAACTTCCAGCTCTATGGCAAGCGCGACCGTCAGCAGCTGTTCAACGATTCGCTGAACCAGACGCTGGCTCGTACCATCAACACCTCTGTCACGACGTTGATCGTGTTGCTTTGTATCTTCATCCTCGGTGGTGACTCTATCCGCAGCTTCTCGTTCGCAATGATTCTGGGTGTTATCATCGGTACCCTGTCGTCGCTGTTCATCGCTGCTCCTACAGCCTTCCTCGTGATGGGTCGCACCATCCGTGAGGACGACGTAGATGTAACAAAGGCATAAGGCTTACGCCTTATTATATATATATAAAGCAGCCCGCTCACATCCGAGCGGGCTGCTTTATCTTTCTAGAATTCCCTAGAACCTCTAGATTATCTAGATTCTCTAGAACATCTAGTTAAAATAGTACAGGAATGCTGCAATGCCTTCCAAGGCGGGCTTGCGCTGACCTTCAATCTCGATGGAGAACTTGATTTCCGCCTTGCAGATGCCGCGCAGGTTCTGAATATTGTGCAGCTTCGTCACCAGGCGCACACGGCTGCCAGTAATCACGGGCTGGCCGAAACGCATATCGTTCATGCCGTAGTTCACCAGCATCTTGATGTTGTTCACCTCGATAATCTGATCCCACAAGTAAGGCAGCAACGACAGCGTCAGATAGCCGTGGGCAATAGTCGACTTATACGGACTTTCCTCCTTGGCACGCTCCACGTCAACATGAATCCACTGGTGGTCCAGTGTAGCATCGGCAAACAGGTTGATGCGGTCCTGATCGACCTGCAACCACTCACTCTTTCCTAACTCTTCGCCCAGGTGGGCAGCAAACTCGTCGTACGAGTTAATCACTAATTTTCCCATAATTTTTGCTTTTTAAGTTATTTTCTGCTGCAAAGGTAATCATTTTTCGTGGAAAATGATTACCTTTGCACACGAAAAAGTATGCCCTGATAGTTAAATGGATATAACAAGGTCCTCCTAAGACTTAGTTCCGCGTTCGATTCGCGGTCGGGGTACTACCTAACGATACCGCGACATCACAAAAAAGAAGCCTCCATTTTTTGGAGGCTTCTTAGTATAAGGATGGAACCGTTTGTTACTTTACCACAACCTTTTTACGATTAATGATATAGACGCCAGCAGGTAGTTCCTTAAGTGAGGTTACATTCGAACGAACCAGTACACCATCGATGGTATAAACGTTCATTGGCTTATCAAGGTGTATGCCTTCGATACCTGTTCCCTGTTGGATGGTGAGCTTACCATTGGTATAGGTCAATTCATAGTTCGTTGCCTCACCGCCACTAACCACCAGAACATAATCGCCTGGGGCGGAAGTCTCCGTAGCGTCAGTGGTTACTGTTGGCTGTGTGGTCAGCACACTCTCGTCCTCATTGTTCTTAAAGCCATCGAAGGTCAATATGAACTTCGGCAGGGCCTCGCCTTCCGTGATGGTGCAATCCTCCACACCTACAGCAAGAGGTGCCTTCGTAATTGTGAGCTTACCCGGCTTCAGCGTCACATAAGAATTCGTAATGCCGCTGCCATTGATGCTGACAACATATTCGCCTACCGTTGATGTTGCTACGGCCTCGGTGATGAAGGCAACCTCTCCTGCGAGGGCAGCACCCTTGCTGGTATAGGTAAATTCAGGATTCTCCTCACCATACTTACGCGTAGCATCAACGACAGTCAGTTCAATAGGCTGAGATACCTTCACTGAAATCTCGTCAGCTGTCGTAGCACCATAGCTCAAAGCATAGATGGTTGTTGTCGGCATCTTTATTACTAGCACATTTTTATCATCGATAGTCTTTGCCTCTGGTGTGATACGATTGCCATCAGCGTCATAGAAATCTATCTTCGCGTCAGAGCCTGTAATCTCCCAATGGAGTGAATCGCCCACAGCACCAGCATAGCTGAAGCCCAAGACTTGTCCACCCTGCGGAGCCGTCTTCGTATTGCTTACCTCATTAGTAAGGGCAACAAACAACGGGTCAATGGTGAACTCGTAACCTACAGTCTGTGTAACTGCTTCTGAGCCTGTGCCTAGGTCATTAAACACCTGCAAGCCGAATTCCACGTCGAAGGTGAAAACAACCTGTTTCGTCTCAGAGTTGAAAACATAGTCAGCAGGAACCGTTTCAGGCTCCACACCCTCCATGTCAATAACTATATCATTCAGTTCAAGCGTAGCAGTTGGGGTAACTTCCACTCTCTTGCGTGGGTTGTTGTTGAACCAATAATCGTAAGCTACAATCTTGTCGCCCAATCCACCTTGCTCCGGCACAGTAAAGAATGACATCATTGTGGCACTGTATTTGCCAATTGCATCCTTAACTTGATAGTTGAAGAGGTGCAAGCCAGCATTCAGTGCTGATACGTCGATGTCTGTCGCAATTGTCCCGCTAGATGTCATCTCGCCTTCAACGATATTCTCCATGTCTTTGTCAAACCAGTAGCGATAACCTGCTATAGAATTCTCTGTAGTTGAGGTATTCTCAGGTACGAGGAAGTACTTCACGAGCACTGAGCTGACGTGTCCGTTGTCGTCGAGCGCCCGGAACGAGATACTGTGCAGTCCTATAGGCAGAGAACTCATGTCGAGGTCGGTGGTAACGATGCCGCCGGTGCTGAATGTGCCAGTCACCTTGTTGTCGTAGTTGCCGTCTATCCAGTATTCATAGCCTGCAAGAGTATTCTCCTGAGTAGAACCGGGTTGGGGCACGAGGAAGTACTTCACGAGCACTGAGCTAACGTGTCCGTTGTCGTCGAGCGCACGGAACGAGATACTGTGCAGTCCTACAGGCAGAGAACTCATGTCGAGGTCGGTGGTAACAATGCCGCCTGTGCTGAATGTACCACTCACCTTTTTGTCGTAGTTGCCGTCTATCCAGTATTCATAGCCTGCAAGGTTATTCTCCTGAGTAGAACCTGGCTGGGGCACGAGGAAGAACTTCACGAGCACAGGACTCCATCTACCGTCGCTTGTGCCTGTGCGTATGGCAAGGGAGTGAAGACCTAAGGGCAACGCCGACATATCGAGTTGCGTGGTAAGCTCCCCTGCGCTCATGTTAGCCGTCTGTCGACTGTCAAATTGCTGATCAATCCAGTATTCACACTCTGTGACAGAAGTTGTTTGTGCCGTCACTACGATGCAACAGAGCAATGCCAGCAAGGACAGTCCAAAATGTTTCGTTCTGTTCATTGTCTGTCTCTGTTTTATCGGTTTATTCTACTACTGGACGAGCCTCGGCCTTGATGCTGATAGTCAGCTTGCCGTCAACAGTCTTACTTGCTATGTTGCTCTGTGTGATGCGAGGTGTTGACGGAATAAGATCCCAAGGATATTCACCACCGGCAGGACCTATCGGCGTGTTATCGTCGCCAACATAGGTCTCTGGTGACTTAAGCTGCCAAGTACGTGGTGTGGTAGTGTCAGTAAGGTAGAAGTTTGCATTGTTCTGGCCATCAGCATAGAAATCACTCCATGCAATCGTATCGTAACGGTTGGTCACTGTAATTACTCCGCCTTTATAGATTCGCATCATGCAGTTAATTACAACACCGCCATCGCTAATAGAATTACAACGGTAGCTTCCACCGTCATTCATTATACTATTCTTATAGTAATAAGGACCGTGCCAGTTACTGCCATAGTCTGCATCAGGGAGCCCTGCTAGGAGACAGTGGTCAACCACCAGTGTGCTCTCAGTAGCGAAATCCCTTATAATACCGTTAATCCAACAGTTCTGAATCATCATACCAGTAGCAACGCTGCTGCTGCCACCTATGTTGCCCTCTATTCTGCATTGGCGTAAGATGAAGTGATTGGAGTTTTCACGGCAGTCAAGCCCACCAAAGCGACACTTCACCACCTTCAGGTTCTCTATCTGGTCATCGTCGGTGCTTTCAATGTAGATGCTACCGTTAATGTAGAGACCTTCCATGTAGATATTGTCCTTCAGAACACCTTCCACACCTTTTATGTTGATTCCCTTAACAAGGTATGTCTTTGCTATGGTCGTAGCGGCATCATCTTCCATACCTGCACCATAGATCCTTACCGACTTGTCTATGTTGTCAGGAACGTTAAATGTGCCAGACGACAGCGTGATGATGCCGCCATCCTGAGCATTGGCAATTGCCGTCTTAAGGGCATCAATGCCATAATATACCGTTGAGTTGGCGCCGTTCTGCAATGTTGCTGTAACAGCTTCAGTCTGTTGTGCAGAGGCTGACAGTGTGCCAACCAATGCGAATAATGAAAGGATAATCTTCTTCATAATAATTTAGGGTTTTGTTTATAATTATAGTAATATATATATATGTGGGACAAATATAGTGATTATTTCTGAAAGTTCCAAACTTTTCGAAAAGAAAATGATAGAATTGGAACTTATTTCTACGTATCATGTTTTATTTGTGACCAACCTAAAGTTCGGCTGAGAGAAAGATAACACCCCTCACCCCTCACTGAAAACGCAGGAAACACCTTTATAGAAAGACCATGAGGGTGGGTGATGGGTGCTCTTAACCCCTCACTCACCTTTACCTCACCCCTCACTTTAGTTTGGCCGGAATCTCATTAATGCAAACTGTCAGTCCGTGCCCGACGGACTGACAGTTCGCTCCTTACGAACTCAGAGTTCGCTCCCTGCGGAATAACGACGAGCAAGAAGCTGCTTTCCTGTGAGCAAGAAGTTGCCTGTCCGTTAGCTTCCTTTGCGTTCCTTGTTGGCTTCGACTTGAGTGAGGGGTGAGTGTAGGGTGAGTGAAGGGTCAAACATACCCCTCACTGACCCTTAGCCCCTCTCTGCAAAGGCATTCCCAAAGATTTGAGTGAGGGGTGAGGGCTATCATGCGCTTTTTCGTCAACAACCCTTGGTTATTTGTGAATAAGGCACGCTTATTTCTGAATAAGAGCTATTTATTTTCCGAGAAGTGGCTCTTGTTGACGGATAAACGGTCTGACTTTCAGAAAAGTATAGTGTGTCACCCTTGTGTCAGCGTGTGTCACCCTTTGAAACGCTGCACGCCCTTTATTTACTGGGGTTGTATCAGTGTGTCACCCTTTTTTTTAAAAATGTAATATAAGAACTGCCTTTTTCTGCGACGCGTCAGAGAAATATTTGCAATGCAACGCCACACTCTGACCACGGTCAGAGAACGCCTTCCAGTTTTTTTCTCCATCGCGTCGCAGTAAATTTTCCGTCTCTTTGCTATTTTTTCGTTTTTCGCGTTGTATTTCGGAATTATCCAGAGAGGTAAGGACAAAAGAAAAAAAAAGAAAAAGTTGCGGAAAAGTTGCGATTATTAAGAAAAATGTACTATCTTTGCACACAAGTATCGGCTAATCGTCGTAAACGACGCAAGCTTAGGCTGATTCTCTGAGTGCAGGGTGCCGGTATGACATTGAGGGTTAAACAATAACGACATGAGCAGTTATTAGGAGAACATAGAAACGTGAGAAATTTCTAAATCAAATCAAGTTCATGGTAATTGTGAATGTTCGCGCTTATAGCGTGGACGTCACTTATCACTTGGTTGGGCAATCTCACGGCCTCTATGTTCGATAAGGAGCGGACACGCTTCTTTCGTTCGTGGAGATGATGAACAATGCTCTAACGTCAAAAATAAAGTAAAATATTTGGTACATTACGAAATTATGATTAATTTTGCAGAAATAACTAAAAGCGATAGAATGATGAAGAAAATTTTCCCTTTGTTTCTCTGCCTTTTTGCATTGTCACAGGCAGTATCGGCACAGAATACCGTTTATAGAATGCATGTTAAAATGAAGAATGGCTCAACTCATACTGTCAAGACTGATGATGTACAAGAGGTTTACTTCACAGCTTCGCAGCCATACGACCCATCGCACCCTGTCACCGCCGATGTTGATGCTATTCACGCTCCTCAAGAGGGAGGAACATATATCGTTCATATCAATGCAGATATTCCGCTGTCGACAGAAGGTGGCACAACTAATCCATCAGAATATGATCTTTTTAGTCATTTCGTGAATCAGGGACCAGTCATTTTGACAACTACTTATACCGACGGAATTCTCACTATTACCGTCGCCCCGACAACAAGGTATATTGTAAACAGTCTTGATGTAAAGTTGTATGATTTGGAAGGGACTGAGGCCTTTTCACTTACCGTGTCACAAGATGGCGATTCCAATGCATCCTTTATAAGCTCCGATGGTGATAATTATATTGCATCCTTGGCAACGGCTATGCGTGAAAGCCATTCAAAATACAGGAAGGCAGATCTTGAATACACTGGCTTGTTAAACATGGATGGCTTTAAGGCACCTTTGGACCCATACGACTACAGGATTCGTCAGATTTGGTATACGATTTATCAAGGGATTAACCGCAACACTCAGCTTTTCCAAAATTGTGACAGACCGGGTTTGGATGTTTTCCGTCCGATGTGCACCGTGTTAAATTCCGTTGCTTATTATGAACTGGTGACATTCTTTGGTGGCGTTCCGTATTATACGAATTCAGATGATGCTATGGGCTATCTGCCGAGAATGGCCCCCAATGAAATATTTAATAATCTCATTGGACTTTTGAAATCTACAATGGTAAATATGGATGAGAAAGTTACAGGGTATATTGACAATTCAGTGAAGATGTATTCGATGTCAAAAGATATAGCCCGCGTAGCACTGGCCGACATCTATATGTATCAGGGCAGGTATATGGAAGCAAAGCCCTTGCTAGAAGATATCGTAAACAGCAACCGCTATTCTTTGGTTCCAGCAGTCGATAATCTTGATCCGGAATGTTCAGAAATAATATGGAGCCAGCAGAGCAGCCTTCCAACCCGAGTCCAAGCAAAGAACACAACAGTTGTTTGGTTTAATTATAATGACTATTTGTGTATTATGCAGACGTATGCTGATGTACTTCTTTCATTGGCAGAATGCGAAACAAAGCTGAACAACGACACCCAAGCCAAAGAATACTTAACTCAAGTCGCAACGACAAAGGGAATAGAGCTCACATCGACCGAGACATTAGCTGCAATCTCAGAAGTCCGTAGCAGGATACAAACTGACTTTGGTGGATACTTCGCATTCCTGAAGCGTACCGGTCAGGCTCTCTCCACGCTGGGTCTCGAAGAATATCAGTTACTCTTCCCGATTCCACAAGACGAGCTCATGATGAATCCAAATCTGACTCAAAACCCAGGCTATGGTGCCATAACCCGCTAAGCCTGAATACGTAGAATATAATATAAAAACTAACAAAACGAAATAGAACTATGATGAAGAAACTATTATTACTTGTATTTGCCTTGTTGCCGATGACTTTGTTTGCCAAAAATTTGGTCATAAAACAAACCAACGACAGGCAGTCTGTTATTTCACTAGCATCGGAGCCTGTTATAACGTTTGAAGGCGAAAAACTGAAAGTGGAAAGCACTGGCTCCACTATTCTGATAGATATGGAAACCGTCATAACCTTTACGTTTGAGGATGACGAGTCTGGTATAACAGAAAAGGAGATGAAGCCCGAATTCTCCAACGGACAGATAAAGTTGAAGAATTATCCCGCTAATGCACCTGTCAGAGTAACGTCACTTGATGGAAAGTTGCTGATGGAAACGAAAGTTGACAGCAAAGGCGAATCCTGCATCTTGTTGGATAAGTTCCCTAAGGGAGTGATAATCATCCAGGCTGACAAAATGAACATGAAAGTGGTGAATAAATAATAAAGGCTTATGAAAAAATCGATTTGTTTACTAGTATTAGCTTTGCTGAGCTCGTCGTTTAGAGAGTGGTTCGATTACAAATACGTAAAATAGATGTATATCGGAATCCCCTATTACGTAACCCGAAAATAGAACCCCCAAAAATATAAAACTATGAAACAGATGATAATCCGAAGACTCTGCCTATTATTATTCTCAATGGCTGTCATTCATGGCTCAGCACAAGTCATGAATATCCATTTTAAGAACGGCGGAAGCATCAATTACGATACAAATAGTATTGACCATATCGATTTTACATTAAATGAAGATAATCCCGATAATCCACCGCAGGAAACGGGGGAGAATGTGAATAAAAACACAAATGGCCCAATGGAAGCCCAGACAAGGCTTGAATTCCCGCATCTGAAGAACGGTCTCGTCCTTGTCCACTATGCCGAACTCAACAAGAACACCCATCAAACCGGTGTCAACTACTGTGTGGAG
>CACYKE010000042.1 GCA_902774925.1 uncultured Prevotellaceae bacterium | reverse complement strand
TAACTTCTCTGACCACGGTGCTAACCGTCTGGGTGCTTCTGCTCTGATGCAGGGTCTGGCCGATGGTTACTTCGTGCTGCCTTACACCATCCAGAACTACCTAGCTGACCAGGCTGTATGGCCGAAGGTTTCTACCGATCTGCCTGAGTTCGACGCTGCTGAGAAGGCTGTTGACGCAGAACTCGACCGTCTGCTGAACATCAAGGGTAAGCGTTCTGTTGACTCCATCCACAAGGAACTCGGTCACATTATGTGGGAGTATGTAGGTATGGGTCGCACCGCTGAGGGATTGAAGACTGGTCTGAAGAAGATGCATGAGCTCGAGAAGGAGTTCGACACCAACCTCTTCGTTCCTGGAACCAAGGAAGGCTTGAACATCGAGCTCGACAAGGCTATCCACCTGCGCGACTTCTTCACCATGGGTCAGCTCGTAGCTTTCGACGCTCTCTCTCGTAACGAGTCTTGCGGTGGTCACTTCCGCGAGGAATATCAGACCGAGGAAGGCGAGGCTAAGCGCGACGACGAGAACTACTTCTATGTAGGCTGCTGGGAGTACAAAGGCAAGGGCAACGAGCCTGAGCTCATCAAGGAGCCGCTGGAGTACGAGGCAATCAAGGTACAGACACGTAACTATAAGAATTAATGTTGAGTTTGGTGCTGTGTCACAGCACCCCCAAAACGTTTAAATTATGGCAAAAAATATAAGCTTTACAATAAAGTTCTGGCGCCAGAATGGCCCCAAGGACCAGGGACATTTCGACACCCACGAGATGCACGATATTCCCGATGATACCTCGTTCCTCGAGATGCTCGACATCCTGAACGAGGAACTGATCAACGAAGGCAAGGAGCCCTTCGTATTCGATCACGACTGCCGCGAGGGTATCTGCGGTATGTGCTCGCTCTACATCAATGGTACGCCTCACGGACTCACCGAGCGTGGAGCTACTACCTGTCAGCTCTACATGCGTCGCTTCAACGATGGCGACGTTATCACCGTTGAGCCTTGGCGCTCGGCAGCCTTCCCTGTGATTAAGGACTGTATGGTTGACCGTGGTGCCTTCGATAAGATTATCCAGGCCGGTGGTTACACCACGATCCGCACAGGTCAGGCTCAGGATGCCAACGCTATCCTGATTCCTAAGGAGGATGCTGACGAGGCTATGGACTGCGCATCTTGCATCGGTTGTGGCGCTTGCGTAGCAGCTTGTAAGAACGGTTCAGCCATGCTCTTCGTATCGTCTAAGGTTAGCCAGCTCGCCCTGCTTCCCCAGGGTCGTGTAGAGGCTGCCCGCCGTGTGAAGAACATGATTGCCAAGATGGACGAGCTCGGCTTCGGTAACTGCACCAACACTCGCGCCTGCGAGGCCGTTTGTCCTAAGAACGAGACCATCGCCAACATCGCTCGCTTGAACCGCGAGATGATTAAGGCAAAGTTGGCTGATTAAGGATTACACCTTATTTATAATAAAGAGCGCCGCAGAGAAGAAATCTGCGGCGTTTTTTTGTTTTTTCCCAAGAAATGCGTATCTTTGCGACGTCAAAACGATAACGATTATGAACATTAGAGACGAGGTGCTTAGGATTCTGGACAAAATGGCTTTTACCTTATTATTCTGTATGGCTTGGGCAATGACGGCCAGTGCCCAGCACACTGTTGAGAGCATCCGTAAGGATTATCAGAGCGTGCATGAATGGATTACCCTGATGAGCGATAATTTCCCGTCGGACGGCATCCCGCCTGAGTACTTCGATTTACGTGTGGTGCAGAATCTGCCAGCCACAGGACCGCACCACGAAAATATCCGTATGTACTACGGCGAACTGGAGCCAGAGGAGGAGGGTGACCCCTATCCGCCTCACTACCTGCGTTTCACGACAATCAAGTACAACTACGCTGCCCGCGAATTCTATGAGGAGTATCTTTATGACGATAAGGGTCAGGTGATGTTCATCTATGCGCTCACGCCTGACGTAGAGGGTGGGGGCGATATATGGCCTTACGAACTACGTATGTGGTTCGACGGCCAGCGTCTCCTGCGTTTCAATGCCAAGAAGTTTGAAGGCCCTTTGGACTATTTAGACATTGCGACGCTAAAGAAAGGAACCTTCAAGGACGAATATACGGGCAAGACCATCCCTAAGAAGTTCGTCAGCGAGGCCGACCGCTGTAAGCAGGGTGCTCAGCGCTACCAGTCGTTGTTCAAAAGCATCGATAACAGATAGTACTAAACGATGACTTATTTAGGTGAACTGATTTCGATTGGCGTGGCGTTTTCGTGGACGGCGACGGCGCTGCTGAGCGAGTTCGGCTCGAAGCGGCTGGGCAACCTGACGCTGAATGTGCTGCGAATGGCATTGGCGTTGGTGTTCTCGCTGGTGTTGTTTCTGGTCGTGACGGGCCATCCGTTACCCACAGGTGTCTCGACAGAGGCTGCAGGATGGATGTTGTTATCTGGGCTGGTGGGCTATGTCATTGGTGATTTCTGCCTCTTTCAATGCTATATTATTATAGGTTCGCGCTATGGCCAGCTCTTCATGACGCTTGCTCCGCTGTCGGCAGCCCTGATGGCTTGGATGACGCTGGGGCAACAGATGACGGCGATGAGTATCGTGGCGATGCTGGTAACGCTTGCCGGAATCAGTATTTCCGTACTTGGACGAGGTGAGCATCATAAGGTTTCGCTGAAACTACCTCTTAACGGCGTGCTCTTTGCCATCGGTGCAGCTGTGTGTCAAGGCGTAGGTTTGGTGCTAAGCAAGATAGGCATGGATCATTACGACGTGGCCGCTTTAGCGGAGATGGATGTACCTGAATGGTTAGTACCCTTCAGCGCTAATTTCTACCGTTGCATTGCTGGCATCATAGGTTTCACCTTATTATTATATTATCGCAATGGAATGGCTCCTTTACGCGAGGCTATGCACGACAGGAAAGGACTTACCGTTGCTACAGCCACCACCATCTTCGGTCCCTTCGTGGGTGTTGGCTTCTCGCTGATGGCTGTACAATATACGGCAGCAGGCATCGCCTCCACGCTGATGGCTATGACGCCCATCATCATCCTTCTGCCCTCGTATTGGCTCTTCCATGAGAAGATTACCTGGAAGGCTATTGTTGGCGCCTTTATCTCCGTCATTGGCGTCAGCCTGTTCTTTTTAGGCTGAAGGCTTTCTTTTTCACGCGCAAATGTCTTCTGACTTTCAAACGTAGTCCTATCCATAGCTTTCTGTTAGCAAAATTACAACCTTTTTCATTACTTCATTTGTTTATTCGGAAATAATTCGTATATTTGCGGTCAGAAATACAATTAACAGGAAGTTGAACCCTTTTAAAAACGAATCAAATAGAGATATGAAAACAATGAAATGCTGGAGAAACATCCTCGTGATGACTGCTGCCATACTCTCCCTCGCCTCTTGCGATAGCGACAATAAGGAAGGCGCCTGGGACTCAATGATCTGGGAGGCAGAGGCGCAGGTACAAAAGACAGACGGAATCTATTATGTCCCCACCGATGGAGGCACGATTACGTTTACCTGCTACAACTATTCGGCCCCATGGATAGAGAATGCAGAGTCTGGAGGTAACTACTATTTTCCGCCTCGAGAGGATAATAATTTTCACACCATAACGGCGGATTGGTTCAAGGCGGAGATAGTCGGGAATAAACTCAGTGTGACCTTTGATTCCAATGGCAACGATCAGGCGCGCCCCCTCACACTAGAAGTTACAGCCGGAGATATCTTCTACACCTTCAGATTCGAGCAATCCGCAAAGCAATAAGATGGAATAGATAGAACGGCTCTGGAAATAAGTGATAAAATTGCCGTTTGTGTAAAATGATGTAATTGTTTTCTTGCAGCAATCAGCGACTTTTACTACTTTTGCAAGCGAAAGTCCGGACAACTTTGTATCGATTAACAATTAAAAAAGTAAGAAACAATGAAAAGACTTATTATTATGTCGCTGATGGCAACATGTTGCCTCACGACCGTACTGGCACAAAAGACAGTAGTATCGCAGAAGGACCAAAAAGAAGATCCCTTCAATGTGGTAGAAGACATGCCCGCGTTCCCTGGTGGTATGGAGGCGATGATTCAGTTTATAAGCAGTAACATCAAGTATCCTGCCGATGCCAAGAAACAGAAGGTTGACGGACGTGTGCTGGTAAAGTTCGTGGTAGAGAAAGATGGCAGTATCACGGAGGTAAAGGTCATTAAACCAGCTTTCCCTTCACTTGATGCTGAGGCCATTCGTGTGGTCAAGGCAATGCCGAAATGGAAGCCTGGCTATCAAAATGGCCAAGCCGTACGCGTACAATTTGCTATGCCTATTAACTTCAGTTTGAAATGAGGAAGATCGTTTTCATCCTCATGTGCTCTCTCGTGTTTGCGGCGTGCTCTTCGGAGCATTGTCGCAACACGAGTTTATTACAGGCTGAAGCCATTTGCCAACAATATCCTGACTCGACCATCCGCCTGCTTGATGGCTTGGATATCGACAGCTTCAGCGTTGAGGCTGATCGTGCCCTTTACGGACTGGTGTTTACGGAGGCCATCCACCATGTCGGATTGATCTTGTCGTCTGACACACTCATCAATCTAAGCCAACAGTTTTATGAACAACAAGGTGATGATGTACGTCTGGCACGCGCCTGCCTGCATCACGGTATCGTACTCTACGGACAAAAGCGCTATGGCGAAGCCTTCCGCCTGTTGAAACGAGCTGAAGAACTGGCAGAGGATGTGAACGATTTAGCCCTCAACTATGAGCTATTTGCCGTGATGGGTGATATTAACGACAATGCCAACAACTATCCTTTGACGCTCGACTACTATCACCGTTCACTCCGTGCTGCAGAGCAACTTGGCAACCAGGAATGGACGGTACGACAGCTGAATAATCTGGCAACTACCTTTGATGCGATGAACAATACTGATAGCCTCAAGGCGTATATAGAAAGGTGTCGCCCCCTGCAGGATAGCGTTCAGGGCCCTATCCGTGCTACGATGCTTACAAACATGGGGAGCTATTATCTGCATCAGAACGACTTGGACAAAGCAAAAGAATACCTGCTGTTGTCGCAACAAACAACGTATCTTGACAAAACCATCAAACTATTAGGTGACATTGCCGCCCTTGAGGGGAAGTGGCCACAGGCCTGCGACTATTGGTTTCAGACCCTCCAGTCGGGCGATTATGCCATTCGTATAGATGCCTACCGTAAACTGATTAACTATTATGACTCTTTGGCAGAATACGACGAAAAGCATCACAGGATGGCCTCACACCTCAGCCAGCGACTGAACACGCTCTATCGCGACAATTATGAAAATAATGGTGCTACCAGCATATTGGATATGCAGGCGCAATACGACGAACAACAGAAGGAACGCCACCAATATCGCACCATGATTGGCTTGCTGACGGCTCTTGGTATCGTCATTCTCATAGCTGGACTCATTGCTTGGTATTACATCTTGACCCATCGTGAGTTGGTACAGATGCAACGTCAGAAGAAACGTCAGCTGCGTGATAACTCCAGACAATTGAAAGACGTAACGGCCCGACTTCATAAAACCGTTAATTTGGGACAAGTGGCCAAAGACGAAGACATCAGCGCGTTGGCACAATGCTGTTATTCGCTGAATCCTGCCTTATTGGCATTGTTGAAACCGCTTGGCACGAAAGAACAAGCAGTCTGCCTGTTGATTCGTCAGCATTTCCAACCATCAGAGATTGCTATTCTTGTAGCTTCGTCACCCCAATCGATTACCAATCTACGCGTTCGTCTGTTGCAAAAACTCTTCAACGAGACAGGTGGAGCCAAAGATTTCGACCAGCGTATTTGTCAGATATAATCTCATTAAAATATTTGCGACACGAAAGATAATAGATGAACGAGACGAGAAAGGGATTTATCCAGTTGCACTTGAGTGTGCTTTTGGCAGGCTTCACAGGCTTGTTCGGACGACTGATTACGCTCAACGAGGTGGACATCGTGTGGTATCGGATGCTGTTTACGAGTGCGATACTGCTGGTATTCACAGGTCTGCCGAGGGTGGGGTGGCGTAAGTTCTTTCAGCTTTGTGGTTGTGGGGCACTGTTAGGATTCCATTGGATTCTGTTCTATGGCAGCATCAAGGCTTCGAATGTCTCTATTGGCGTGATCTGTTTCTCGCTCATTGGATTCTTCACGGCTATCTTCGAGCCGATGATCTTCAGGCGCAAGCTCTCATGGCTCGAACTGCTGTTTTCGCTGATTACCGTCACTGGTGTGCTCTGCATCTTCTCGTTTGATGCCCGCTATCGCTATGGTATCGCTATTGGAGTCGTCTCGTCTGCCGTCTGTGCACTCTATGCCATCTGCAATAAGAAGGCAAGTGTGGGCGTGCGCAGTAGGACCGTGCTGATGTACCAGATGTCGGGAGGTCTCGTATTGGTCTCAGCCATCATCCCGATTTACCTCATTTTCTTTCCCAGTCAGCAGTCTGTCGTCGTCGTGCCAGAGGGTTCGAATCTCTGGTTCATGCTCTGTCATGCGTTGTTCTGTACCGTGGGCATGTATCTCTTGCAGATTCAGGCCTTGAAGCGTCTCTCGGCATTTACCGTTAACCTCTCCTACAACCTCGAACCCTGCTACACCATCATCCTTGCTTTCCTCATCTTTGGTGAGGGGCGTGAGATTAATTTCTCATTCTATATAGGTATTGCCCTCATCCTGCTCAGTGTCCTCTTGCAGACCAGACGCGCTTTGGGGAAATGTGGTACCTTTGCATAGTGAACCTGACTGACTGGTGCCCTTTAGCGCTAATTTCTACCGTTGGGTGTCAGCCTGTTCTTTTTAGGCTGAACCCTCGCAAATTGCCTTCGCTATCTCGTTCCCCCTAAATTAAGAACAATTAACGCCTAATTTTACAATATTCTTGATGACCAGCGTTTATATAAACAGATGGATTTATCAAATAGGAATATGAAAACAATGAAAATCTGGAGAAACATCCTCGTGACGACTGCTGCTATATTCTTCCTCTCTTCTTGTAGCAGCGACCCGCAATGGGCTGACGAGGAAGCGCACGAGAAGACGGAGCAGTTGCAGAAACAGTACGGACCGATGATGATTGGCACATGGCACTATGAGAACATCAGTGACACGGAACGCTTTTTTGAGCAGCTAACGTTTTACGCTGACGGAACACTTTCGGGAATGCGCAAATGGCAGATCCGCAAAGTCGTCACCATTGAGGGTGAACAATGCTATACTGATTGGGAGAGCGTGGAGCCTTTGGAAGGGATTTTCTCCGGTACATGGAAACTGAGTTACTACAGCCCGGAAGGTATGGCTGGCGAGAAACGGAATTGTCTATTACTGAATGCCAAATATGAGGGTGCAAATAGCGAATACATGGCTTATTCCAACATTGCCACTTTCGATTACGTCGATGAAACAATGCTTTGTTTCGAAGGTTTTTATTTCAAAGACGAGGAAGGTCGGATTGTTTTCCTTCGAGGCACTCAGGAACCAAGTTTCTAGAATCAACGGGGCGGATTCATTAATCATTGATGTCGCTAGCAGTAATTACAGGTATTCTTTGTTTCTTTGCCATAAATTAAATGTTCACAATAAGAATGTGCCTGCAAAGTTACATTTTTTTTCGCAACTTTATTCGTTTATTCGGAAATTATTCGTATATTTGCGGTCAGAAATACAATTAACAGGAAGTTAAACCCTTTAAACGATTTGCCTATGGGCTGAGATAAATAAACAAAGGACATATTGGATGAACATCCACTTTTGATTCTTGTTTCTGACAATTGGGGAATTGAAAGAAATTAGTCAAGAACATTAGTAGATTGTTCACGCTGTTCAGCGTGGGCATTTACTCGTTTAAGACTAATAGGTTTTCCCCAATACCTCAGAAACGTAGACGAAGTAAACTGTCCACGTATTCTATTTTGTCATTTTCAACATATAGTAATAACTCTAAAACAACAAAACAATGAAAAAAGTATTTCTTTTGATTACCGCGATGCTTCTGCATCTACATGTTCAAGCCGACACTTGGGATGGATCTGCCAGTGACAAAAGCTGGTACGAAGAGACAAGAACCGAGTTCCACATTTATAGTGCCGCTCAACTAAAGGGCTTGGCTGATATCGTAAACGAAGGAATCTCTACATTTAAGGATGCCATCTTTTATTTAGAAAATGATATTGATTTGGGCAATCATCCATGGATTCCTATCGGATATGGTAATTACAATCCGAAATATTTTTGTGGTACATTCAATGGTAATGACCATTCTATTACTAATTTATATATCTCTACTAACAAGTTAACTGGCACATATTTTAGTACAGGTTTATTTGGAAATACCGAAAACTCTTTGTTTTTAAACCTTCATATACAAGGAAGGATTGAACATGACTCCACACATGGTATTGGTTCTTATCTTGGTGGTTTAGTTGGAGATTGTAGGAATGGCAAAATAGAAAATGTAAGATGTAAGATTGACTTATCCATAATTAGTAATGGATCTTGGGGATTAGGAGGAGATAATTGTTATTATGGTTTTGTTGCTGGCTACGCGACAACGATTTCAAAGGTATATAGTGAAGGTACATTGTCATTTACTAATTGTGGAACGACATCTGGCAATTTTGGCGGGATAACTGGTAGAGCAGGAAATATAGAGGAATGCCATTCTAATACTCAAATGATAATTCCACATTCTGATAGTTATGGCAATGCACCAAGTATTGGCGGCATTGCAGGTTATGTAGACAATTCTGTTAAGAATTCTATTTTTACCGGCAGTATTTCCGTTAATTATTATGGTGGAAAGAATTGCTATACTGGTGGAATTTGCGGGATGGGAGAGACTGGCATCAAAATAGAAAATGTTATTGCTGCTCCATCATATTTTTACTCTTATGCACAAGCATTCTATACATGTCTGATTAATCGAAGCGCTGCACCTGTTGTACAATATGCTTATTTTGCAGATACTTTTGCGGGATCTTATGAAACTTATGGAACGGCTGTCTCTGAGGATTATCTGAAATCAGGTGCGATATTAAGTGGCTTTGACACAAACATTTGGGAATTCAAATCTGGTAGATACCCAAGACTTAAGAGTTTGATACCAACATATTCTATTAATGCTCCCACGGAACATGGCTCAATAGCCTATTGTGTAACTGAAGGTGGAGAGGCAAAGATTAAGATAAATTCTAATCAAGATTGGGAAATCGATAAGGTGTTCGTAAACCAAATGGATGTAACAACTCAGATGAATGGCAATATGCTCATTTTTGAGGATATTCAAGAGAACAAAGACTTATTCATCGTTTACAAACAGACGGCGAACAGTGTAAGGAGTCTACAGCAAAATGTATCATTCAACATATCAAGATCAGCTGAAGGATTTCTGGTTTCAGGTATCCAAACAGGAAAGAGTATAGCCGTTTATGACTTAAATGGAATTGAATTGATTAGACAAAGTTCAAATGGAGCCAATTGTTTTAGGCTGTCTAAAGGCTTATACATTGTTACCGCATGTGGTCAATCAAAGAAAGTTTCGTTCTAACATTGTAATGTTATGAATAATAAACAGTGTTTATCCCTTTCTTTTGTGGCAATGATACTTTCTGTTGTTGCAACTTGTATTGCGCTCATATGGTCTGAGCCTATTGAAGCAAATGGGATGGCGATATTAGGGGGTAGTCCTTGCTTACAGCATCTCTTATATGATGGCAAATAATAAGAGCCTACGCATTGGAACGGACAATTAGGGATTAGCGGGGATTCTGCTGATTATTTCTCGCAATAATGTGGAGGCCATAGCGGCTTCCACATTTTTGTATGATGATGTAAGGGACGAAAAAAGATATATCATTGGCGTAGTTTTAATAAACATCGTCGCAGTTTTATCAAACACCGTCACAGTTTTAACAAACATTGGCGCAGTTTTAACTTTAGTTCGTAGCTTGAAAGTCTTTAGTTCGTACTTACGGACCTTTTAGTAAGGCACAATGAAATCTTTAGTACGGCACAAGAATAGAGCGCTAAAGTAACGGCCCCCATCACCTTACTTGCTGTGTGGCACTCTGCTCCCTGATATCCGGCCGACAGCAGGGAAATGTCAAGCCGACAGCAGGGAGCAGAGCGACGGTTTGCAGGAAAGATGGTCAATACTATCGGAGTAATCAAAATTTCTTTTGGAGTATTTGAAATTTCGTTCGGAGTATTGCATTTTAGTGCCAGTAAACTTGTAGTTTGGCGGCATAAACAATAAGGTTTACCCCCTCACTCATTATGAGCCCTTTATATATCGTCATTCCCAACGATTTGAGTGAGGGGTAAACAGCAATTTTTCATTGAGATATTTGTTTTGTCGGGAGGAAATGCGTACCTTTGCCCCAAAAAAGCAGCGATGAACTACTTGGAAGAGAAAATAATGCGGGATGGTGTTATCCTGCCGGGAAACGTTCTGAAAGTTGACAGTTTCCTAAACCATCAGGTTGACATGGAGGCAATGTGCTTTATGGCGCAAGAGCTGCAGCGAAGGTTTGAGGGCGTCAAGATTACCAAGATTTTGACCATCGAGGCCAGCGGCATTGCCATTGCTACCATGCTGGCGCATTATCTCCATGTACCTTTCGTCTTTGCCAAGAAGTGTCTGACCATCAACAGCATTGATGACAAATACGTATCACATGCATTCTCTTTCACAGAAAACCGGCGGCACTCGGTTTATGTGTCTAAACCATATCTCTCTCCTGCCGACCATGTGCTTGTAGTGGACGACTTTTTGGCAGAGAGTGAGGCAACGCATGCCCTGATCGACATCGTACGCCAGGCAGGAGCAACACTGGCAGGCATCGGCATAGCCATCGAGAAGGGCTACCAAAAAGGGGGACGCCTATTGCGGGACGAGGGCTACCATGTGGAGTCAATAGCCATCATCAAAGAGATGGATGTCAAGACGCAAACCATTAGGTTCGTCGATCAAGAGTGAAGGTGGGAAATGTTAAGAATTCAAGTTTTCAATATCCTTCATGCATTCCTCAAAGATGGCTTCTTGCTGGCTCTTCGACATATCAGACAGCGGCATGAAGGTGGTGAAGAAGCTGATGCCTACAGATGCTTTCCCGTCCAAATACTCCTTTCCTGACAATTTGAAACAAAACCCATCAGGAACAAGGAACCCTTCTCCTGCAAACTCACCATATTTCTCGATATGCTTGTTGATACGCTCATCGACAGCCATAGGTTTCATCTCTGAGTTACGCGCCAGGAACCTCACGGCAACCTCATTGGCCGTCATTTCCGGTTGTTTCAGGAAACGTTCCTTGTAACGCTGCAGGAAATGGCTGGTGAAGACGTGTATCGCAGGCGAACGCCAGTCGGTCCACTTGATGATAAACCGCTTGCTGCCGTCGAACAAGACGCAGAGATAGCCCGACAGGATAGGTCCGAATGGGTGTTCGCGATAGAAATAGATGATGTACTGGTTGTTGGATGAGGGAACCTTGTAGTCATACATCGCATAGTTCTGAAAACTCATCCGCCTGTTCATCTCCTTGACAGCCTTGGAGCGCAGAACATCACGTTTCCAGTCCAGTTTCGGCATCTCTCCCATGAGCGTGTCATAGACCTCATGGAGGTTCATGTTTGCTACAATCATGGGTGCAAAGGTACGGAGTTTTTGATAAATATCAGTCGTTATCCGAAAAAATCGGCGCAAATACGATGGAATTATGATGAATTTGCTTACCTTTGCAAGAACTAAACGGAGAAATAACAATGATAAGACCAGCAAACAAAAATGACATTAAGCGCATCATAGAACTCTTGCACCAGGTGAATATGGTGCATCACGTGCTACGCCCAGACTTGTTTAAGCCCTATACAACAAAGTATGATGAGCAGGAATTGGAAAGCCTGCTCAACGACGAGAGTAAGCCCATCTTTGTCTACGATGACGGAGAGGTGCGAGGCTATGCCTTCTGTCAGGTTTCTGAAGTGAAGGGTCACAAATTGTTAGAGGATGTCAAGACGCTATATATTGACGATATCTGCGTGGACGAGAATGCTCGCGGCAAACACGTAGGGAAGTCTCTTTATAAATATGTACGCGACTATGCCCGTTCTATAGGTTGCCATCACATCACTCTTAACGTCTGGGAGGGCAACGATGCTGCATTAAGTTTCTATAGAAACATGGGAATGCAGGTTCAGAAAACAACGATGGAAACCATATTGTAAACTGTATTCAGCATTATCTAACACATCATGACTATGAACATTGGAGACAAGGTGCCCGAGATTCTGGGCAAGGACGAACAGGGACGGGACATCCGTCTGAGTGATTACAAGGGACGCAAGCTGGTGCTGTATTTCTATCCGAAGGACAATACCAGCGGTTGTACGGCTGAGGCTTGCAGTTTGAGAGACCATTATGGCGAACTGCAAGGTGCGGGCTACGAAGTGGTAGGCGTCAGCAAAGACTCAGCCGCTTCTCACGTGAAGTTCAAGGAGAAGCATGAACTGCCTTTTCCCTTGATTGCCGACGTCGACAAGACGCTGTTGCAGGCGATGGGTGCCTGGGGCGAGAAGGTGATGTACGGCAAAAAAACCGAAGGTACCATCCGCACCACCTTTATTATTAATGAGGAGGGCATCATCGAACAGATATTTGCCGGCAAGCAGGTGAAGACCAAGGAACATGCCGAGCAGATACTAAACAAGTGACTTTCTTAGATTTACGCTATCTGTGTACTTTCAATGGACTTGAATGAACTGATAACAACGGTGAACGATGCTGTGTGGGGCTATGTACTTATCTTCGCATTGGTGGGATGTGGCCTGTGGTTTACAATTAAGACACGCTTCGTCCAGTTCCGTATGGTGGGTGAGATGTTCAGGCTGTTGACGGATTCGGCTTTCGACACCGTGGAAGAACAGGTGCAGGGACAACGGGAAAGATACAAGAGGAAGCGTATTTCGTCGTTTCAGGCCTTTGCCGTCTCTGTGGCCACCCGTGTGGGAACGGGTAATTTGGCTGGTGTGGCTTCTGCCATTGCCGTCGGAGGCCCTGGCGCTGTGTTCTGGATGTGGGTCATCGCCTTGATTGGTTCGGCAACGGCCTTCGTGGAATCTACATTGGCGCAGTTGTTCAAGCAGAAGCACAAGGACTCGTTTATCGGTGGTCCTGCCTACTATATCCAGCGAGGACTGCATCAGCGTTGGATGGCTGTTACGTTTGCCGTGCTGATTACTTGTCAGTTCGGCCTTTCCAATAACTCCATTCAGGCGAATACTATCTGTGGTGCCATGCAGGAGGCTTTTGGCTGGTCGCCCCTGTGGGTGGGAATGGCTTTGGCAGCCTTGGGACTTATCATCGTCTTTGGCGGCATCCAGCGTATTGCCTTTGTCTGTGCCATTCTGGTGCCCTTGATGGCTTTTGGCTATATGGTGCTGGCTATCGTGGTCATCATCATGAACATCGGGTTGATTCCGCACGTCTTTAAGTTGATCATGCTTGATGCGTTTGGTATCGAGAAGGTTGTTGGAGGCACCATCGGAGCAACAATCATGTATGGTGTGAAGCGAGGACTCTTCTCGAACGAGGCAGGCGAGGGTAGCGCCCCTAACGTGGCGGCAACGGCAGCCGTATCACACCCCGTTAAACAGGGCCTGATTCAGGCGCTTGGTGTTTTTACTGATACTTTGCTTGTTTGTTCGTGTACTGCCTTCATCATCCTGATCAGCGGTCTCTATCATGTGCCAGAACTCAATGGTATTGCGTTGACGCAGTCTGCCTTGCAGTCGGAAGTGGGCTCGACAGGTCCTATCTTCATAGCCCTCGCCATCTTTATGTTCGCCTTTTCCAGTATCATCGGCAACTATTATTATGGCGAGGCCAACATCCGTTTTATCACGCCGAATACCAAGGTGATGACTGCCTATCGCATCTGTTCGGCAGGTGTGATGGTGATGTTTGGTGCCTTGGCCAGTTTTGAACTTGTCTGGAATATCGTCGATTTCTTTATGGCCTTCCTGACGGCTTGCAACTTGGTCGCCATCGTGCTCTTAGGCCGTTATGCCTTCCGTCTGCTTGACGATTATCGCCAGCAGAAGCGCCAGGGTATTAAGGAACCCACGTTCCACCGCAGTCAGTTGCCAGAGCTGGAAAGTGAGTTGGAGTGCTGGGAATAGTTTTTGTAACATTAAGATAAATAATTGGAAAAGCGTGTAGTTTTTCATAACCATACTGCGTCTAATGGGTGAATGATTTAAAAACAGATGAGACAATGACAACATTAGAAAGACAGTTTGCGCAAACCGTAGCGGAACAAAAGAGCACCATCTACACCGTGTGCTACATGTTCTCGCAGGATGCCGACGAAGTGAACGACTTGTTCCAGGAGGTACTAGTCAATCTTTGGAAAGGTTTCGAGAGCTTCGAGCATCGCAGTGACATCAAGACGTGGATTTATCGCGTCGCCCTGAACACCTGTATATCGATTGACAGGAAGAAGAAGCGACGCCAATCCGAAGTCCGGCTGACAATGGACATCAACCTCTTTGAAGACCGTGACGAGGACACGCGCCAGGTGGATATGCTCCACAAGCGCATCTCCAAGTTGCAACCCTTCGATCGTGCGATTGTCCTGCTCTGGCTCGAGAACCTATCGTACGAGGAAATCGGACAGATTGTCGGCATCACTGCCAAGAATGTCAGCGTACGTCTGTTTAGAATCAGAGAACAGTTAAAAAATATGTCTAACGATTAAAAATTGACCCATTATGAACGTTTCGAATAAGCGAGAGCAAAATGAGTTTACTCATTCTGCCGAGAGTGAGAAAGGTGCAACGAAGTTGAACAACGAGAATTTTGAATTAGAGAATATGCGCCAGCAGATGGAAACCCTGAAGAAGAAGCTGGACCAGCAGGAGATAGTGAACGATCACCTGATCCGTCACTCAATGAAAAAGACCGCAGGCAACATCAGTCGCAGATATTACTTCATCATGGCCGTTTGCCTGCTGATGATTCCCTACAGCTACTGGGCATTCGTAATGCTAAACGGTTTCTCCATTCCTTTTTGGATTTTTACCTGCATCGTCATGCTGGTTAGCTTTGGAGGCACCTTCTATAACAGCAGGAAACTGAGCGATTCGAACATGATGACCAACAACCTCGTGGACGTCCGTCGCCGTATGGCCAGCGCCAAGAAGTTCGATGCCAACTGGCTCCTCATCGGTATCCCCCTCGCCATCGTCTTTCTTGGCTGGTTTATGTACGAGTCGTATCAGCTTCATTCTGGCGCACTTTTCAACGGACTCTTCTGGGCAGGATGCATAGGCGGTATCGTTGGAGCTATTTGGGGATTCTCCCTACACTTCAAGACCCAGCGCCAGTATCAGGACATCATCGACCAAATAGAAGATCTAACGTCAGAGAATTAAATGGATAAGATTCAATTATGGGTTCGGCAGGTGTTGGAGGCCTGCGGTTTGCAAGGAGACAGTGTGGCGTACGTCAGCCACGTAGTATTGGTCATACTGGCTATATTGCTGGCTGTGGTGGCGGGGCTGCTGTGTCAGAAGATACTGGTGCCTATCGTGCTGCGACTGACGAAGAAGACGGAGGCGAAGTGGGACGACGTCATCTTCAATCGCAAGGTGCTGATGGCGGCCTGTAGCATCGTGCCGGCGATTGTTATCTGGATGCTGCTGCCTTGGACATTCTACGATTTCCCAACGGTTCGCGAAGTACTGACCCGTCTCACCGCCATTTATATCACTGTGATGGCCGTGCGCACGCTGATTGTATTTGCCGACTCATTCAAATTGCTTGAAGACGGACCTCGGACTGCACACCAGCAGTATCTTTATTCCGTCTGTGGCGTCTTGAAGATCATCGTAGTCTTCATTGCTGTCATTGTGATTATCGCCATCATCATCAACAAAGACCCCACGACGCTGTTTGCCGGACTTGGTGCGGCTTCAGCCATCCTAATGCTGGCATTCCAGGATACTATCAAGGGTCTGGTGGCAGGCATCCGTCTGACCAACAATGATATGATTCACATCGGCGATTGGGTGACGGTGCCCTCTGCTGGCGCCAACGGAAGGGTGGAGGAGATTAGCCTGACAACGGTGAAGATACGCAACTTCGATAATACCATCATCACCGTCACGCCACAGACGCTGGTCGACGGCTCGTTCCAGAACTGGCTGGGGATGGAGCAGCGAGAGGGTCGTAAACAGGTTAGGAAGGTGTATTTTGATTTCCGTTCGCTCACTGTGGGTGACGACGGGGTGGCCAATATCACCAAGTTCCGCCATCATATCGAGCAGTGGCTACGCGACAATCCGAAAGTGATTGGTGAGAAGAATCCGCTTGTGCGTCAGGCAGAGGCGGCACAGGCTGGCTGCTGTGTGGAGTTTATCTTCTGGTTGCGCTCGCAGGCTGCTATCGACTATGAGCACGATACCAGCGATATCATGGAGTATATCTATGCTGCCAGCGCCGACTATGGTCTGCGCATCTATCAGCAGTTCCCAGAGCAATGATACTTAAATTATTATGAACATTGGAGACAGCCAGTACTATTGGATGATAGCCTTTTTGCCGTTGATGATGTAAATGCCGAGTTTCAGATTGGTGACTGATGGAAGTTGTCTGCCCTGTAGGTCATAGATGGTTCCTGGCATTTTCTCTCTGTCTGCTGAGACGTTCTCTACGGCTGTTGGCGAGTAGTCGTCGTTGTTGGTCAGATAGATGTCCTCCACCTTGATATCCTTATTGCCCATGCCCCAGAACGCCACAATGCGGATGTTCTTCGTGTTGAGCTTCACGCCATTCTTGGTCTTTGCCGTCTTCAGGTTCACCACGATCTGTTTGCTTGAGCCAAAGTTTGGCGACTCGAAGCCATCAGTCCAGATACTGTTCTCTGTAAAGATGTTCAGATGGGAATCACTACTGGTAGCAGCCAGTTTGATAACGAGATATTTGTAGTCAGACATGTCAGCCCCATTAGCATATTCCCATCCCATTTGTCCATACTGGCTGGGACGGAAGGTGTGCGTCTCCTCCGTATATTTTCCGTTGCCATAGAAGTCGGTCTTGATATACTGTGCACTAAAGGGGAAGAATGTCGAGCGAATGTTGAACGCTGTCTCGAACTTCTGCCCCACAGGGTCCGTATAGACGGCATTGACCTGCGCCTGTCCTTCTTTCAGACCATAAAGGCGTCCTTGCGCTATCTTGACACAGCTGCTGTTGCTGATGTCATAGCTGGTCTGCGAAGCAACGTTCTCTGTACGTCCGTCGCGGAAGGTGGCAGTCAGCGGAAGCGTACTGCTGTTGCCAATCATCACCTCCATATTCTCAGATGGCAGTTCTATCTTCTCGGCAGTAAGCATGGCCTCAGGATAGGAAGGAACGGTTGTCGGGTCGTCGTCAGCCTCATCGAAGCTATCTTCTGTCGAAATCCAGTCGAAGTCAGCATAGCCACGTTCCTCGTTCTCCTTCGTGGCATAGCAGAACAGACCAAAGCGGGCACCCACAAAGACACTGAGGTTGAACTTCAACTCAGTCTGCTCACCCAACGCACCGAATTTTTTGTTATCAAGTGAATAGTAGAACTTCGTCTTGCTATCGCTGTAGTTCATGGTAGCACGCAGATAGACCACATCCGTTATCCCTACCTCTTTTGTCGTTTCTTTCGGAGTAAAGCCATCATTCGTTCTCAACTGGTCTTGACGCCACACCAGGCGGCACTTGCCATCTTTCTTCTCTACAGCGATATAGGCATAAGGGTCTTGGAATACGCAGATACCAGCTCGGTCGCCTTCTTGCAGATGCGATACATCGATACGCACTGTACCTTTCGAAGCTTTGCCGGTATAGGCATAGATGCGTTGGGTGAGCATGTTACGTGCCTGCGTCAGTTTGTCAACAGGAGCCCCTGTCTTCAGTCGCAACCATCCTGGACGCTCGAAGAGTGACCATGCACCATTGTCTGGCGTGTGGTTCCACTCCCACTGCAACCCCAACGGATAGCTGCGGAAGCTATCAGTTGTTGATAGAACGGTAATAGGATAGGTTGCTCCTACGTTGGGTTTCGTATAGGTGGTATACGGTTTGCCATTATTACCTACGATGGGCCAACCGTCTACCCATGTCACAGGCTGCAGGTTGGGCATACGGCCCATAGCACCCTTGTCCTCCTGCATGATAGTCCACCACTCGTTACCGTCAGGTGTGTCGATAAGAGAACCCTGATGGATGGTATTCGGCTTTCCGTCGATATATTTCTCTACCAACATCATCTCCTCATAAGGACCGAACACGTTTGTCGAACGGAACGCGACCTGTCCTGACGGCCAACCGCCATAGGTAGCGTAGATATAATAGTAGTCGCCAATCTTATAGAAATGACAACCCTCTAGTCCTGTTCCTTCTTTGCTAATGACACGTTTTTCCTTGATGAAGTTGAAGTCCTCGTCAAGCTCACATACCGCAATGTTGCCATTACCGCAGGCCACATACACCTTGCCGTTGTCGAACAACATGCCAGGGTCGTAGTAGCCACGCGAGATGGTCTTTTTCTCCCACTCGCCCTCAGGATCGCTGGCCGATAGCACAAAGGCACCTGCGTCGTTACAGTTCAACAAGATGTAGAACTTACCATTGTGATATTTCATCGAGCAGGCCCACATGCCTTTAGCATAGGCATCCTGACCATTGATGAGCGAATAGTTCTCTTTATCGCAAAGATCAGCAAGGGGCTGTGCACAGTATTCCCAGTTCACGAGGTCTTTCGACTTCACGATAGTAGCACCTGGCAACAGGCACATGGTGGTGCTGACCATATAATAGGTATCACCCACGCGAATGACATCAGGGTCAGGGATATCAGTAAAAACAACAGGATTCTTATACTTTCCATTACCTTGGTCGCCCTGCGCCCATGCTATGACAGTCATCATGATAACTGTCCCTACGAGAAAGAGTCTTTTCATATCGATTACTTTATTACTTTTTTACCGTTAATGATGCGGATGGAATGGCCGATATTTGTACCGTTCCTCTGGCGGCCAAAACGACCCCAATGAATAGCGATAGTTTTTTCATTTTCTTTTTTTTGTCTGCAAAGATACGAAATATTCGAATAATTTATTACCTTTGCAGCCAAAAATTATGAGAAATGGGTAGTTTTTCGAAAATCACGGAACAATCTTCACGTTACAACCATCTGGAACGGATGTCGGTAGGCGAGCTGTTGCAACACATCAACGAAGAGGACCAGCGGATAGCAGAAGCCGTCCGTCAGGCTCTTCCACAGATAGAGGCGCTAGTCACAGCCATTGAGCCGAGGATGAAACGCGGTGGACGATTGTTTTATGTGGGAGCAGGAACCAGCGGACGCTTAGGCGTGCTTGATGCCAGCGAACTGCCGCCAACGTTTGGCGTCTCGCCCGATTGGGTGGTAGGCATCATTGCAGGTGGTGACGAGGCATTGCGCAGTGCCATTGAAAATGCTGAGGACGATAAAGAACAAGGCTGGAAAGACTTACAGCAGTTTCTGCCCACTGCCGACGATACGGTATTGGGAATTGCCGCCTCAGGCACTACACCTTACGTAATAGGCACTTTGAAAAATGCCCGTAAGCAGGGACTGTTGACCGGCTGCATTACCAGTAATCCCAATAGCCCATTGGCCGCTGTGTCTGACTATCCCATTGAAACCATCGTGGGACCTGAGTTTGTGACGGGTTCCAGTCGTATGAAGAGCGGAACGGCACAGAAGATGGTACTCAACATGATCAGTACTTCGCTGATGATTCGCATGGGTCGTGTCAAAGGCAACCGCATGGTTAAGATGAAGCTGACCAACGCCAAGCTCAGAGATCGCGGTACACGCATGATTCAGGAGTCGC
This sequence comes from uncultured Prevotellaceae bacterium, assembly GCA_902774925.1. Classification (GTDB taxonomy): domain Bacteria; phylum Bacteroidota; class Bacteroidia; order Bacteroidales; family Bacteroidaceae; genus Prevotella. The sequence continues at coordinate 13,833 of CACYKE010000042.1, read as the reverse complement.
TGGGACTGTCCTACGACGAGGCCGAACGGCGTTTGCTCGACGCAGGTAGCGTGGATAAGGTGCTTAAATAGTCCGTTTTTCACACCTTATAATATAAAAAAACGTAAAATCTGCCGTTGTCCGAAAGATTATGTTTACCTTTGCACGTTGTATTAAATAAATACGAGCGCGATGAGCATAACAAGTATAGCAAGATATATCTTCACCTCGCGAATGCGAGAACTTGAGCAACATCAGACCCAGGGCGAGCAATTGCAACGGGCTGTGCTCAGCCATTTGATAGCAAGTGGTAAAGACACTGAGTACGGTCGTGAGCACGGGTTTGCCTCAATCAAGGACTACGACAGCTTTGTCCGTCTATGTCCAGTGAACAGCTATGAGGAGTTGAAGGGCCAGATAGACCGTATGCGTCATGGGGAACAGAATGTCTTGTGGCCAGGACGCGTCAAGTGGTATGCTAAGTCGAGCGGTACAACGAACGATAAGTCGAAGTTTATTCCTGTCAGCAAGGAAGGTCTGCAGAAGATTCACTATGCTGGCGGACGTGACGTGGTGGCATTGTATCTGAGGAATAACCCCCAGTCGCGCATGTTCGACGGACGAGGCCTCATCCTTGGTGGCAGCCACGCTCCCAACTACAATCTGAAGGATTCGTTGGTGGGCGACCTCAGCGCTATTCTGATTGAGAACATCAATCCGTTGGCCAACTTAGTGCGCGTACCTAAGAAGGAAACCGCTCTGCTCAGCGATTTCGAACTCAAACGTGAGCGGATAGCTCGTGAGGCGATGAATAAGAACGTGACGAACATCAGTGGTGTACCTTCGTGGATGCTCTCTGTACTGAATTGTATGATGGAAATGACGGGTAAGAAGCATCTCGAAGAGGTGTGGCCTAATCTGGAGGTATTCTTTCATGGTGGCGTGGCTTTCACACCCTATCGTAAGCAGTACGAACAGCTCATCACGTCGCCCAAGATGCACTATATGGAGACGTACAATGCCAGCGAGGGATTCTTTGGCATTCAGGATGACCCTGCGGACAAGGCCATGTTGCTGATGTTGGACTATGGGGTATTTTATGAGTTCCAAGAGCTAACAGCCAATAGCCAAGAGCTAACAGCCCCAATCGTGCCGCTGTGGGGTGTTGAGAAGGACAAGAATTACGCCATGCTCATCTCGACGTCGTGCGGACTGTGGCGCTACATGATAGGTGATACCGTGCGCTTTACCTCGACGAATCCCTATAAGTTCGTCATCTCTGGACGCACCAAGAGCTTTATCAATGCCTTTGGCGAGGAACTTATCGTCGACAACGCCGAGCAAGGACTTGCCTATGCCTGCGAACAGACGGGTGCCGAAGTGTTGGAATATACGGCAGCACCAGTCTTTATGGATGCCAATGCCAAATGTCGCCACCAGTGGCTCATTGAATTCTCCAAGTCACCAAACGACTTGGCACAGTTCGCTGACTTGCTGGACAAGCGCCTGCAAGAACTGAACAGCGATTACGAGGCCAAACGCTATAAGGACATCACCCTGCAGCACTTGGAAATCGTTGAGGCCCGGCAGGGACTCTTCAATGACTGGCTGAAGATGAAAGGCAAGTTGGGAGGCCAGCACAAAGTGCCTCGATTGAGCAATAGTCGCGAACATATAGACCAATTATTGACGCTGAATAAACAATGAAGAAACTACTATATTTTTTCACTCTTAGCAGTTTGCTCTTAGCTGTTGGCTGTGCTCGAATGGGTTCGCCCGACGGTGGATGGTACGACGATGACCCTCCTCGCGTCGTTAGCGCGACACCAGCCGACCAGTCTACCAACGTGACGACACAGAAAATCACCATCCTGTTCGACGAATTCATCAAACTGGAAGATCCCACAGAGAATGTTATCGTTTCTCCGCCACAGTTGGAGATGCCGGAAATACAGGCCAAGGGCAAGAAGATTGTGGTGGAACTGAAGGATTCGTTGAAGCCCAACACCACCTATACCATTGACTTCAGTGACGCCATCAGCGACAACAACGAAGGAAACCCCATGGGTAACTTCACCTATACTTTCTCGACAGGCGAACAGATTGACACCTTCGAGGTGGCAGGATACGTGATTGATGCCTCAAACCTCGAGCCCGTGAAGGGTATCAGCGTCGGACTGTACAACAATCTGGCCGACTCGGTATTCCGTAAGGAGCCCCTGATGCGCGTCTCGCGTACTGATGCTTCTGGTCATTTCGTCATCAAGGGCGTTGCCCCAGGCGAATACCGCGTCTATGCCTTGCAGGATGCCGATGGTGACTTCAAATTCACGCAGAAGAGTGAGATGATAGCCTTCTCGCACCAGACCTATAAGCCCTCTGCAGGACCTGATATCCGTCAGGATACTATTTGGCGCGACACCTTGCACATCGACAATATCCTGCGGGTACCCTATACCCATTTCTACCCCGATGATGTCGTTATGCTGGCCTTTCAGGAGCAGCAAACGGACCGCTATCTGCTGAAACAGCCCGACCGTACGGATGCCGACCGCATCAAACTCTTCTTCAGTTATGGCAACGAGCAACTGCCCATCATCAAAGGTCTGAATTTCGACGCAGATTCAGCTTTCGTCGTCGAACACAATGCGAAGAAAGACACGATTACTTATTGGCTTCGTGATACAACGCTCATCAATACAGATACGCTGACCCTCTCGATGGAGTATTTGATAACCGACAGCGCAGGTGTGTTGATCAGTCAGACGGACACCCTTGATGTCATTGCGAAGACGTCCTATGCGAAACGACAGAAAGAACGTCAGAAGGAGTATGAGACTTGGCAGAAGGAACAAGAGAAGAGAAAGAAGCGCGAAGAGCCTTACGACAGCATCTATCCCATCAAACCGCTGGAGGTGAGGGTGGAGATCCCCAAGTCCGTCAATCCTATCAGTAAGGTCTTTATCAACATTCCAACCCCACTGGCTAAAGCCGACACTTCGGCCGTACACCTTTATTCACAGATAGACTCCCTGTGGTATCGAGCGCCTTTTGATATCATCCGGCTTGACTCCGTGATGGGACACTTCGAACTGTTGGCCGAATGGCAGCCAGGAACAGAATATAGTTTGGAGATTGACTCAGCAGCCTTTGTGGATATTTATGGATTGGAATCAAATCCCATCAAGCAAGGTATCCAAGCCCAATCCCTCGACGAATTCAGTTCGTTGGTGTTCCGTTTGAGCGGTGTGCGCGACACGGGAATTGTTGTCCAGTTGTTGGGTACGGAAGACAAAAGTTTGCGTCAGGTCAGGGCTGGCAACGACGGTGAGGCAGCATTCTTCTACCTTGAGCCAGGCAATTACTATGCGCGTGCCTTTGTCGACCGTAACGGCAACGATCTGTGGGATACGGGTAACTACGACGACGACCAGCAACCCGAGGACGTCTATTACTATTCTGGCGAAATAGAGTGTAAGGCGAAATGGGACGTTACGAAGCAATGGAATCTGACAGGCAAACCTCGTAACCAGCAGAAACCTGGAGCTCTCGTCAAGCAGAAGGATACCAAGGAGAAGAAACAGAAGCAGAACCGTAATGCAGAACGTGCTCGCCAGTTGGGCATAGAATACGTGAAGAAAGAATTGGTAAAATAGATTATAAATGGAAAAGATGAATAATATGATGAAAAAGATATCGGCAATGGTGCTGGTGAAGGGTGCTTTGCTTTTCAGCCTCTTTGCCTTCTCGCCTTTAAGTGCCAGCGCACAATGTGGCATTGAGAATACGGCCTTTAAGACGGGCGAGTTTCTCAGTTACGACCTCTACTTCAACTGGAAGTTTGTATGGGTCAAAGTGGGAACGGCCTCCATGTCTACCGTGCAGACAAAATACAAGGGACAGAATGCTTTCCGTAGCAGTCTGGTAACACGAGGAAACAGCCAGTTAGATAATGTATTCATGATGCGCGACACCTTGTTGTGCTATACCGACATGGATATTTCGCCACTCTATTTCCGCAAAGGTGCACGCGAAGGTGACCGCTACTATGTAGATGAGTTGTGGTACAGCTATCCCAATACCAACTGCCATTTGAAGATGCACCGTATCGATGCTGACGGAGAGGTACACTGGAAAGAGGCTGAGTATAAGGACTGCATCTACGATATGATGAGTATTTTCATGCGTGCCCGCAATTTCGACGCTTCGAAACTGAAGGTGGGCGAGAACATCCCGATGCCCATTAGTGATGCCAAAAGTCTGTCGAACTCGTGGCTGAAATATACGGGCAAGACGACGCTAAAGATGAAGAATAACAACGACAAGTATCGTTGTCTTGTTTTCTCGTTCATCGAGCGTGAGGACGGAAAGAACCACGAACTCATCCGTTTCTACATCACCGACGACAAAAACCACATGCCCGTACGTCTTGATATGTTCCTGTCGTTTGGTTCTGCAAAGGCCTATCTCTCAGGATTTAAAGGACTGCGTAACCCCTTGGAGTCGAAAGAAAAATGACGGAAAGAACGTTAGCCATGCGCCAGAAGATGGAGGCATTCACCGATGCAGGCCTCTACGAACAGGACGAGCACATCGACTTCCTGCCCGAGGGTCACGTCTATCTCTATCGTGGCGAAGTCCAGTTGTTACCCGTCAGTAGCCTTGTGGGTTATTTCTTCGAGCCCTTTGACGGACAGCACATAGCCTTGCGTCATCAGGAACGTTACGGCATTCCGGCAGAAGAGACGCTCCGCAAGTGGAACCGTACGGGCTGTATGGCCAGCGAGGTGGGCACCTTCATGCACGAACAGACGGAGAACTACTTCAAGACAGGACAGTTTGAGACTACTTACCAGTTCTGTTACGAAGGTGAGACGGAGGAGGTCAACATTGAGCCTGAACGCCAGCATTTCCTGCGATTCGTCAACGATTATCAGATTTGTCCCTATCGTCAGGAGTGGCCCGTCTATGATGTTCCCTTGAACATTGCCGGCACTATCGACCTGATTTGCAAGGACGCTGACGGCGACTTCATCATTTACGACTGGAAGCGTAGCCGTAAGGTGGTTGATGCCACAGGACGTCCCATAGTCGAAGGTTTTGGTGGCAAGATGTCTCTCAACGGCATTAGTGTGCCCGATACGTCGTACTATCACTACTGCCTCCAGCAGAACCTCTACCGATATATGCTTCAGGAGCATTATGGCATTCGTGTCAAGGCTTTGAACCTAGTGGTGCTTTGTGCTGATTACGACAACTACAGGTTGGTGCCCGTTCCCATCATGAACGACGTGATTGACCAGATTGTCAACATCTGCAAGGTGCGCGACTTGGGCCACAGCCTGTTAGATAATAGATAAAAGTTAAGAGATAATAGTCATGCAGACCGTCGTATTAGAAAATCTGACCATCGGTTACGCCACCAAAGGACAAGAAAAAGTGGTGGCTAAGGGGTTGAATGCTGCCATCAATAGTGGCCAGCTGACGTGTCTGTTAGGACAAAACGGTATAGGCAAATCGACGCTCCTGCGAACGCTCTCTGCCTTTCAGCCCAAACTGGGCGGAAACATCAAGATGGAGGGTAGGGAAATCGCGGAGTTTACCGATAAGGAACTGAGCCGCATCATCGGTGTGGTGTTGACAGAGAAACCTGATGTCAGGAATATGTCCGTAGAAGAACTCGTGGGCTTGGGACGCTCACCGTATACGGGCTTCTGGGGCGGGCTGACGGACGAAGACCACGCAATAGTTCGCGAGTCTATCCAATTGGTGGGTATTGAGTCGCTGAGCCAACGCATGGTGCACACGCTGAGTGACGGAGAGCGCCAGAAGGTGATGATAGCCAAGGCGCTGGCCCAACAGACGCCCATCATCTATCTGGACGAACCGACGGCCTTCCTCGATTATCCCAGCAAGGTCGAGACGATGCAATTGTTGCGTCGCCTGGCCATTCAGCAACAGAAGACCATCTTCCTCTCTACCCACGACGTGGAACTATCCCTGCAAGTGGCCGACTGCATCTGGCTGATGGAGCCCGATATGCTCAGCGTGGGAACACCTCGTGAACTGGCTGCACAAGGTGCCCTGAGCCGATTTATCGAGCGTGCCGATATCACATTCGACAAGGAAACACTTCAAATAAGAGTACTATGTTAGACGGTCACGGAGACGACATTTACCGCTACAACGATCTGGTGAAGATGAACTTCAGCAGCAACATCTATCAGCATGCCGATTTGACAGCGCTGAAGGAGTTTATGAAGGGACATTTCGACCTGATAGCCAACTATCCGGAGCCCCAGCCGCGCAGTCTCGAACGTCTGATAGCCTTGAAGGAAGGCATATCGCCCGAGGCTGTTCTTGTGACCAACGGCGCTACGGAGGCTATTTACATGATTGCCGCCCACTTCAAGAATAGCGCTTCTGCAGTTCAATCACATCATCTCCTATGAGAATAACGACGAGATGACCGAGTTGCCACGCGACCGAGTCTATTGGATATGCAATCCCAACAATCCGTCGGGTAACGTGCTGATGAAGGGATTCATGGACTATGTCGTGCGCCGTTCACCACGCTATGCCTTTGTTGTCGACCAGTCGTACGAAGGCTATACGAAGGAACCGCTGTTACAGGCCCGTGAGATGATAGACGTGCCCAACCTGCTGATGCTTCATTCGCTCAGCAAGACCTATGGTGTACCAGGTTTGCGATTGGGCTACATTACTGGCCATCCCAACACCGTCCAGTTGTTGCGCCAGCACCGCCACCCCTGGGCCATGAATGCCCTAAGCATCGAGGCTGGAAAATTCCTGCTGAAGAAAGGCAAGCCTGCCATCAGCAATCTGGACGAATATCTGGAGGAAACCCAGCGTTTCCGTTCCAACCTGCGCGAGGTCAAGGGTGTGCGCGTCTTTGAAACCAAGACGAACTATATGCTTTGCGAACTGGAGAACGCAACATCTACCGACCTGAAATACCACCTCATTCACGAGCACGGAATGCTCATCCGCGACTGCAGCAACTTCTACGGCCTCGACAACCACTTCTTCCGCGTCTCAGCCCAGCTCCCCGAAGAAAACGACGCCCTCGTTGCCGCCATCCGCGACTACTTGGAAGCCTCCGAGAAGTAATCTCGTAACCCTTGGGAAGTAAGCACGCAATCCAAAGGAACTAAGCCGCCCGTTTACCGGTACTAAACGATTTATTCCCTAGGCAGGGAATAATTTTTCTTTGGGCAGGGCGCAAAAAGAACCCCAATCTTCACAGATTCACAATTCACAGTTTCTTTTTTGAGCCCTTAGGCGTTTAGACCTGCAATGGGAATGTTAATATTTATTAATATATATAAATAAGTATATATAAAATAGACTATGAAAAGGGGGTACCCCCTTAAAAATAAAACTGTGAAACTGTGAAACTGTGAATGGTGTGAAATAAAGAGAGAAGGCACTCTCGTTCTCTGACCTAAAGGTGCAGAGTGTGGCGTTGCAATCGAAAATACTCAAATTAATTTGACTTTGTCGAATTTTCTCTCGACTCAGCAGAGAATATGCGAGCATATCTCTGCATTCGCTGCTCGAAAATTTGGTATTTTGCTCACTTATTCGTACCTTTGTGCACAAATCAAAACAAGAGAACGAAATGAAATCACAGATGCTGAAATTGGATGCTCCCTATCAGGTAATTTACGCTGGGGGCTTTGTTGGTCGCCATATCGCCACACTCGTCACTTGGACGGAGGACGATGAGGGTGCTGAGATGGTGGACTCGGTGTCGTATCCCATCATCGACATGGGCAACGAATTACCTGCTGGCAAGATGGTGCCTATCGACTTGGACGACTGCCGCGCGCTATGTCCACCAGAAGGTACGAACCTCTACTGGGTGGCGAAAATCATTGAGTACGACTTCCAGCAGTTGGAACCCGCAGGGGCTGAATACATTTTGGAACGCATGAAGATTCTGGGCTGTAGGATTGTGATGCCTACGGAGAAGGACGCAGAAACGGGCGAGCAGGTGCAGATGATGCGCTTCACATCTACGTTGTACGTCAACTGCATCAAGGGCTTCGGTGGCGACGAGAGTGACGTCTATCGTGTGCGCAGCAACAGACATCAGGGCTTCTATTTCCAGTCCGAAGGTACGGCTGATGAAATCTATCATGACTTGCGCTACCAGCTGAGCGTCTATGAGGGCTATTTCGACGACGACTTAATCAGCATCCGTTTCCAGTCGGACGACGGACAATTGACGGAGGTGACCAACCGACTGAATGCAGACCAAAGGATTGAGGGTTTTGAGAAATGGAGAAAGCATTGATGACACTCCCCCCTATCCCCGTCGAGTTTGTGGTAGGCCACGCCCAGACGAAGAATACCGAAGGTCAGCGCAAACCTTACGTTGACCTTATCCAGCGATGGGCTGAGCACGAAGGCATGGAGGACGAGGGCTTAACGGCCGTCCGGCGCTTGATGAACACCCCGCAGATTGACGCCCAGCACATGCCCAAGGAGTTTTATCAGACCTATCGTCAGGGCGAGAAAGCCGAACAGCTCATCAAGCTCATCCGCAAGATTGACGAGAAGATTCTGAGCGGTGAGGTCGTATGGACGTGGCCGCACGTGATGCGTGTGATGATTGACGAAGCCATCCTGATGGCCAACGTCACCGTCAATCGCTACGACACCATTATCTGCTCGATGATTCCTGGTAAGGGCCGCGACACGGTGCGCAAAAATGGTGACTACGACATTGTACAAGACCGCGACGACTCGTATCGCCTGTGGGTGTCGAACAGCAGCATCAATCCCGTGCAGGCCACCAACCGTGAGATATGCAATCAGATAGCCGAGTTTCTTGAACCCGTTTTAGGCCGCAAAATCCACGTCTCCATTTAGTACACAACAGAAGGGATTTTTGTGTACTTTTGCCCGGATTTCTTCCGACTTCATTCCGAGAAAATCCAATCATTTTCCGACTTTTTCCAACTACCTCCAGATTCACTGGAAAAAGGGGTAAACCCTTGCTATACCTTATTATATATATTAACTTTGCAGTACGTTAATTTAAGTTATGCTTATGAACCAGAAAAAAATTCAGATGGGGTTCGCCCCAAGCGTTAAGAGCAGCGTAACGCCCTGCACAGTTGAGAACCTCTATGCCGCTATGGACTCGGAGACGACAGCGAAGATTTGCGCTGACATCGAGGATGCCCTTGAGCGTGTGAAACGAGGTGAGATGTGTCGCGAGGACTTTGAAGCCTACAAACGCGACAGGAAGCAACAGCTGATGGTGCTGACGCCACATGCCACCTTTACCGATGGCGTGCGACAGAACAAGTCGGCTGTACCCTCTGGATTGTCAATGTATGACATTGACCACATTTCTGACCCACGTGGATTTTTCAACACGATGGTTCGTGAACGTTGTGCCGAACTGGGCATTGTGATGGCCCACGTAACACCCTCTACCGAAGGACTGCGATTGATTTTCGAAGTGCCTGAGGGAATGTCGCTGGCTGAGGCTCAGAAGTGGATGTCGGAGCAGTTGGGTGACTCCAGCTACGACGGAAGCGTCAAGGACTATGCCCGTTGTTCGTTCGTCGTCCCTCGCGCGTACCTTCTTTATATAGATGAGGAGGAACTTTGCAAGCAGCGTGAGGTGAAGGCAGTGTCTCAAAACGCGACGGTGGTTGAAAGGAAGTCGCAAAACGCGACGGTGCCTGAAATGACACCTCAGCCATCGTCAGCCCTCAGCCATCAGACTTCGCCTGCCTCTGACCGCAACCTGCGCATTTTCGACCTCTGCTTGCAGGAGGTAGGTTTGAAACTGGAGGAGATTGACCAAGTGGGAGTCTACAACTGGCACAACACGCTGGTTAGCATCCTCAGCGTTGGCATCTGCCGACTGATGTCGCAGGACGAGTTGAAGGCCGTCTTAGCCGTCAAGATGCCCAACTACGCGAGGGAGCAGGATTGTCAGCGACTGGTTAGCGACTTCTACAAGGACTACACCAAGATGAATGCGCCTATGAGCCAGCGTCTGCGCGCTATCTATGCCGAGAGCGTCACAGGTGTGAAGGACAAGCCGTTGACTACTGAGGACGTGCTGGGCGACGAGCCCCCACAGATGCCTCGACGTCTGCCCAAGTCGGTGAAGCTGATGGTCTCGAAGGAGCCCGACATCTACAAACCTGCCTCGGCTATGGGACTCTTCCCTGCCTTGGGTGCCCACCTCTATCAGGTTCAGTTCCCCTATGCCGACCACACCATGCACGAGGCCACCTTCATGCAGAACTGTATGGCGCCGATGTCCAGCGGAAAGTCGTGTGTCAATCGTGTCTGCGAACCTATCATGGCTGACATTAAGGCACGCGACGATGTGAACCGCCGTCGTGAGGACGAGTGGAAGGAGGAGTGCCGTTCGATGGGTGCCAACAAGCAGAAGCCCAAGCGTCCGGACGATCTGATTATTCAGATGATGTCGAGCGACCTGACGAATGCAGCCCTCGTTCAGAAGTTGCAGGATGCTCAGGGTCATTTCCTCTACGTGCAGGTAGACGAGGTGGAGTTGTTCGAGCAGCTGAAGGTGAATGGCCGTTCAGGACAAATCGGCAAGATTTTCCGATTGGCCTACGATTGTGGTTACTACGGCCAGGAACGTGTTGGCATCCAGAGTGTTACGGGTCGTCCGCAGATGCGAATGAACTACAATGCCTCGACCACTATTCAGCGCGGCCAGCAGTTCTTTCGTTCTATGATGGCTGATGGAACACTCTCGCGACTGTCGTTCTCCACCATCGTCACCTGGCGAGGTATGGCTATGCCCATTCACGGCATCTACGACGAGCAGCATGCTGAGGCCGTCAAGCCTTACATCGACCGTCTGAATGCAGCCAAGGGTATCATCGACCTCCCTCAGGCTCAGCGTCTGATTCAGCGAATGGACAAGGAGGCTAAGGACACCGCATGGCTCTGCGACGACGAAGTGTACGAGAAGCTAGCCTATCGTGCCGTCGTCAGTGCGTGGCTTCGTGCAATGGTTCTCTATATCGCAGAAGGCAAGTGGTCGAAGGATATCGAGAACTTTGCCATGTGGACCATGAAGTACGACATGTGGTGTAAGATGCACTTCTTTGGCGAGCAGATGAGTCAACAGATGGCTGGTGAGGTGGTGCGTACGCGAGGCCCGAAGAACATGCTCGACATGCTGGCTGATGACTTTACGAGGGAGGATGCACAAGCTGTCCGCATCCGTGAGCGCAAGAAGAACAGCAATCCTACCCAGCAACTCTGTATGTGGGAAGAGCGAGGATATATCACTTGCGACGAGAATGGTGTCTATCACAAAACGCCAGCCTACCTCAAACGTAAGAAGGCTGCGTAAATTGCAAAACGGAACGCTAATCTAACCAAGAGTATGAGCCAGAGGGAATCCCCCCTGGCTCATTGACTTTTCACCCTTCACTTTTCGCCCTTCACTTTTCGCCCTTCACAGTTTCACAATTCACAGTTTTTTTGTCGAGTGGGAGGGCGTTTCCGGCTCTTTAAGACGCTGAAATACTATGCAGTTTTTATGCCGTTTCGGACTACGAACTTGGAGTTTTTACAAACGATTTTCTTGTGGTTAACATTTTTTAATCATATTATTGTTGTTTTTTCCACCTTTTTTCCCTATCTTTGCAACCAAATTCGAGAATTTAAGCAATAATTAATTATAAAACCATTTAAAATTTTAAACAATTATGAAAAAGTATTTGATGATTGGATTCGCAGCCGTCGCATTCGCAAGCTGTTCGAATCACGACATTGAAACAATGTCTCAAGAGCAAATCATTAAGGCTCAGTACGAAGCAAATTTCGTTGCTCAGTTTGGTCAGCCTGCTTCAAATCAGGACTGGGGCTTCGGTGGCACCCGCGCATTCACACGTGGCGTTTTTGCCAATGGTAATGAGTGGGCTGCAAACGATCGTGATGATTGTAAGTATAGGGTTCCACCCCGCCTGACAGAAGATCAGCAGAAAGTTGTAATAAAGTATTTCCAGACCGTGAAGAATCCGAGATATGAGGATCCTCAGTGGACGAACTACTTTATCCAGCAGGTATATAAAGGAGGCACGACTCCTGGTTCTAATTCACCAGAGGAGTATACGGCTGCTAATGGTACAACTCAAATCGTTGGATCTGATCACATGGATCATTTGGCTGCTATTGACAGAACTCAAACTCCCGAGTTTGTTGATCATAACAACAACTTCAACAACGGTGATTGCGGCAACGGATATCCAAATGTGCTTGACTTCAAGGGTACGTTAACTACTATCGAAGAGACCTACCCAGTGAATGATGCTACACATCGTCATTCTGACAAGATTAATCTGATGTTAAACTCTACTACAAAGAGTTTCGGCTATTACAATAGCACAGGCTCAGTTCGTCGTACAGAGTATACTGGCTTGGTTAGCTTCCAGACAATTATTAATGCACTTGGTGCAGAGGCTAATTGTCTTAACGATGGTTGGAACCGCTCGTTCATGGGCTTCGACTTCGAGATGATGATTGGTGATGACCTTTATCAGACCGATGCTAGCTCTGCCGATGGTAAGCGCTATGTTAAGCTTAGTGATATTCCAGGTAATGCTCCTCAGTACATTTGGGATGGTGAGCGTGTCATCAAGTGGTATGAACCCATCATAGAGAATTGGCAGGTAGTTGGTTATGAATTTGCTGAGGGCTATGACGAGTATATCAGAATTAATGGTCAGAAGATTCCTTACCTTAGTACTAATACGAGTATGTATGCAGGTTCACGTTTGGATGCCCAGACTGTTCTGACAGACATAACCCAGAGTAACCAGAAGATTTATAAGGACTATAACGAGGATATTAAGAACGTAGAGTGCTTGAATTTGCCGCTCTTCCAGGCTGCTTTTGAGGCTGGTTACTATCCAACAAAGGACTCGAATACAGATTGGGTAAAGGTTGGCGGTACTGCTGACGGATACTACAGTGACTGGATTGTCACTCTGACTGAAGCTAAGAAATATGATGTTCCCAGCATTACCTATCAGGGTCGTATCATGGCTGAGGACTTGAGTGCACAGTATGATCCTACAGGAAAGACATCTGACTGGGACTTCAACGATGTTGTATTCGATTGGGCTATCAAGGATGGTAAGGCTTACATTAAGCTGCTCGCAGCAGGTGGTACACTGCCTATCAGAATTGGTGGTACACGTAATGATAATAGCAGTGAGCCTGCTGGTAGTGTTGAGATTCACGATAATGTGAACGGACTGGGTGGCTATATGAAGAACTGTGGTGTAGGTAACGAAGTTCCCGCAAAAGAGTTAGTACTCGAAGATCATATCTATACTGATGCCCAGAGCATCTTGATTACTGTCTACAAAGGTGGTTCATGGGTAGAGATTGAGGCTAATCAGGGTGAACCTGCTGCTAAGTTCAACTGCCCGGTTAATACTGATTGGTGTGATGAGTATGTTAATATCAACCGAGTATATGAAAACTTCTCTGCTTGGGTAGCAAATCCTGGTGTAAATCCTTGGGCAAAAAAGAATCCTCTTCTGACTGACAAGGATTTGACCAACAACGACTAATTAGACATCAAATACTTTGATATTTATAAATCGGAAGGGGCGGTTGCGAGAGCAACCGCTCTTTTTTTGCATTTTATTTGGCTGGTAGGAAATAAATAACTACCTTTGCAGATTATATGGCTGACGAACAAAGAAAACTATGGTACTGAATTATATTTGGATAGCGTTCTTCCTGGTGGCATTTGTGATTGCTGCAGTGAAGTTGGCGTTTTTTGGCGACTTCGACGTGTTTCCAGCA
>CACYKE010000041.1 GCA_902774925.1 uncultured Prevotellaceae bacterium | reverse complement strand
ACGGCAGCGCTGACTGCCCTCGGAACGACGTCATGTATGGGTCACGGACCACTTTCGCTATAGGAGCGACTACAAAAAAAGGTGGGCTGATGTTTGGTCGGCTCACTTTTTTTTCGTACCTTCGCAGCCATAAACCAGATCAAGTCCTAAAATGATGAAGCAGATTGTGATGTTTGCGTGGCTGATGGCCATGTCGCTGGGCAGCGTTAAGGCCCAAGACGTGAAGGTGGAGTTCTTCACGCCGAGTATCGTTCATGTGGTAAAGGGTGAGCCTACGAAGACGTTGGTCATTACTGCCAAGCCGGAGCATGTTGCCGTAACGCATACGGGTGACACGTGGAAGAGTAGCGTGCTGACGGTGAAGCTGGAACCCGAGACAGAGACCCTGGTATTCATGACGAACAGGGGTAAGGTGCTCCTGAGGGAAAAGGGCATCAGCATGGTGCGTAAGACTGAGCATGAGTTCGAGGTCAGTCAGAGTTTCTTCCTCGACAGGGACGAGGCCATCTACGGTCTGGGAACCATCCAGAACGGCAAGATGAACCGCAGGGGCGAGAGGAAACGCATGGAGCAGTCGAACCTGGAGGACTTCCAGAACGTGTTGCAGAGCATCAAGGGCTGGGGACTCTATTGGGAGAACTATTCGCCGACGCTGTTTGAGGACAATGCCGAGGGCATGTCGTTTACCTCTGAGGCCGGTCAGGGCATTGACTACTACTTCATGTATGGCGGAAGTGCCGACGGCGTGATAGCCCAGATGCGCCACCTGACGGGCGACGTGCCGATGTTCCCGCTGTGGACCTACGGCTACTGGCAGTCGAAGGAGCGCTATAAGACAGCCGCTGAGACGGAGAGCATTGTCGACCAGTATCGTGCCCTGCAGGTGCCGCTGGACGGCATCATTCAGGACTGGCAGTATTGGGGCTCGAACTATCTGTGGAACGCGATGGACTTCCTGTCGGAGGACTTTGCCACAGGGCCTCAGCTCATCAAGAATGTGCACGCCAAGCACGCCCACTTCATGATCTCGATCTGGGCCAGTTTCGGACCACAGACGCAGCAGTTCCGCGAACTGAACGAAAAGGGTTTGCTGTTGCCTTTCGAGACGTGGCCACAGAGTGGTATCTCGCATATCTGGCCGCCCGTCATGAAATATCCCTCGGGCGTGAAGGTCTATGACGCCTTCAGTCCTGAGGCCCGCTCCATCTATTGGAAATACCTGAAGACGCTCTACGACTACGGGTGTGATGCGTGGTGGATGGATTCTACCGACCCCGACTTCTTCAATCCCCGCGAGAGCGACTATGCGCACAAAGTGTATGGCGGTACGTGGCGTTCACAGCGTAATGCCTTCCCGTTGGAAACCGTTCGCGGCATCTATCAGGCCCAACGTAAAGAAGCCAACAGCCAAAAGCCAAAAGCTAATAGCCAACAGCCAACAGCCAACAGCCAAAAACGAGTCTTCATCATGACGCGCTCGTCGTTTGCCGGTCAGCAGCACTACGGCTCGAACATGTGGAGCGGCGACGTGAACTCGTCGTGGGATATGCTGCGCAAACAGGTGCCTGCCGGACTAAGTTTCTCGCTGACGGGCAATCCCAATTTCAATACCGACATCGGTGGATTCTTCTGTGGTTCCTACAATACCCAGGGCCCAGCCTCGGCACCGAAGAATCCTCAGTTCCAGGAGTTGTATGTGCGCTGGATGCAGTACGGACTGTTCTGTCCCGTGTTCCGCAGTCATGGTGCCGATGCGCCTCGTGAGATCTGGCAGTTTGGCAAGAAAGGCGAGCCGGTGTATGACGCCATTGAGAAGATGATTCGCCTGCGCTATCGTCTGTTACCTTATCTATATAGCACCGCCTGGCAGGTGACGAGCAACAACGACAGCTATCTGCGTCCGCTGTTCAGCGACTTCGCCAGCGACAAGAAGGTGTGGAACATGACCGACGAGTTTATGTTCGGTCGTAGCATCCTCGCTGCACCCATCGTCGATCCCCAATATACGGAAGAAAAGATCATCCGCACGGATGCCATGACGGGATGGGACAGGCAGGATGTAGGAAGTAAGAAGGATGATGGAAGAAGTGTTGACTGGACGGCAACGAAGAGTGCCGTGAAGTATCTGCCGAAGGGTGCTACGTGGTATGATTTCTGGACCAACAAGGCTTACAAGGGCGGACGGAACGTCACCCTTGAGACGACGTTCGACCGCGTGCCGATGTTCGTGCGTGCCGGCAGCATCCTGCCCTTGGGTCCTGAGATGCAGTATGTTGGCGAGAAGGCGTGGGACAACCTCGAACTGCGTGTCTATCCTGGTGCTGACGGCCGTTTTGTGCTCTACGAAGACGAGGGCGACAACTATAACTACGAGAAAGGCGCGTACAGTGTCATCCAGTTTGGCTGGAATGACAAGACGCACACGCTGACCATTGGTGCAAGGAAGGGCAGTTATCCAGGAATGCTTCAGACGAGAACATTCACGGTGGTTTGGCCTGACGGCACCACGAAGACAGTAAACTATCAAGGACAGGAAATTAACATTGAACATTAAGAAATATGAAGAAGTTATTAACGACAATGGCAGTTTGTCTGTTGGCTTTGACTGCTACAGCCCAAGAGCATAAATTATGGTACGACCAACCCGCCAAGAAATGGCTGAAAGCGTTGCCCGTTGGCAATTCCCATCTGGGGGCAATGGTCTATGGTGGCGTCAAGGAGGAGGAAATCCAGTTGAACGAGGAAACCTTCTGGAGCGGTTCCCCTCACAACAATAACAGTCCTGAAGCCCGTGAACACCTGCAGGAGGTGCGCGACCTGACGCTGATGGGTCGTGAAGAAGAGGCTCACCAGTTGTTGGATAAGTACTTCTTCCGCGGCCCTCACGGGATGCGTTTCCTGCCGTTGGGCAGTCTGAAACTCAAGTTCGACTATGATAGTGACGCAGAGCCTGTCAATTACCGTCGTGAACTGAACCTCGGCAATGCGCTGAATACCACTACCTACGAGGTGGATGGTGTGAAGTATGTGCGTACTGTCTTCGCCTCGCAGGCTGATAACGTCATCATCATACGACTGGAAGCTTCGAAGAAAGGCGAGCTGGAGTTCGACATGAGCTTCGACAGTCAGCTGAATGCCCAGGTCTTTTCGGTTTTCGAACATGAAGGCATAAACGGACGCGTCAACGAGCTGGCTGCCGTTGTTGACGGTGTGGAACAGGAAGGCATCAAGGCAGGTCTGAAAGCCGAGTGCCGCATCCTGGTGGAGTCGGACGGTAAGATAGCGCACAAGGCAACGTCGATAGCAGTGGACGACGCCACTACTGCGACGCTGTATATCACCGCCGCCACCAACTACGTGAACTATCACGACATCAGCGGTAACCCAGTGAAGAAGAACAACCAGACGCTGGCTGCTGTCAAGGGCAAGGCGTACAAGCAGTTGCTGAAGGAGCACCTGAAGAAATACCAGGAGCAGTACAACCGCGTGTCGCTGGAATTGTCTGGCAATTCTAGTGACTCTAGAGCATCTAGTATTCCTACCGACCAGCGCCTGACGACGTTCGACGGTAGCGACCTCGATATGGTGTCGCTGATGATGCAGTACGGCCGTTACCTGCTGATTTCCAGTTCGCAGCCTGGCGGACAGCCTGCCAACCTGCAGGGCGTGTGGAACGACAAGAAGAATGCTGCTTGGGATTCGAAGTACACCATCAATATCAATGCCGAGATGAACTACTGGCCCTCAACGGTTGGCAACCTCGTGGAGAACCAACAACCGCTGTTTGCAATGATCAAGGACCTGAGCGAGACGGGTGTCAAAACTGCACAGGAGATGTATGGTTGCAGGGGTTGGGTGGCTCACCACAATACTGACCTCTGGCGTATTGCCGGACCCGTCGATGGTACGACATGGGGAATGTTTCCAACGGGTGGCGCCTGGTTGACGACGCATATCTGGCAACAGTATCTCTTTACTGGCGACAAGCAGTTGTTGGCAGACTATTATCCTGTGATGAAGGGTGCTGCCGACTTCCTGTTGGACTATATGCGCATTCATCCTGAGTTTGGCTGGCTGGTGACGGTGCCTACCGTATCGCCTGAGCACGGCCCCGTGGGTAAGAATACTACAGTGACGGCTGGTTCTACGATGGACAACCAGATTGTGTTTGATGCGCTGAATCAGGTGGTGCGTGCTGCTCAGGTGTTGGGCATCAGCGACGATTCCACTGCCGTTTATCGTACTGCCCTTCAGCAACTGCCTCCCATGCAGATTGGCCGTTACGGACAGTTGCAGGAGTGGATGTGGGATGGTGACAATCCGAAAGACGAGCACCGCCATATCTCGCACCTCTACGGACTCTATCCCTCGAACCAGATTTCCCCATATTCCCATCCGGATTTGTTCTCGGCTGCTGCCAATACGCTGAAGCAGCGTGGCGACATGGCTACAGGTTGGAGCCTGGGCTGGAAGATTAATTTCTGGGCACGTATGTTGGACGGCAACCACGCTTTCCGCATCATCAAGAATATGCTGACGCTGATTCCCGACTCTGTGGAATGGGGAGGTCACGGCGGCACCTATCCGAACCTGTTTGATGCCCATCCGCCCTTCCAGATTGACGGTAACTTTGGTTGTGCTGCTGGTGTTTGCGAGATGCTGGTGCAGAGTCACGACGGTGCCGTCCATCTGTTGCCCGCCCTGCCTGACGCTTGGAAAGATGGCGAAGTAAAGGGCCTCAGGGCTCGTGGTGGTTTTGTGGTGGACGAGAAATGGAACGGAGGGGAGCTTCGTTCTGCAAACATTCGCTCGACGATTGGCGGTAAGCTGCGCCTGCGTTCCTATGTGCCTCTGCAGGGCAAGGGACTGAAGGAAGCCGTTGGCTCCTGTCCCAATGCGTTGTACGAATCGGCTGACGTCAAGCAGCCCCTACGCTCTCCAGAACTGAAAGCATTCGAACAGTTGGATATCCGTCCTGTGTATGAGTACGACCTCGATACCAAGGCAGGAAAAGTGTATGAAGTTAGAGGTAAGAAGTAAGAGGTGAGAGGTAAGAAATAAGAAATTAAGATATAAAACCAAACAAAAATTATGATGAAACGAATGATGACTGCTGCAGCATTGGCATTGTGTCTGCTGACAGCGCAAGCAACTGAGAAGACATTCCAGAGTCCTGACGGCAAGATGGCCGTTACCGTGAGTGACCAAGGCGGTAAAGCCACGTACCAGGTGACGCTCGACGGAACCACGTTTATCACTCCCTCTCCGCTGGGTGTGGTGATGAATTTCGCCGACCTGTCGCAGGGCCTTACCCTGAAGGACTGCCAGACAACCACCGTCAAGGACGAGTATTCGCTGAAGACCATCAAGCAGAGCCACGTCAGCTATGAGGCTACGGAGGCTGTCTGCCTGTTTGAGAAAGACGGCAAGCCCGCACTGGATGTCATTTTCCGCGTGACAGGTCGTGACGTGGCCTATCGCTATAAGATCTATGGTGGGAAGAAAGACATGTTCAGCGCTGTCGTTGAGAGCGAAGCCAGCAGTTTTATCCTGCCTGAGGGTAGCACCACGTTCCTTTGTCCGCAGGTGAAGCCGATGGGTGGTTTCGCCCGTACCTATCCCAGCTATGAGACCAGCTATACCTGGGACGACGAGATGGGTAAGAACGGCTGGGGTCAGGGCTATACCTTCCCCTGCTTGTTCAAGACACCTCAGGGCTGGGTGATTATTTCTGAGACGGGTACTGACGGCAACTATGTCGGTTGCGCGCTGAAGAACGACGGTGGTGCGAAATACAGCATCGACTTCCCACAGGCATCAGAGATGGACGGCTGGGGCACTCCGAATGCCAAGGTCGCCTTGCCGGCATTGACTCCCTGGCGTACGATGACTATCGGTACCACGCTGGCTCCTATCGTGGAGACCACTGTTGCCAACGACCTCGTGCAGCCCAAATACAAGGCTTCGAAGGACTACACCTATGGTAAGGGTACCTGGTCGTGGATTATCCGCATGGACGGCAGCTGTAACTACAAGGAGCAGAAGGAGTATATCGACTTCTCGGCAGCTTTGGGCTATCGTTCCGTATTGGTTGATGCACACTGGGATTCGCAGATTGGTTACGACAAGGTTGCCGAGCTGTCGCGCTATGCCCAGTCGAAGGGCGTAGGCTTGTTCCTGTGGTACAACAGCAACGGTTTCTGGAATGACGCTCCTCAGGGTCCTCGTCATAAGATGAATAAGAGTTCCATTCGTCGTCAGGAGATGAAGTGGATGCAGGAGAATGGCATCCTGGGTATCAAGGTTGACTTCTTTGGAGGTGACAAGCAGGTGATGATGCAGCTCTACGAAGACATCCTGACCGATGCCAACGAGTTTGGATTGCAGTGTATCTTCCACGGATGTACCCTGCCTCGCGGTTGGGAACGTATGTATCCGAACTACGTCGCCTCTGAGGCTGTGCTGGCTTCCGAGAATCTGAGTTTCGGACAGGGTGCCTGCGATGCTGAGGCCAAGAACGGCTGTACGCACGTCTTCATCCGCAACACCGTAGCCTCTATGGACTGGGGCGGTTCGGCCCTCAACAAGCGCTATAGCACTGGTAACGATCGTGGTACCTATCGTCGTACCAGCGATATTTATGCGTTGGCTACCGCTGTGCTGTTCCAGAGCAGCGTCCAGCACTTTGCTTTGGCTCCCAACAACCTCGAGGATGCTCCCGCCTGGGCTATCGACTTCATGAAACAGGTTCCCACCAACTGGGACGAGGTACGCTTCATCGACGGTTATCCTGGCAAGTATGCCATCATTGCCCGTCGTGCTGGTGATACGTGGTACATAGCAGGTATCAATGCTGAAAAGCAGCCGCTGAAGAAAGTCCTCTCGCTGCCCATGTTTGTGAAGGATACGCAGCTGACCGTCTATGCTGACGATGCTAAATACACCAACGATCCTAATGTCGTTGGCAGCGTCAAGACCGTCAAGCAGAACAAGAAACAGCAGATGAACATTGTCATCCCCGAAAATGGTGGCATTGTGATAGTCGGAAAGGCGAAATAGTGAAAAAATGAAAGAAAATGGCGTGTATTTCGAATATTTTGATTACCTTTGCACCCCAAATAATAATATTGGAAAAGAATTAGGCTTATGAAAGTAGCAATTGTGGGTGCCTCAGGTGCCGTAGGTCAGGAGTTTTTACGTATCCTCGACCAGAGAAATTTCCCGATGGACGAACTTGTGCTGTTTGGCTCAGAACGCTCAGCAGGCACGAAATACACCTTCCGCGGTAAGGAGTTGACAGTGAAGTTGCTCCAGCATAACGACGATTTCAAGGATGTCGACATCGCCTTCACCTCTGCTGGTGCCGGCACGTCGAAGGAATTTGCTGAGACCATCACAAAGTATGGTGCTGTGATGATTGACAACTCCAGTGCCTTCCGCATGGACGACGATGTACCCTTGGTAGTGCCTGAGTGCAACGCTGAGGATGCACTGAACCGTCCGCGTGGTATCATTGCCAACCCCAACTGCACCACCATTATGATGGTCGTAGTGCTTCAGCCACTGGAGAAGATCTCGCACATCAAGCGCATCCACGTTTCTTCTTATCAGAGTGCCTCGGGTGCAGGTGCTGCCGCTATGGCCGAACTGCAACAGCAGTATAAGGAAATGGTAGAAGAGGGTGAGGTAAAGACCATCAAGAAGTTTGCCCACCAGTTGGCTTATAACGTCATTCCGCAGATTGACGTCTTCCAGCCCAACGGCTACACGAAGGAAGAGATGAAGATGTACAACGAGACCCGCAAGATTATGCATACCGATGCCAAGTGCTCGGCTATGTGTGTGCGTGTCAGCTCGTTGCGCAGTCACTCTGAGAGCGTTTGGATTGAGACTGAGAAGCCCATCAGTGTTGAGGAGGCTCAGAAGGCTATTGCCGCTGCTCCTGGTTGTACACTCGTCGACGATCCTGCCAACTTGAAGTACCCCATGCCGTTGGAGACTGCTGGCAAGGATGACGTCTATGTGGGTCGTGTCCGCAAGGACCTCAGCGATGAGAATGGTCTGACCTTCTGGCTCTCTGGCGACCAGATCCGTAAGGGTGCTGCGCTGAATGCCGTTCAGATCGGGGAGTACCTCATCAAGGTTGGAAACGTTAAGTAAGATAAACATAACATCATAAAAGGTAGGCTAACTCTTTGCAGTTAGCCTATTTTTTTGTATCTTTGCCGCCTGTATGACGTATGTTGATGTGATTCTGCCAGTTCCCTTGCATGGGATGTTTACCTACGCCGTGCCTGAAGGCATGACGGTGCAGGTAGGTGTTCGTGTGCTGGTGACCTTCGGACGTTCGAAAACGTATGTCGGACTAGTTGGTCGCGTTCATACGACAAAACCTGAAGGTTATGCGGTGAAGCCTATTCAGCAAGTCATGGACCAGACACCTATCGTCACCGAACAGCAATTGCGTCTGTGGCACTGGATTAGTGACTATTACCTGTCGCCCATTGGTGAAGTGTACAAAGCGGCACTGCCAGCAGGACTGAAAGCTGAGGACGGGTATAAGCCACGCACGGAGACCTACATCCGTCTGACCCCACAATACCGTAATGTAACGGCCCTACATGTGGCGCTGAACGTGCTGTCGAGGGCCAAGAAACAACTCGAGGCCTTTACGGAATACCTCGCTTTGTCCCATTGGGACCAAATGGATGATGGTTCTCCGTCGGATGGTCAAGGTTCAACGTTCAACGTAAACGAGGTTACTCGCGAAGAACTGATGAACGCTAGTGGTGCTTCTGCCGAGACCATCAATCAACTGGTGAAGCGTCAGTTGCTTGAAACCTACGAGGTAGAAGTTGGTCGTCTGAATCATGGTGGCGACTATCGTCCTGACCTCATCCAACCCCTCAGCGCTGCTCAAGAGAATGCCTATAACGACATTCTGATGCAACAGATGAAGAAACAGGTGACGCTGTTACATGGGGTGACGGGGTCTGGTAAGACGGAAATCTATATCCACCTTATCCGTCGGGCCCTCGAACGCAAGGAACAGGTGCTTTACCTATTGCCAGAGATTGCGCTGACGGTGCAGATGATGCAGCGCCTGCAACGTATCTTCGGAAACCGTCTGGGCATCTACCATTCCAAGTATTCCGATGCCGAACGCGTGGAAATATGGCAAAAACAACTGTCGGCCAATCCTTACGATGTCATCCTCGGCGCCCGTAGTGCCGTTTTCCTGCCTTTCCAGCGACTGGGATTGGTCATCGTCGACGAGGAACATGAGACCAGTTACAAGCAGCAGGATCCGGCTCCACGTTATCATGCCCGCAGTGCCGCCATCATGTTGGCACATCTTGCTACTAGCAGTTGGCAGTTAGCTGTTAGCCCTGAGCCAAAGGCTAAAAGCCAAGAGCCAAAAGCTAAGATACTGCTGGGTACTGCGACGCCATCTATGGAAAGCTACCACAACGCCAAGACAGGTAAGTATGGGCTGGTGGAACTGACGGAACGTTACAAGGGGATCGAACTGCCTGAGATACAGGTCGTCGACACGGCCGACCTCCAGCATCGCAAAATGATGGCGGGAGCTTTCTCTCCTCTGCTGTTAACGCGGATGCGTGAAGCCCTGGAACGTGGCGAACAGGTTATCCTGTTTCAGAACCGTCGCGGTTTTGCCCCCGTTATCGAATGCCATCAATGTGGTTGGGTGCCCACCTGCCAGCATTGCGACGTATCGCTGACGCTCCATCGCCAGCTGAACCAGTTGACATGCCACTACTGTGGTTTTACCTACCGTATACCCACGGAGTGCCCTTGTTGTGGCAGTACCGACCTGCGTACGCGCGGTTTTGGTACGGAGAAGATAGAGGAACAGGTGCGCGAGGTTTTTCCTGAGGCCCGTATTGCTCGTATGGACCTCGACACCACCCGCACGCGCAATGCCTACGAACGCATCATCACCGACTTCGGTGCAGGACGTACCAACATCCTCATCGGCACGCAAATGATTTCGAAGGGTCTCGACTTTGACAACGTCAGCGTCGTGGGTATCGTCAATGCCGACAGCATGATGAACCAACCCGACTTCCGCGCCTTCGAACACTCGTTTATGATGATGTCGCAGGTCAGTGGGCGAGCAGGGCGCAAACGTCGTCGCGGACTGGTCATCCTACAGACTAAGCAGCCCCAAACGCCTGTTATCCGTCATGTTGTACATAACGACTATATTTCTTTATACCGCGACCTCGTAGCCGAACGCCAACTATTCCACTATCCGCCATTCACCCATTTGATTTACGTCTTCCTGCGCCACCGCCAGAATGCCGTCGTCGAAACTGCCGCCACGGAAATGGGAGCCCGTCTGCGCCAATGGTTCGGAGCTCGGGTGTTGGGACCTGACAAACCCTCGGTGGCCAAAGTCAGTGGACAAAATATCCGTAAACTGGTGCTGAAACTCGAACTGGGCATCGACATGCCTCGTGTGCGCCAATATCTGCTCACGGCACAACAGCAGATGATGGCCGACAAGCGTTATTCCTCGCTGCAAATCTACTACGACGTCGACCCGTTGTAGCATTTATCTCAATAAAAATTTGGAATTTCGCTCGCTTATTCGTAACTTTTCGCAAAGCAAGAAGGTACTTTCGCTCAGAAAAACTCAAATATATTTGGTTTTTTGTTCGCTTATTCGTACCTTTGTCCGCTGTAAACGAAATATAGTTAGAAACGATGAATAGAAAATTACTCTTTTCCCTGTTTGCTTTGTTGTTGGCATTCACTCTGCCAAGCAATGCGCAGCTTCCCTCCGTGACTGTCAAGACCATGGATGGCAAGACCGTCAACGTCGATACGCTTTCCAATGGTGGTAAGCCGTTTATCATCGATTTCTTCGCTACGTGGTGCAAGCCGTGCAATCGCGAGCTTGATGCCATCAGCGAGGTATATGAAGACTGGCAGCAGGAGACTGGCGTCAAGATATTCGCCGTGTCCATTGACCAAGGACAGAACATCAATAAAGTGAAGCCCCTTGTCGATAACCACAACTGGGAATACGACGTGTTGCTCGACCCCAATGGCGACCTCAAGCGTGCACTGGGCATCCAGATGATACCTTATGTCCTCATTGTCGATGGTCAGGGCAACATTGTCTATCGCCATGCAGGCTATACCGACGGCGAGGAGACGGAACTCATTGAAAAAGTCAAAGAGCTTATCAAATAAACGCATGAGAAGTCTATTGCTATTGTTGGCCGCATCTTGCTGTCTGGCAGTTAATGCACAGGAAAAGAAGCAAGGAGTCACTTTTCACGGAACGGTGCAGAGCGATATGTTGCTGCCTGAGAACGACAAGGAGATAGGGGCCGAGAAAACGGAAGACTTTCTCACCAACACCTATGTCGACCTGCAGTTGCAAAGCCAATACGTTGATGCTGGTGTGCGCATGGAATATCTCGAACATCCCCTGCCAGGCTTCGAAAACGACTTCAAAGGCTGGGGAGTTCCCCACTTCTGGGTGAAGGGACGACTGGGGTGTGCGGAACTGACGGCAGGAACCTTCTACGAGCAGTTTGGATCTGGTCTTATCCTGCGCACCTACGAGGAACGCTCGCTGGGCATCGACAATTCGCTCCTTGGCGGACGTCTGGTAATGAAACCCCTGAAGGGCGTCACTATCAAAGCCCTGTCAGGCAAGCAGCGCCGCTATTGGAAGTGGAACAAATCGCTGGTCAGCGGTGCCGATGCCGAGGTAGCGCTGAACGAATGGATTCCCAGTCTGCAGAAGTCGGACACCAAACTGACACTGGGTGCTTCGTGGGTCAACAAATACGAAAGTCAGGAGGACATCTTCGTTGATGCTACCCATAAACTGAACCTTCCAGAATTCGTCAATGCCTGGGATGTTCGGGCCTCGCTGAACAGCGGACCGTGGAGTCTCTTGGCTGAATACGCACAAAAGACACAGGATCCATCGTTCGACAACCAGTATAGTTACGACAAGGGTACGACAGCGCTCTTCTCCGGCTCTTACTCGAAGAAAGGCCTGAGCCTGTTGCTGCAGGCCAAACGAAGTGAAAATATGGCATTCCGCAGCCTCCGTTCAATGATAGGCACCTCGTCGTTCATCAACCACCTGCCAGCGTTCACGCAGGACCACACCTACGCGTTGGCAGCCCTCTATCCCTACGCCACGCAGTTGGCGGGCGGCGAGTGGGCTTGGCAGGCAGAGGCCGGCTACAACTTCAAACGTAAGACCACGCTGGGTGGCAAGTATGGCATGAATGTCAAGATGAATTTCTCGCATGTCCGTTGGGAGGGTGAGACGTTCTATCAGGACATCGACGTCCAACTGACACGTCGCTGGACCAAGGACTTCCGTCTGACGCTGATGTACATGAACCAGCGTTACAACAAAACCGTTGTCGAAGGCGAAGGCGGCATGGTCCGCAGCAACATCTTCATTGCCGACGGTAAATATCAGCTGGCTCCGAAGACCGCCCTGCGTGCCGAGGTACAGTATCTGACGACTGCCGACGATCAGGGCGACTGGCTTTACGGACTGTTGGAACTGTCGCTGGCACCCCATTGGATGCTCTCCGCAGGTGATATGTATAATGCAGGCGAAACCCATACCCACTACTATCAGGGTGGTGTGGCCTTCAGCACTGGCGCCCATCGCCTGCAGCTGGGCTATGGCCGTACACGTGCCGGCTACAACTGCGCAGGTGGCGTCTGCCGCTATGTACCTGCCAGCAAAGGTGTCACCCTGTCGTACAACTATAACTTTTAAGAACGATTGCTCATGAACGTCAAGACATATATCCTCACAGCACTTGCCACATTGGCATTCGTAGCCTGCAGTCACATTGACGAAGGCGACCGCCTCATCTATGTGGAACCGACAGTCCCCAATAATAGTGTCTCTCGCTGTGTATTGCTCGAGGACTTTACGGGCCAACGCTGTGTCAACTGTCCGAAGGCCAACGACGAAATCCGTGCCCTACAGGAACAATATGGTGCTGACAGCGTCATTGCTGTTGCCATCCATAGCGGTCCGCTGGGTTTCCATACCAACGCGAAGTTTGTGGGTCTGAGTACCGATACGGGTGACGAATACTACAACCATTGGGGGTTGGAATATCAGCCCGTAGGACTCGTCAATCGCGGCGTTCCCACAGAATATACTGCATGGAATACCCGCATCCGCGAAGAGCTGCAGAAACCTGCTCCAGTATCCATCAACATAGCCGTGCTGCGTAATAACGACGAACTGACAATCCGTGCCGACGTCGAGGGCATCGAAGGCACTGTCTCAGGACACCTGCAACTGTGGGTCGTCGAAGACAACGTAACGGCGTTCCAGTTGATGCCTGATGGCACTCGCAACGATGCGTATCTCCATCAGCACGTCTTCCGCACCGCTCTCAATGGTGCATGGGGCGAGGAGATGACCGTAAACGAGGGCAAACATTCCGTCACCCCAAACTACACGTTAAAAGTCCCTGCTGAATGGAAAATCGACGACCTCGCCATCATCGCCTTCCTCTACAACGACCAAGGCGTCCTGCAAGTCCGAAAAAAAGAATTATAAAATATGTATGCGTATGAAGAAAAATTTACTCCTAACGCTGAGCATCATGTTGTTTACGGCAACAATGACTTCAGCACAAAGTTTTGAATTCCAGTATCAGGGTAAGAGCGTAGTTGATGGTGGTACCGTAACCATTGCCGCCGTTCCTGATGACTTCGGATTTGGCGAATACTGGTGCGAAACTAATCCCAGTAGCGACCCCAACAATGGATTGATACTGAAACTGCTCTCTGGCTCGACAGCTACAGGTTCCGCCACCATCAATATCGAGCGTAACACGTTGAATCCTCAGACACTGAAATGGTGTATGGGTGGTGCATGTACTATGCTCAACGGCAAAACCACACTCGATAAGACTTTTACCATCAGTGGCGGTAGTGTACAGGTACAGTTTGATGCTGAGAACTGTCAAAGCGAAGGTGACCTATTGGCCTCTCTTTCGGCAACTGTCGGAGGTGAGACACACACGGTAAAGATTCTATTCACCTATGGCTCGGCAGGTATCGAAGGTACGGTTATGAGTGAAGAGATAAAAGATAAAGGTTATTTCACCCTCGACGGTCGTCGTATAGAGCATCCGTCAAAGGGTGTTTACATTACTAACGGAAAGAAGATCATCTTCAAATAATATTTATTATTAATCCTTAAAACATTTTAGTTATGAAGAAACAATTTTTACTCCTTTTTGCCATCATGGTGGCAATGTGTAGTTATGGACAGACTTGGAAAAAGGGCCATTTGGAAAAGGCACCCTTTAAGGCTCCGTTGACGAATAGAGCTTCTATCCAACCAAGTGATGGACAAATTTGGTGGGGCTACATGTCTGAGTCAGATTTAAGTGTATCAGATGCTATTGGCACAGGTGCGACCAACACTCAATTCTTGACAGGTATCTATATACCAGCCAATCACGAGCAGGTTGGTAGCAGTACTATCAAGGCGGTACGTGTGTATGTACGAGAAGGTCTGGGTAGTACAATGCAAAACGTAAGTGTCTGGATTTCCAAAAGTCTGCCTGCCACATTGGCTGCTGCTGACTATGTACAGTCGGTGGCAAGCCTTACTGACGGGGCCAACGACATTGAGCTCACTACTCCTTATGCCATTGACAACCAGGCCTTCTACATCGGCTATGCCGTTACCAGTTCGAACGCTTATCCCATCATGTGCTGTGGCACTGAGGATGTTGCAAACGCATTCCTTATCTGTTCACCTGGAAAAATGGCTTGGGAAGACTTGAACGGTTATGGCTTCGGTAAGTTGGCCTTCCAGATTCTGGTTGATGGTGCCACGCTGAACGACTACAGCGCTACTCCTTCTGCTTTCGGTACAGCATACGGCATAAAGGGCAATGACTTTATGTTGAGCACAAAGGTTACTAACAATGGCCAGCAGACCATCAACAGCCTCTCCTATACCGTCACAACTAATGGGGCCACTTCAGCAGAGAAGACCGTCAATACACCAGCCATTGCCTTCAACAACGCGGAATATGTACAATTCAACCTCGGCACAGATACGGAGGCTGCCAAGTATGAAAAGACCATCACCATTACAAAGGTGAACGGCGAGCCCAATGCAGCTGCCAATCCATCAGTATCAGGCACTGTGATTCTTCTTTCCGAAAGGCCCGTCCACGTTCCTGTCGTTGAGGAGTTCACTGGCACATGGTGTGGTTGGTGTCCTGTCGGCTTTGAGGGAATGAAGTGGTTACACGAGACTTACGGCGACAAGGTGGTGTTGATAGCTGCTCACGCAGGTGACGTCATGGAACTGAGCGACTATGCACCTATTTTGAATATGGCCGAAAGCTACCCAAGTTCGTTCATCAACCGCATGCTCTCTGTTTACCCGCATCCGGAGTATTTCAAGTACTACATGCCAATCTTCCTGGAGGATTATGTTGTACCAGGAGGCGTAGAACTAACAGCAAATTGGACTGACGACAGCCAGACCACAATCCAGATGAATGCTACAACCACTTTCCGCTACAATGACGATAATGCCGCCTATGGCGTTGCCTTCGTACTCGTAGAGGATGGCCTGACTGGCACGGGTTCCAACTGGGCACAGACCAACAACCTGAGTCACAACAGTCAATACGCAGATATGACATTCTGGTATAATTCTCCTTCTAAGGTCACTGGATTGGAGTTCGATCATGTACCCGTAGGCGCTTGGGGCATTGGTAGCGGCATGGAGCAGTCCGTTCCCACCTCGTTTGTGGCTGATCAGGCACTGCCCTTCAGCTACAATGCTGACATTACGTCGAAAAACCTCATTCAGGACAAGTCTAAGCTGAGTGTCGTAGCACTGCTTATTGATAAGAGCAATGGTTCTATCATCAATGCTGCCAAGACAAGTATCAATAGCAATCCCACCGCTATCAATACTGTCGGTAACACCACTGCTACTGAGGCTGCGCGTTATACGCTCGATGGACGTCAGGTCAGCGCTGCCCAGCGTGGTCTGAACATCATCCGCCTCAGCGACGGCACCGTTCGTAAGGTGATGATGAAGTAAATCATATCATCAACATAAAAATGGTGGACTGACTAACGTGTCAGCCCACTTTTTTGTTATCAGGATGGGGGAGGAAAAGAGGAAATCCCTCATGTATTATAGGGAAAATCCTTCGCTTTTTGGGCGATTTCCTTTGTACGGAAGGCCTTTTTATCGCTATCTTTGCAACGTCAAATCATTAAAACGTATAGATTATGAAAAAGATGTTGATAGCAATAATGAGTCTTATGCTGACTCTGCCCATCATGGCACAGTACGGACGTCCCAGAACGATGACTGGCAGCCGATACGGCTATTACCACCAGCCACCACGTCACCACAGTCACACCGACACCTATTTCGGCCTGCGAATCGGAGGCAGCTTCGCTACCGTCAGTTCCGACGACCCCTATCTTGACGGAGGGTCGCTGCGTGCAGGACTGAACGTAGGTGCTGTCGTTGGCTTGCAGATAGCTCCACAAACTCCTGTCTATTTTGAGACGGGTCTCTCGTATGTCGAGAAAGGCGGTGAAGGCAACAACAATGGCGCTAAGTTCACTTACGGCCTCAACTATCTGGAAATGCCGTTAGTGCTGAAATACAATGCCGTCACCAGCAGCGGCCTATGCATCCAACCCTATCTGGGCGGCTATCTGGCCGTTGGCGTCGGTGGCAAAATCAAGGACTTCGGCAATCGCCATGCCTACAGTTCCTTCGACGACGTCGGCTTCAAACGCTTCGACGGAGGTATCAAGGTGGGCTGCGGCATCCAGTACGACTACCTCTATGCCGAAGTAGGCTACGACTTTGGTCTTTCCAACATCAGTCACGACTATTTCGACACCTCCCGCACCGGTGCGCTCTATGCAACCATTGGCATCAATTTCTGAGCGGAATATTCTCCTCTATAGTCTCACGCCAAACGACACGCGGCCGTATGCGTCGAAGAGGTTGACCTTACACTGGTCTTTCTTATAGTTGAAGTTGTTGAGCTGTGCTTGAAGTCCAATGAAATAGTTGCTCCAGTTGTAGGCAATGCCGAGTCGCAGGTCAACGTTGAGCCTGAGCATGCTGTATTCGTTCTCAGAACCTATTTCCCAGCTGTCAACTCTTTCATGCAACGTAGGATCCTTGATGTCATCAAGGAGGGGCTTGTGCGTCTTCCCGTTGGCCCAGGTGTGTGTTTCTGGGTTCCATTGCCCGTACTCAGCACCCTTCCCGTCGTCCTCCGCTACCACATAGTTACAGTCGTAGTTGTAAACTTTCACGCGGTTGTAGAAACTGAGAGTCGGCATGGCCATGGCGTTGACGACAAGGCCGCGCAGGGGCACCCAGTTGTAGCCGTAGCCGACACCGATGTTGCCTTGATGCAGTTTGACGCGTCCGATGTTATGGCTTAGGAGTATCAACACGGAGTTCTTGTCATCCGAAAAGTCGAAGGCGGACATATACCAAGTGGCTCCTACAAGCAACGATCCTGCTGAGCGACGCTGGATGACGGACTGGCTGTAGGCCGCAGCCTGTGAGTAGCGGCGACCGTTGAACACGTAGTAGCCGTTTAAGTAGAGCGAGGCGATGCTTGCGGGAGCGTATAAATGCCCTTCTTTCTTTTCATCTATCACCTTGTCGCCATCATAGACGGTTGAGGTCATTGTCACTTCGTCAATGTCAAATGCCCTCAGTCGGAGGTTGATTCCGTATTTTGCCCCAGTGGTGCTGAAGGAGAACGTCGTTCCCTTTTTTCTGTGGAGAGACTTGGAGATAGCTATTCCCGTACCACGATAGCCTGCCCACACACCAATGGAAGATGCCAGTGGCGGCTCAAAGCAAATCTCCCAGTCGACGCCGTCACCTGCCGACGGACTGCCAGCGCTGTTGCTGTAGTCCACGTCGAACACGCTTGCATTATAACGCAGAACGACCATCCAGGGCTTTTCGGGCACTTCGATGTAGTTCGAATCCACCTTCGCCTTGGCTTTCGTGTCCAGATATTGCTGCACCTGATGAAGCCGCACCTTCAGCTTCGACTTACTTTCCTGCGTACTTGCGCTTATAGTATCCTGATCCTGTGCAGCCGCATTCAGGGACAATAATAGCAGGCAGCAGGTGATGATCTTTCCTGCAAATGATAATATGAATTGTTTCATCATCATCGGCATCGATTTCTGAGAGGGATGCTACAATGTCACTCGCCTGTTAAAGGAGCCTGCTTCAGCTGTTCCAGTGCGCGACACAACTGGTCAGGGCACGATGTGTTCTTGATGCCACAGCGAATGCCGTCCAACCGACGAATCACATCGTCAATCCTCTGACCTCTCACCAGCTGGCTGATGCCCTGCAGGTTTCCATTGCATCCTCCCAGGAAAAACACCTGTTGGATAACGTCATGCTCATCGGCTGTCACGTCAATCAATTGCGAACAAGTGCCGTGAGTCTGATATTGTACATGTTTCGTTTTCATACTTTTTTTATTATTATTCGAATACCATTTCTCCAGAATACGAGATGCGTTCAATTTCTTTTCTGCCTGCAAAGGTACGATTAAGTGAGTAAAGAACCAAAGGAAAAATAATAATTTTCTTTTTATTACTATAAATCCTAAACATCTAAACTTCTAAAGTTCTCAGTTTCTCAAAGCGAAAAAATAGGAGTCGGAGAAAAGAATTACCCTCTCCGACTCCAATGATTTACTTGTCTTTACGCTTACTTTACATAAACCTTTTGTCCGTTAACGATATTCAATCCCCTCTGCAGGGAACTGAGGCGCTGACCTTGAAGGTTGTAGATGTCCGTTTTGGTTTCTACCTTATTATATATTACTTCAATTCCTGTCGTCTCAGTTTCGAATTCGCCAGCGAACAACTCATTGCTATTCTCTACAGTTACGGTGTAACGGCCTTTTGCATAGGCAGAGATGTCGATGCTGAGACCTACGATGGTGCCAGCGTTGACGGTTTTCTCGTAAACGGCTTTGCCTGATTCGTTATTAATGCTTACCTGATAGGCATCGTCGAGCGGGTCGAGACGAATGCCTAACTGCAGGTCGGTGTATTCACCATATACCGTCTGTCCTCCCCCACTTCTCTTCGGGTTTTTGACCTTTGGTCGAGCCACCTCACGCTCGGAAGAGCTGATGCTAGCATCGCTATTCTCTCGCTTAACCGGTGCCTTGGGCTGTAACTTGGTGGTATGGGTAAAGTCAAAGCGCTTTTTGAGTGCTGTCATGCCTTCAGGAGTTGCCCCGTCCTCATATTCATCGTTGAGGTAGATGACTTCATCGCCAACGGTACAGGACATTAGGAACTGCGGATCACTTTCTGTTTCAGGATAAACATTTCTGAGCGGACCGTCAATACCTCCGACACCTTCCAGCCAAGTAGTAATGTAAATATCTTGGCCACAAAGCATAATATCTCTATAAATGCCCTTAAAGCCTTTTAATCCTCTTATCTGCTTCGGTCCTACAATATAATAAGGTTGATAATCATTGAGAATTAAAGGGTCGTTGGCTTCGAGAGAGAAATCATACAACATCTCCATCCCCTGTGTTCCCTCTCTGCAAACATACACTTTCTTGTCCTCTTCGTACCATGCTCCCACTTTACTCAGGGAGGGCGTTTGCGTTAAAGTACTATAATCTGGGGAATCTGGACTGACAAATCGCTGGCACCACATCTGCTTGCAGGTCTTTCCGTCGACAATCGTGTCGCCATCAAGGTAGTAATAGTCAACAATCTGCACAGGACTGTCTGGACTCGGAATAGTTCCCACCTTCCAGACCTTATCCTCTTCGACAAACGGACGATAAGCCATATCGTCATCAGGTTTTGACATGGGTATGTTTTCGAAATCATCAGCCGTGAAAATGCATTTTCCGTCCTCATAGCATGACACGAAGTTTTCTATATTAATGATGTCGCCTGTAGGATATTGCCAAAACACTCTCGCAAGTTCCCAGCCTTTACTACAACCTACACCTTCAACAACGGGAATGTTCCAGTCTTCAAGGGGACGGTGTACGACAAAATTCTGTACATTGAGTAATAGGCTATAATTGAATCGAACAGGTTTGACTTCGGTAAGATGAAAGACATTCCATTCGTTAACCGGCATATAGCTGTCACCGGCAGACATATTGAAATCATAAAGCAGCTTTTCACCATCATCACTGGAATACGTCCATACCTTTTTGTCTTCCTCACGAAGGGCGCAATAGTATTCACTACCCTCTTCGCTTACACGATACATCTTATAATACGTCTTGCCATCTATCTCTGTAGTGCCATTGATAACATACGAAACATACTTCGTCCATTCTTCCTTGTTCTCATGGTCGTAATAGCGGTCTTCAAAGTTCCACGTTTTTCCCTCTTTCAAGAAAGGATGGTAAGCCTCATACAGCGTTTGTCCGTCTTTTTGACATTTGCGTAACATCGGTATGGCACCAACCTTCAAATGTTCGAGGGCGCCACGGACGCCTCCGACGAGTGAGCCAATGCCCTCAATCCACACATCGTCTATATTCGTCGAGCCTGGTCTGCTAAGATATAGGCATTTGCGTGGTGTCTTGTCAGAAGATGTTGCTATCACAGTGTCTGTCACGGCGGTCACGACAAAGTCCATGTAGTCATTCGGATCGCCCATTTGCATTTGACGATAGGTGTCGCCAACCTGTAGTGTGAAGTCCATAATCTGAACCGTATTCTGCGATTTCTTGTTATATAGATACATCTTTCCGTCAGCCTCGCCAAGATATTCGTCAGTTTCCGTCCAATTGCTTGGGCCATCTTGGTCATTCCACCAACTCGAACTAACTATTTGCTTGAATGTCATGCCATCCACCTCTAATGTGGAGCCAAGTTTAATCTGTTCATAACTGAAAGTATGTTGATACTCTGGAGGAACAGCACCCATGTAAACCATCGTCCACTCTTTATTATCTTCAATAAACGGACGAGACATAGGATGGAACGAACCATTATCGACAGCCTGATACGACTGTCCTTCAGTCAGTTCTACCATTCCTTTATACCACCAGCAGTCCAAGTAAAAACTGTTTGGTTTCAAGTCACGAACAATGAACGACACGTTGAACGGACAATCGCAATCACATTCAGACTCAACAACGGGAACCACGTTGATAGCAATCGAACAGGGTTCACCATCGCTGCCACCGCTAATATTAGATGTCACATTAAAGTCATCCGTACAGCAGTTGCTTACATAGTTAAGCAGTTGAACAGACAAAGTGCTACCCTCTTTCGTTAGGACAATTGTCGGCACCCATTGAGACGCTGCACTTCGTGTTTCTCTCATGCAACCGCTATTTTGCACATCCGATACGGTTTGTGCACTTGCCAGCATTGGCGAGAACATCAGAGTGAATAAGAATAATAGTTTCTTCATAGCTGTTATCGTATTTGTTGTTATTTCTATGTGATAGTTATCTGCTGTTGAGTATCTGTTCCAGCGTGATTTCCGGATTGCTCTCTCCGAAAACGTCCTTCTTCAGTTTGAGCTTGCGATGCTGGACGGCTGAGACGGTGATGCAATAGATGTTGCCAATGGTGCGATTGCTGAGGCCGAGCCGTGTGAGGATACACAGGCGGATATCGTCTTCCTGCATAGTGGGGTATTGTTCGCGAATCTTAGCAAAGCGGTTTCCGTCGATGGCGTTGAGCGTACGTTCTATCTCACTCCATTCGTGCGGACTGAGGTAGATGACCGAATCGCTGCTCTGGTTGAGTTTCTTCAGCACTTCCGTACGTTCGAGAATGAAACCTTGCAGGAATGTCACCACTTCATTGGCTTGATGCAACAAGGTTTTCTGATGCTCTGCCTCTTGCTGTAGTTGGCGTTTCTCCTGTTCCTGCAAACGGATGCGATAGCGAAGGGCTAACACTGTTGCAAGAAGGATAACTACAGCGGCAATGATGACAATAAGGAGTGTACGGCCATACATCTGTGAACGGTATTCCAATTGCTGGTTCTCCATTTCCTGTCGCAACGTTTCCTGATAATACTCGTCTTTCTGTTCAAGTGCCTTGTAATAGAAACCTTCTATTTGCTCGAAGGCTTCTTCCACGCTGTCCTCCACCTGTGTAGCTCCCATTCGCCGGAGTGCTATGTTTGCGAGACTGCTCTGCACGATATAAGCCAGATGCACGTCACTGCCTGGATCAATCTGCCGATAGACTGTTTCTGCCGAATCGAGCATGTTCAGACTGAGGTAACTGCGAGCCAGCACTTGCAATGTGCCAGGCCTCAGTTCGGTTGTTGCTGTCGAATTAGCCCGATGGGCATAGTCGAGTGCCTGACGATAGTCATCCCTAGCCCAAGCGATGTTTGCAAGACTGGTGAGCGTCTGACACATCAAGTCCGCCATCTGGCTTTTCTCTGCAATATCGTATGCACGGCGGATGAAATTAAGTGCTTCGTCGTAGGAACCCTCTGTGGTATAAGCCTTCTGTGCGGCGTATGTGCCTGCATAGTCGAGTAACATAACGTAGTTGCGCTCATCATCAGGATGCTGCTCATAGATGGCCAATGCTTTCTTCATCAGTCGCAATGCTTCCTCAGGATTGCTCTGCGACAATGCTTCCGCCAAACGCTGATACGCGATATAATAGGTGTGCCAATCCTCAGAGGCCTCAGCCAATTGGATGGTCTTTCTCAGCAAAGTCTCACCCTGACGGATGCTGTCGTTGGAAAAAGCAGTCTGGGCCTCCTCCAGACAACGCGCTGCCGTCTGTGAATCCGTCCCCTGCTGTTGCTGACTGCAAGCCACCATCAGAACGCCTATGATGAATATGTACAACGACCTTATAAACATTGTTATCGATTCTTCGTCAGTTCTCGGTTGCAAAGTTACGACATTATTTCGAAAGTTGTATCAGTTACCTATGGAAAAGATAAAAAGAATAGAAAATTGGAAACGTCTGCAAATCAATGAATTATGAAAAACCCCACATCACACCCTATGGAAAATTTCTAATGAAGGTATGGAAAAGGACGACAAATATTACTTTCGGAGTAATCGAAAATACTCCAGAGTATTTTAAATTTCGTTCGGTGTATCTTAATTTAGTGCCGGGTTGAAGGGGAAGAGTGCCGTGCAAACAGGGGGAAAGTGCCTATGTAAAAGGGAGCGAGACGTAGGGTAAGCGGATTCGGGCGGCCGTGCACATTAATAAGCACGGCCGTGCTTATTATTGCGAGCGGGCGGCCACATTATTGCGACCGCCCGCCCGTAACCGAGTTTTATACCTTGTATTTATCCTATTAGACTAAAATTTGCTTTTCGAGTCCAACGCACAGGGTGTCCTTCGTCACCTTACGGGCTGAACGGCGTTCTGCTCCCTGCTGTGTGGTCGAGAGCAGGGAAGTCTGTGACGTTTCCTGATTTAGGTGCCTATTGCGTGACAACCCCTCACCCCTCACTCAACAGTCATCTCGAAGCCAACAAGGAACGCAAAGAAAGCTAACGAACAGGTTGCTTCTTGCTCACTGGAAAGCAGATTCTTGTTCGTCGTTATTCCGCAGGGAGCGATTGCAACGCCACACTCTGACCGTGGTCAGAGAACTCTGATTCCGCAAGGAGCGGACTGCCAGTCCGTCGGGCTCGGACTGAGAGTTTGCTTTAATTGGATTGCCTGCGGGCATTAATGATATTACCAGCCAAAACTAAAGTGAAGGGTAAGGTAAAGGTGAGTGAGGGGCTAGGAGCACCCATCACCTATCCTCAAGCCCTTTATATAAAGCTGTTTCCAGCGTTTTGAGTGAGGGGTGAGGGGTCTCCTGGAAAAAGTTGACTCATAAAAAGTCAACAATATGAAGTATTATCGTTCAGAAAAACAAAGACTGTATTACGAAAAAGTAATCTCTCTTTATCGCGACCAACACATGGGAAAAACTCGAATTGCGAAAATTATTCCGGTCTCAGATTGGACTATTTCAAATTGGATTCGTACCTTTGTAGCCGAAAACCCGCAGCCTGGGAATAAATCATTCCCTCCGTGGGAAAATCGTTCGTGCCGAGCAGAAAAATTGCTTTTTCTTTTGCTCTTTGCATATTTTTTCGTACCTTTGCCATGAAATTGCGAGAACGGGTTGCCCGTCCTTGCATCGTGATTCTGAAAAGAGTCGCCCGTAAAGGTGCACTTAGCTGTGCTTAATTGGGAACTGGAGTGTGAATCTCCGACTGTCCCGCAGCAGTGAACTCCATTATGGCTCCTAAGCATAAACGCCATTGAGCTTTGCTCGATAGCGTTTGCGCTCGACAAAGCTCGAATGCATTCGGCTTTGTTCTCGCTAAATCACGCCATTGCCCGCTTGGGCGAGAAGGCGCTTGGGAGTGGAGGAAAGTCTGAAGACCAGCCTTTTTCGGTAACATGCCAAACGACCCTCGATGTAAGGGCGAAGAGGCGAAACTTAATTTTTGTGGGATTATGAAACATGAATCAATCGTCGTCGTGTACGACAGTTGTCAGGCTATTGCTGAAGAGATAGCCGACAAATTGGGTGCTGAGACCGTCAGCGTCCAGAGTATGAACCTTAGGCAAATCGAGAACAGTCAGAGTCTCGTCCTTGCCGTCGAGTTTCAGGATGGTGGCAATCTGTCACCGCATTGGCAGTATGCCAGTCAGATGTTCCGTGGGGCCAGTCTGAACGGTAAAAACCTCGCCGTCATGGTGGCTCTTGGCAACAGGCACGACAATGGCATCTATGCCGATGCCTTTTGTCGCGAACTCAAGGAGAACGGGGCGCACATCGTAGGCGACTATCTCTATGCAGATGCTTCGACGTGCAACCTCAACAACTGGATCTGCGCCATTTCGCCTAACTTATAAAACCATTACCATTATGCAGTACATCTTTATCGTAGCCCTCGAATTCATCCTGGCTTTCTCAGGCGTCGCCCTGCTCATCAGGTACTACAACCATAAGTGACGGAGCAGCGAGAGCCGTTAAGCTTGCTTAAACGGCCGAGTCGCGACGAAACTCGACGAAGTCAAGGCGTAGTGTTAAGACTTCATGCCAATGATAGTTGCATTCGATGGCTTCATTCGGTGGATTTCCGTCTGGATGAAGCCTGCATCGTCGAGCATTGTCTTCAATTCTTCTGGCGAATAGGCCGTCATGCCTTCCACAACGTTTGTCCACATGGAATCACCATCAACAACCTCCACCATGATGGCGAATTTGCCGCCGGACTTTAGGACACGGCGTACCTCCTGCAGGCAGTCAGGCAGATTGGGCCAGAAATAGACGGTCTCTACAGCCGTTACGAGGTCGAACTTCCCGTCCTCGTAAGGAAGTTTCTCAGCTGAACCCTGAGTAACGAATACATGTTTGTCGAGCACTTTGGCATTTACCTTCTTGGCTTTCGCCACACTCTCCTCAGAGATGTCGATGCCATAGACTTGTGCATCCTTGCTCCGTTTTAGCAGTCGCTGCAGGGTTGCTCCGCCACCACAGCCGATGTCGAGCATCGTCCACCCGTCTTGAATATCGACGAGTTTCAATCCCCAGTTCGTCAGTGGCGCATGACAGAGGTTCATGAACTTCAACATAGCGCGTCCCATCCGTCCTTGCGGACAGGCACAGTTTGTGAAAAGTTTCTTTAATAGTCCCATAATCTTATCCTTTTTAAAAAAATGGCTGACCATCACAGCCAGCCACTTCGTTACTAAACAAATACCTTTATGAATTTTATACCTGTGATTACAAGGCTGCGATTGAGCGAGAGCGGAGTGAAGCTCGCTTCGACTCAGCCGAGCGTGAGCAGGCTCGACCTTAAGTCAATTCAGGAGTGATGGCGGCTATCCAAGCCTCGATGCGGGTGTCGGTCTTGTCATCTTCGTGGATGTCGTCAAGGGGCAGACCGATAAACTTGCCGTCGATCACGGCCTCCGAATCGTCGAAGGTGTAGCCGTCGGTTTCAACAGCGCCGATGAACTTGGCACCGCTGTCTTTAATACCGTTGTACAGTTCCCCTATGCCGCCTACGAAGGTGTCGCTATACGATGAGCAGTCACCACAGCCGAAGAGGGCGATGGTCTTACCACTGAGGTCGGCGTCTTGGAGGGTTTTCAGGCCGTCGTACCAATCATCCTGCAATTCGCCTGCGCCCCATGTCGAGGTGCCGAGAATCAGATTCTGGTTAGCAGCCACGATGTCGGCTGTCAAGTCCTGTACGTTCAGGGCCTTGCAGCCCAGTTTCGAGGCAATCTTCTCTGCGATGGCCTCGCAGGTTCCCGTCGAGGAACCATAGATTACAATTGTTGTGTTCATTTTATGATTTATTCAAAAGAAGTTATTAATTCTTGTTGATGCACTCTTCGCACTCTCCCTGGCATTTGTTCTTGCGCTTGCAGTAGCGTTCGCACTGTGCGCAGATATCGTAGCCGAGCATAGCTCCGAGGATAAAGTCTTCTTCGGGCGTGAGTTCGTTCAATGGACGGGTGACGATAAGGCGGATAGCCTCCAAGCACTCGCGCCGCCCGAAATAAATATTCTGATTCTGTCGTCCTGCAGGCTGAAGCAAGTATGGGATGCCTTGACTCTCTAGTCGCTGAATGGTTTGCTCGCTATACTTCTTGTTACAGGTGAACAGCACCATGTGGCGCACACCTTTATGCAGCTCGTAGATGTGGTTCATCAGAACCTTAAGCGCTGCTTGAGCCTGCTCTCGCTTACTCGCAGCCTTAAGCTCCACGGGAGTTGTTGTCGTCGTTCTCATTTTTATTGCATTTAAATTCGACTGCAAAGGTACGGCAAATAAATAAGGTGCGCAATACCTAAAAACGAGGTTTTAAGCATTGCCCACTTGCAAAGACCTGCAAAAGTAGGTTAACAAGAAGTAGGTATCAGGGCGGTGTAACGACCTTTTTCGTTACAATAATTTTCGTAGTTGCAAATAAAAAACGTTTATTTTGCTTTGTTATTAAAAAAAATGCTTATCTTTGCAGGCAAATATTAATTATAATATTACTTATTATTAATCAAAACATGACAATTATGAAAAAAATGATGATGATGGCAGTGTTGGCTATAGTAACTATGACTGCAAGTGCACAGAACACATTACGTGACAATGGTACGTTTTCCCTTCAGCCCAAGGTAGGTCTTGGCATTGGTTACCTTTCAGGAGACTGGACCATGCCTGCCGGCGTTGACAGGAAGTCACGCGTCGGTGTGGTAGCAGGTGTTGAAGGTGAGTATTACGTCAACGAATGGTTCAGCGCTGCTTTGGGAGTTAACTATGCACAGCAGGGCTGGAAGTTTGAAGGTGGTGGTAGTAAAGTAACCACTAAGCTCGACTATCTGAATATTCCCATCACTGGTAATTTCTATGTCGCTCAGGGACTGGCCCTGAAAACTGGTGTACAGTTCGGCTGCCTGTTGAGTGCCAAAGAAGAGAGTACCGACGTCAAGGACGCTTTTGAGAGCTTGAACGTCTCCATTCCTATCGGTATTTCTTATGAAATCAGCAACTTCATTCTCGACGCCCGTTATAACGTATCGTTAACAAAGGCTAACAAGAACAGCACTAGCGATAACAAATGGCGCAGTGATCTGATACAGATTACAGTGGGTTATAAATTTGAACTCTAATTATATATAAATTCACTACTGTCCCGTTAAAGTGGACTAATCGCTCTTTGAAATAATTGAAATTCAGTCTTTTACAAGCAATTTTGAGGGTGCGACGATTTGAATTCGTAT
>CACYKE010000040.1 GCA_902774925.1 uncultured Prevotellaceae bacterium | reverse complement strand
CGGCTCATATACCGTCAACCCTGGCGACTTCGTGAAGGCGATGGCTGGTGCAAGCATTGCTCCGTTCCGTGCTTATCTGAAGTACACCGCTCCTGTTAGTAATGCTCCACGCAGAGGTGCTGCTGAAGAGGCGCTGCCTTCAAGGATGACGGTACGCCTCGTGAATGCTGACGGTGATGTCACAGCCATCGGAACCATCGACACCAAGACCGGTGAAATCCGCTTCGACAGCGAAGCATGGTGCACGCTGGACGGCCGCCGCCTCAATGGCAAGCCTGCTCAGAAAGGTGTGTATATCAATAATGGTAAGAAGATAATTGTCAAATAAAAAACCCTCTAAATCCCCCTGTATAGGGGGACTTCCTTTCGGGGAAAGAGTCCTTAATATTAAATCATTATGAAAAAAGATTATAAGAAACCAGAGATGCAGGTGTATGACGTCAAGATGACGCAGTTTCTGTGTACAAGCGAGCCCAATGGATATCCAGGTCCATTCGGCTACATCCCCGGCCAGCACGAGGATGACAAGATGCTGAGGGGTTAAATGGCCGACGGTGTGATGCAAAGAGAGCTGCCCGCCAAGTATCGTCCCCATTGACTATGTCAGGGGACTGTCCTCTGACATAATCGAGACAAATAAATAATCAAAAATAAACAATAACAATGGGAATTAAGAAAAACTTTTTCGCGCCTTTGGCCTCAGGGCTGGGCGCAACGCGACGGGCAGCGATGCTGCTCCTTGTGATGATGCTCACGACGGCAATGGCGTGGGCAAACGATGCCGTGACGTACATCGATATGGACGGCAACCAGCAGACCGTGACCGAGTACACCGAAGTGACCGAGAGCATGACAGCGGGTGCGGATGAATACAGACGCATCTGGTGGTCCTCCGGCACGTATGTCGTCAAGAGCAGCGTCACGCTCAATGGCTGCATCAGGTACAGCGGTAAAGTCATCGACCTCATCGTCTGCGACGGCGCCACGCTCACCGTCACCGGCAACGACGACGGCTCCTTCGACGGCAGCACGCTCAACATCTATGCCCAGAGCAACGGCACGGGCATGGGTGTGGTCGATGCCAAAAAACAAACAAATTGCTTTAATCTGAATATCGCCGGCGGCATGGTGACGCTCGATGGCGGTGGTGCCGGCTACGGCCTCTTTATCCATAATGGTGTTAACTATGGGCTGACCATGAATGGCGGCGACGTCACTATCAAGAGCCACTCTACAGTTCAAGGCACTATCTGTTTCGCCGGCAATGGCTTCGTCACCCTGAACGGCGGCAAGCTGACCGTGACCAACAGCATGGGAAACGGCTATACGGCCATTGATGGAAAAGACACTAACACCATTAACTTCAACGGCGGCACGGCGGAGATTAACGGATGTATCGAATTAATCAATAACATCAACCTGAACGGTGGCAACGTCATCGTCAACGGCGAGATATATAACTATTCTGGCTACACCGTGACCTACGACTTCACCAGCGCCACCGATAGCTACTATATCCAGTCATTCAGCAATAACCTCAACGAGGGTCATTCTCGCACCGTGCAGGTGAAGGACGGCATAAGCTTCCTCTGCGACGGCTACATCTACTTCGGCACACTCACCGACGAGCAGATTGCGGCCATCAGCGGCAA
The DNA here is from genome assembly GCA_902774925.1 of uncultured Prevotellaceae bacterium. Taxonomy (GTDB): domain Bacteria; phylum Bacteroidota; class Bacteroidia; order Bacteroidales; family Bacteroidaceae; genus Prevotella. The sequence goes on along the minus strand of CACYKE010000040.1, from coordinate 31,460 downwards.
GACGATGACGCCCAACATCTCCGACCACAAACCCATCAGCGTCAACTACATCGACGAGGACGGTGTCGAGAAAACCCGATATGCTCTCCCACTGCAGGGCGGCGAAGCCACACTCGCTCCGGGTTGGTATGTGGTGAACGATGACGTCGAATACACAGGCATGATTACCCTCGGGGGCGACGTGAACATCATCCTCGCTGACGGCAAGAAGATGACCGTGACGAACACGGATGACTATGCCATCTACGGCGAGGGGAAGGCGCTGCACATCTACGGCCAGAGCCAAGGCACGGGCGCACTGACAGCCACGGCTGAAGGAACCAATGCATTTAAGCTAGATCTAGATTATGACGCACGCAGAGACGGCTTTCTCGGCATCCATGGCGGCGTGGTCACGGCATCGACATCTAATGGCATCGGAATCGGGGTGTACAGCACCACTGCCGACGGCGGCATCGTCATCAACGGCGGACAGTTGATGGCCTCAGGCAGCAGCAACGGCTTCGGCATCTACTGCGATGGCGGACACTTCGACATACTTGGCGGACAGGTGACGGCCAATGGCGGATTAGGCTTCTGCAGCATTGTTGAATATGATGAAGATAATGAAGGGAATCTCATCGGGCTAATTCCCTGCGTGCTGACGCTGGGCTGCTCTAAGCCGACCGACTTCATCAGCACCAACGAGATATACAACTACAAAGGCGAGGAATATGTGGGCGTTGTGAAGATAGCCGCAGGGCAGACGCTGGTCGATGCTGGCGGCAACATCTACAACTCCGCCACTGCGTCCGACGACCTCGCCGCCCTCAAAAACGTCACCCTCCGTCCCGTCATGGGCGTGACGCTGACGAAAGATGGCGACAACATCTCCGCCGCGTTCGACGGCACATCGCTCGAGACGGTGAGCATCCCTGTGAATATTGCAGTGAACAGCGTAACGTACAACCGCACGTTCACTCAAGGTAAGGCTTCGACGGTGATGCTGCCGTTCGACTATACCTGCAATGACCAGGAGGGTGGCACGTTCTATAAGTTTGTAGGCGTAGAGAAAGAAAACAACATCTGGGTTGCTACGATGCAGGCTACTGGCGATGGCGCAAATAATCAGGGCACGCTGACTCGCAACACGCCGTATCTGTTTATGCCTACCGGAGAGTCGCTCACCTTCACCGGTGGTGTAACGCTCTGCACCACTGGCGGCGGCGACTGCGAGACGGCCGACGAGGGCAGCCACTGGACGTTCAAGGGAACGTACGAGTATAAGGAATGGATATCCGGCGGTGCAAACGCTGCGGAGATCGGCAAAGTCTACGGCTTTGCCGGTGTGGCGAAAGATGATATTAATGTGGGTGACTTCGTAAGGGTAGCCAGCGGCGCCAAGATTCGCCCAATGGGTTGCTACCTGCTGTGGAACAACGAGCCGAATTCTGCCAATGCGCGTTCCTTCACCCGTGGTGCAGCAGCTACGGACGAGGAACTGCCTCAGCGCATCACTGTGCGCCTGGTAGGCAGCAATGGCGAGACAACCGCCATCGGCACGCTTGACACCAAGACGGGCGAGATTGACTTTAGCGGTTGGTATGACATGAGCGGACATAAGCTCAGTGGCAAGCCCACCAAGAAGGGACTGTATATTAATAATGGACGTAAGATTGTAATCTAGTAGGGTTTAGAGCCCCTTGATAAGGGGCGGCTATAATGCAGGGATAAAAAAGAAAGAATTATGAAAAAGAAGATATACGAGAAACCTACAATGACAGTTGTCGAACTGCAGCATCGTACATGTCTGCTTCAGGCAAGTAGTGAGCAACAACCTGAAAATGTACCAGACTACGGCGACTGGCTGGGATAATCTTGGCAAGGACGGAACCATTCAGCTTGGCTGAAATAGGAAACAGATAGTAATAGGGGTCGTGTCAAAAGTAACAGACACGACCCCTATATAATTACTATGGCGCGGTCATTTTGGTCATTTGGTCATTTGGTCATTTTCATTTTCGGATCTGTCATTTTGCTCACTATAAATATAAATTTTAATTTATATTATATAGTGGCGGATTTTGACACTCTGAATCGATTTTGACCAAATGACCAAATGACCAAATGACCGCAGGGGTAGTTTCTGTACTATGGTTTCTGGTTTCAAAAAATAAAAAAAAACATGCAAAGTATTCGTGAACCGCAATGAAAATTTCGTACCTTTGCAACGTCGATGAAGATGAACGACGGAGTGCCGTCGGCAGCGAAAAATATTTTTCAGGTGCACCAAAATTTTCTCGCTGCCCAGCGTGCAAAAATCGGGAGGTCGGAAGCGGCAAATGTGAATTATCAACTACTTATTACTAACAATCAAAAATTATTACAGATTATGGCAATGAAGGTAAAGGCAGTGGAGAAGCTGCTGAAGTTTGACAAGAATTCTGCGGGCGTGTACCGCTATGTGATGAGTCCCGAGATGTACTCGAGCCTGAACCAGAAGAAGGTCATCAAGGAGGCTGCCCTGCGCAGCGGCGTGAGCCAGGGCGTGATGCAGGCCTGCTGGGATGCTGCCGGCGAGGTGATCAAGGCGTGGGCTACCGAGGGCCACAGCGTGGCTCTGCCCGGACTGGGCACGATGCGCTTCGGTCTGCGCTCGAAGTCGGTGGAGGACGTGAACAAGGTGAAGGCCGGACTGATTACCAGTCGCCGCATCATCTTCACTCCCGACGTGGAACTGAAGGACGAGCTGAAGAACACCGCCATCGTCATCACCTGCTACGACCGCAATGGTGATGAGGTGCGCCGCGTGACCTCGACCGACGACGGAACCGTGGAGGACAACGACAACGAAAACGAAAACCAAAACACTGGTGGTAGTTCGAACACGAATGGCACGAATGGTACGAATGGTGGCGGCACCAATACTGGCGGCGGCACGGGTACCGTAACGCCCAGCAACGGCGGTGGCGACAACAATGGTGACAATGGTGGCGACAACGGTGGTGGCGACCCAGGCGACGTGAACTGATGTACGGCAGCGCTGACTGCCCTCGGAACGACGTCATGTATGGGTCACGGACCACTTTCGCTATAGGAGCGACTACAAAAAAAGGTGGGCTGATGTTTGGTCAGCTCACTTTTTTTTCGTACCTTCGCAGGCAAAATTATCAAACATAGCCACACAGATAGAATGTTTCTTCTATTGCTTGATGTGGACGTCCTGCTGTGGGAACGGAATCTCGATGCCGTGCTGGTTGAGCGTGTCGTAGATGCAGCGGAGCACTTCGCTGATGACGTATGACTTCTTGGGTGCTTCGGCCCAGACAAACATCTTGAGGTTGATGCCTGAATCGCTGAGCTCGCTCACGACGGAGCGGGCTTTCTTCGAACGGTCCATCCAGTGGTGGTTCAGCTTCGAGACTGCTTCGTCGGCCAGCTGCATGACCTGTTGCAGGTTGGAGCCGTAGGCCACGCTGTAAGGTACGGCTGCGAGGACGTAGCTGTGGTTGCGCGTCAGGTTCTTGTAATTGTTGGAGAACAGCTGTGAATTCTGGAAGGTGATGATTTCGCCATAGAGCGACTCGACGGAGGTGGACGTGTAGCTGATGTTGGTGACACGGCCAACGGTGTTGTTGACCTCTATCCAGTCGCCCACCTTGATGCGTCCCGTCATGAGTGAGGCACCATAGAAGATGTTCTCGATGATGTTTTTCGAGGCGAAACCGATACCAGTGCTGAGTCCTCCAGTAATGGCCAGCAGCCACGAGAGGCTGATGTGGAAGATGGAGAGCGACATGAGCAGCCAGATGCCCCAGATGATGATTTGGATGACGTTCTTCGACATGGCCGTACGGCTGTCAGCAGAGTCGGGGTCACGGTTGACGTAATGCAGATGCAGGAGCCGCAGGAGCGTCTTGCTGAGCCACGAGAAGAAGAACCAGAGGCAGATGACCATCGTGAGCTTGAGGATGCTGATGGTGAAATTATCCTGCTGGGTGGTTCCCGTGAGGTCCGTCGAATCAGTCAAATCAATGAACTTATATTTGAAGATGTCCCAGCAGAGGTCGCTGAGGTTGAAGACATCAGCCGCCCACCAGACGCTGAGCATGACGCTGCAGACACCCATCGTAGGCAGCACCACCTGGTACATCAAGTCGTAGACCCACGTCTTGGTGACGGGTGCCTCGGCCAGTTGGCGACGCTCGCCGTAGAGCTTGAGATACTGCGACAGGCAGGTGATGGTGAGGATGCACGTGAGCTGCATGATCCACCAGATGAGCACCTGTACGGCCAACAGCGTGTAGCCCGTCCACGAGCAGATGACGGAGGCAACGAACACCATGAGCGAGATGTAGGTGAAGAACATATCGGAGCGTGGAACATTGCGATTATGGCGCCGGATGACGCTCCATTGCCATAGGGCGCAGACAAGCAGGATGGGAGGGAAGAGGATGTTTACTAATTCGTTGGGAATCAGAATAATGCGGAAGGCGATGACGAGGAATCCCACCGTTATCAATGGGGTGTAGATGCGGAAGGCACTCTTGATTTGGTCGCCCTTGACGCGCAGTAGCAGCGAGAACAGGATGACGCCTAAAAGCCAGGCGTAGGTCACCAGCAGATTGGCGGCCATGATGAAGAAATTCTGTTCGACGGTAGCCAGCGTGACGCCGAGGATGATGGCGAAGGTGACCGTCGTCGTAGCCATCGTGATGCAGGCGCGTTTTTTCATAAACTCCTCCGTGCGAAACTTCTTGGGCACCACATAGCGGATGACCACGAAATTGAGCAGCGTGGCCAGGACGGCGTAGAGGATGACGCCCATGAGTAGTCCGAAAATGAAGCGCGAGTCCCACTGGGAATTGTCGGTAGGGCGGTATTTCTTTTCGACGGTACGCGACATGAATCGCCAGTTGCGGTTGAAGTTTTGGAGAATGCTGAAGTAGGAGTCGCCGCCATTGCGGAAGATGCCCGTCTGGATATCGTTATAGCGTTTCTGGGCATAGTCGTTCATTCGCGACAGGCGCTTCTCCGTGTGGTCGTACATCTCGATGAAGTCGTTCATCTTGTCGCGGTTCTTCTCGAGTTTCTCGCGTATCTCGTATGCCAATGCCAGACAGGCGGTACGGTCTTTCTGTGCCTGGGGACTGAGCACGCGCTGAGGCATCGAGTTGAGCGTTCCGATGAGTGAGTCGTAGCGCGCTATCTCGCCCTCCGTCTTGCTCATAAACTGCTTGAAGGGCACGCGCTGGCGCTGGAATTCCTGATACTGTTCGGTGGCCTCGTGGCAGGCATAGGTCAGGTCGAACACGTACTCCTGTTTCTGGGAGTAGAGCATCAGCGAGTTCTGGTCTGAACGCTTCATGGTAGCAATGAGCCTGTTGCGCATCTGTTCGCTGCGCTTGTTGTCGAGTTCGGAACGTTCCGACAGTTCGTTGTGTTGGGTGTTCAGTTCGGCACGCAGAATCTGTAACGTCTGTGCCAGATCTTTCTCTTTCAGCACGGCATGGACGCTCAGCGTGACCAGCAAAATGACTATAATGGAAAAAAATCGCTTCATTGTCGTTATTTTTGTGCGCAAAGATACAAAATAATTCATAATTCATAGTTCTTTTTCAAAAAAAAGTGTGGCGTTGCAATCATAATCCATAATTTATTTATATCTTTGCAGAAAAATTAACGAAATATGATACTAATAGCTGATAGCGGAGGAACCAAGACCGACTGGTTGCTCATCCATTCTTCCGGTCTTCGGAAGGGCGAGGTCATCGCCACGTTCCACACGCAGGGCATCACGCCCATCCATCAGACTCCAGACGTCATCCGTCACATCTTGGGACAGGAACTGATGTCGCAGTTGTCAACATTTCCACGGGCAAAGCTCATTGACTCGGGGGTATTGGAAAAGCCTCTGATGTCCGACTTGGAGGTGTTCTTCTACGGTAGTGGCTGTACACCCGCCCACGTGCCCATGATGAAACAGATGTTGGGCGAAGTGTTCGACCCCCAGAAGGTGGAAGTGCACAGCGACCTGATGGCGGCTGCACGCGCATTGTGCCAGCACGAGGAGGGCATTGCCTGCATTCTGGGCACGGGAGCCAACAGTTGCCTGTACGACGGTAACGACATCGTGCAGAACACGCCAGCCTTGGGCTATATCCTTGGCGACGAGGGCGGTGGAGCCGTCTTGGGACGCATGTTCATGAATGCCATCTTCAAGAATCCGGCATTTGCATCCATCCGCGACGAATTCCTGGCAGAGACGAAGCTGACGCAGGCGGACATCATCCAGAAAGTGTACCGCGAACCGCTGGCAAACCGTTTCCTCGCCACGACGTCGCTGTTCATCGTCGAACGGCAGAACAACCGCCTGTTGCGCGACTTGGTGATTGAGAATTTCCGTGAGTTCTTCCGCAAGAATATCGTGCCTTACAAGCGTCCCGACCTGCCTGTACATTTCGTAGGCTCTATGGCGCACCACTATCCTGCAGCTTTACAGGAGGCTGCTGAGGCAGAGGGATTCCACGTGATGTCCATCGTCCAGAGTCCAATAGACGGCTTGATGGCCTATCACTCAGGAAAGACGGCTTGATAGCTTCTTATTTCTGAAAGCGCTGCAAGCCTTGACGCAGGAAATCGACGTAGGCTGCTATGTCCTCATCATACGAGCGGCTGCCCATCAATGGGTGGCCCTCATTGTTTAACAGGACATAGAATGGCTGGGCATTGGCGCCGAACTTCGTACGCTGCAGGTAGCTCCACTTGTCGCCCACGGTGCGCAGGGTGCGTTGCTGGCCGTTTTCCGTCACCTCGATGGGTTCTGCCAAAGGTGTCTTGTCGTCGACATAGAGTGATATGAGGACGTATTTCTTGTTCAGCAAATCGGCCACCTGCGGGTCGCTCCACACGGCAGCTTCCATCTTCCGGCAGTTGACGCAACCAAAACCTGTGAAATCAACGACGACGGGTTTGCCTTCGGCCTTAGCCGCGGCCATGCCTTGTTCGTAGTTGGTAAAGCGTGCCTCGACGCTACCCTGATAAAGGTTGAAGTCCTGCGTGTTCATGGGTGGCGTAAAGGCGCTGATGGCCTTACACGGAGCACCCCACATACCAGGAATCATATAGACGGTAAAGGCCAGCGAGGCCATTGCCAGGAAGAACTGCGGCACGTTGGTGCGACGCTCTTCGTCGTCATGTGGGAACTTGATCCAGCCCAGCAGATAGGCACCCAGCAGTCCGAAGATGACAATCCACAGGGCGAGGAACACTTCGCGGTCGAGGATGTGCCAGCCGTAAGCGAGGTCTGCCACGCTAAGGAATTTCAGGGCAAAGGCGAGTTCGATGAATCCCAGCACAACCTTGATGGTATTCATCCATCCGCCCGACTTGGGAGCCTGCTTGAGCAACGACGGGAATAGGGCAAAGAGGGTAAACGGTATGGCCAGCGCAATGGCGAAGCCCAGCATGCCGATGGTGGGTCCGAGGATGGAGCCCTGCGTGGACACGGCCACAAGGAGGAATCCGATGATGGGACCTGTGCACGAGAACGACACCAATGCCAGCGTGAAGGCCATGAGGAAGATGGAGAGCAGTCCTGTCGTGCTTTCAGATTTGGCGTCTACTTTTGACGACCACGACGAGGGCAGCGTCAGTTCGAAGGCGCCGAAGAAGGATGCTGCAAACACCACCAACAGCAGACAGAACAGGATGTTGAATACGGCATTGGTGGCGAGGGCGTTGAGGGCGCTGGCACCAAAGAGCAGCGTGACCGCCAAGCCCAGCAGGACGTAGATGACGACGATGCTCAGTCCATAGACGGTGGCCTCGCGGATGGCCTTCGAGCGTTCCTTGTTACGTTTCAGGAAGAACGAGACGGTCATAGGGATGATGGGCCACACGCAGGGGGTAAACAAGGCGAGGAAACCGCCCAGCAGTCCTTCGAGGAATATCATCCACAGGGCAATATTGGTGGTGTCGGACGCTTCGCCGTTCAATGCCTGCAGTTCGCCAATGACGGGTTGCCAGAGGGAGTCGGAAGATGACTGAGGGCTGAGGGCTGATGGCTGCGGGATGGAGTCTGACGAAACAGTCGCTGTGTCTGGCGCCACTGGTGCGACGTCTTCCGCTTTCGTTTCTTCCACCTTCGTTTCTTCAGCTTTTGCCTCCGGCTTCTTTTCTATCGTTCCGCTTGCGGCAAGATCGATGGTCGACGGCGGCATACACATCTGGTCGTTGCACGCGCCATATTCCACGTAGCACTTGATGTCGTACTTGGGCTGGGTGAACTGAATCTTCTGAACGAAGGTCACCGAACCCTCGAAATAGCGCACCTCCATGTCGAACAGCTTGTCGAACACCTTCTGCTCCTTGCCGCGTGCCTTCAGACCTCCCACGGCTTTCGCGCCCTCCATCTTGTCGGCATGGAACGTGGCCGAAATGGGGCCGCCGTCGCCCAAACCTGTGGAATAGACGTGCCACCCTGGGTCGATGGTGGCAGAAAACAGCAGTTCGCCCTCGCTATCGCTGATTTTCTTCAGTTCCGAGCGAACGTGAACGGGGTCCTGCATCTGGGCTGCTACGGTCATTACCGCCAGGAGCAGTATGAATGTCGTTAGTGCTTTTTTCATCTTCGTTATCAATTTTTCCGTGCAAAGGTACGAAATATTGCAGAAAATTTCGTACTTTTGCAGCATAAAATATACTAAAACGACAATGAAACACTACTTTTTACTCTTCGTAGCAGCTGTGCTCACCGTGGGTTGTGCACAGAAAACCGCTGACAAAAACGACTTCGTACGCGTGGAAAACGGCCATTTCGTGCGCGCGGGCAAACCTTATTATTATGTAGGTACCAATTTCTGGTATGGTGCCATCCTCGGTTCCGAGGGGCAGGGCGGCAATCGCGAACGTCTGGCGCAGGAACTCGACGCGATGAAGCGCATGGGCATCGACAACCTGCGCATCCTCGTGGGTAGCGATGGTGAGCGTGGCGTCAAGACGAAGGTCGAGCCGACGTTGCAGGAGGCTCCTGGCGTATATAACGACACCATTCTCGCTGGTCTCGACTGGCTGTTGCAGGAAATGGGCAAGCGCGATATGGTCGCCGTGCTCTACCTGAACAACTCATGGGAATGGAGTGGGGGATACGGCTTCTATCTGGAGCACGCTGGGGCTGGCAAACAGCCGCGTCCTGATGATGCAGGCTATCCGGCCTTCATGCAGGCCATGTCGAAATATGCCACCAACGAGAAGGCTCATCAGCTGTTCTACGACTATGTGCGCTTCATCATCGGTCGTACCAACCGCTATACGGGACTGGCCTACAAGGACGATCCTGCCATCATGTCGTGGCAGATTGGCAACGAGCCGCGAGCATTCTCAACGGAGGCGCTGCCGGCCTTTGAGAAGTGGATTAGCGAGGCTGCGGCACTCATCCGCGAACTCGACTCCAACCACCTCATCTCCATCGGTAGCGAGGGTTCGTGGGGTTGCGAAAACGACTACGGTTGCTGGGAGCGCATCTGTAGCGACCAGAATGTCGATTATTGCAACGTCCACCTGTGGCCTTACAACTGGGGCTGGGCAAAGCCTGACTCGCTCATCGAACATCTGCCGCGTGCCTGCGAGAATACGAAGGAGTATATCAACAAACACTTGGCCATCTGCGACCGTATCGGCAAACCCCTCGTGATGGAGGAGTTCGGCTATCCGCGCGACGGCTTCTCGTTTGCGCAGGGCAGTCCCACGACTGGTCGCGACGGATACTACCGTTACGTATTCTCTCTTGTAGCGGATAATGCCGAGCAGGGCGGAAAGTTTGCCGGATGTAATTTCTGGGGCTGGGGCGGTTTTGCCAAGCCTATCCACGAACAATGGCAGGTGGGCGACGACTACACGGGCGATCCTGCCCAGGAGGCTCAGGGCCTCAATTCCGTCTTTGCCAACGACAGCAGCACACTCGCCGTTGTCCGTGAGCAGGTCGACAGGATGAACAAGGTAAAATAACTGGGGTCATGTGACATAAATAATGGGGGCGGTTCACACCGTCCCCATTTTTCTTTTTCTTGCTTTCTCTAAATTAGTGCTTAATCATGTGGAAGCCTTTCTTTGCCAGCGGGAAGCTTTTCTTAGCCAGCGAAACCACAACGTAATTCAAAATAATCATATCCTAAAAACCAATTAAAATGTTAACCTAAAAACGAATCTTTTTGTCTAGTACCTCTTGTAAGACGGTGCAAAGTTACGTAAAATGTGTGCGAACACAAAACGTTTTACGTAAAATTTGCGTGAACGGGCCTTCTTCTTGACGTAGGTCAAAATTAAAAAAACAGCCCCCTTTTCTTGGTATTCTATAAAAAATGAGTAACTTTGCAGCTCAGAAACGAAAATACAAGGATATGGAATATATGTCACAAGAAGGCTACGACAAGCTCGTGGCCGAACTGAAACAGTTGGAAAACGTGGAATTGCCGCGTGTGCGCGAGGCCATTGCCGAGGCGCGTGCACAAGGTGACCTGAGCGAGAACTTCGAATATCATGCCGCCAAGCGCGAACAAGGCCGGCTCCTGAGTGAGATACGCTTCCGACAGCGTGTGCTGGAGCATGCCCGCGTACTGGACACTCCTCGTCAGGATACCGATACCATCGGCCTGCTCGCCAAGGTCGCTATGACCAATATGGGAAATAACGCGCAGATGTCTTATACCATCGTAAATCCCCACGAAGCTAATCTCCGTGAGGGTAAGATTTCCATCAAGTCGCCCATTGGTCAGGCATTGCTGCACAAGAAAGTTGGCGATGTCGTCGAAGTACAGGTCCCTGCCGGCATCCTGAAGCTCCGCATCGAAAGCATCAGTTATTCGTAGTACGATGAAGAGGAAGCTATTATTCTTGGTGTTGCTCGTGGCGGTTCTCGACGGTTGGGCGCAGGGTGGCAACATCGGTATGGGCGGAAGCGACGATGGTGTAGCCTCCATCCTCGAGAGGCTGAACATCGTGGAGCGAAAGAACGAGGCCTTCAACATCTTCCTGAATACGACCGTGTCCTACGAAGAGCCGTTCGAAAAGGCAGAGCAGAGCGGCTTCCATGGGCGCTACATGAGGTTCGAGGCCAGAGGATTCCTCGACAAGCATTGGAGCTATCGATTCCGTTACCAGTTGAACAAGACTTGGGAGCGGCAGGACGACGGTTTTTCCAACAGCCTGAACATCATGATGGTGAACTATCAGATTACCGACCGGCTGAGGGTGACTGGCGGTAAGTTTGCCCTCTCGATGGGCGGATTCGAATATGACGAGAATGCCATTCAGGTGCTCGACTATTCGGACTTCTGCTCCCACATGAATACCCTGCAGATCGGTGCGGAGGTGAGCTACGACATTGGCAAGCGACAGCTCATACAGCTCGATGTCAGCAACTGCAACAACAATTCGCTTGAAAAGGCTTACCCTGGAGCCAATCTCGAAAAGGCTCGCCGACCGCTTGGCGTCACGCTGAACTGGATTGGTAGCCGTCTGTGGGACAAGCTGGAAAACCACTGGTCGTACGGCTATTTCCACGAGGCGAAAGGTGCGTCCAACAGGTTCCTGATGTTGGGCTCGCGACTGACCATCGGCAGGTGGAAGGGCTACTTGGACTACTATCACGCCTGGGAGGACATCGACCGTCATGGCATCGCGAGTGCCGATGCGGCCGCCGCTGGGCTGACCACCGAACCTACCACCCTCCGCGACGTGCGCTATCAGGCCTTCGTGGGTCGTCTGCAGTATCATATCACGCCCCATTGGCTCTGTTTCGTGAAGGCCTTTGCCGAGAAAGCCTCTGTGCCCGACGATCCCGTCCTGGACGACTACCGCCACAACTATGGTTATCAGGCTGCCCTACAGTGGATTCCCGACCTCACGCAGGATGCCCGCCTCTCGTTGGCTTACGTCGGCAAGACCACCACCTACAACGACGCCATCGGCCTCCCTAACATCTCCACCAACCGCGTCGAACTGAGCCTCATCTACCGAATCAAGATATTCTAGAGGGCTTGATTTTACTTTCAGCACCGAAGTCACCGACCTTTGTAAAAAAGTAGATACTCCGAAAGTCCTGCTGTCCTTGTACAAACCCTGGGACAATCGGAGCGATGTTTATATGTAAGTAAAAAAAAGGGGCACATCAGATGAAGTGCTCCCTTTTGTTATACTGTTTGTTTGCTTTTTACTTGTAGTACTCAATAGTGCGGGTCTGCTCCATGGTGCGGCCCATCATCTCGCCCGAGCGGCTAATCCAGTTTCCATGATCGTCGAACTTGTAGTCCTTCCAAGGCATTTCCATCGTATTTCCGCCCATGTCCATGATGTTGGCTTTCACGGTGCCGTCATCGTTGTATGTACGCTTCACCTCTATGGCATTGCCCATCATGTTCATCTTCTGGCCAACAACACGACCGTTCTCCCACTTGTAGGTAACCTCACTGGTATTGCCCATCATCTCCGCTTTGATAGATAGCAGATAACCGTTAGCATCGTACTTGGCATCGCTCATACCCTCCTGCGACATCTTGCCGTCCTCAGAGAAATTGATTACGATGTCACGTCCCATCTGGTTAGTCTTAATACACTTCACGGCACCCTTGGCCTCGTTGAGCTCAACGTCGTGGAACTTGGTTTGTGCCTGCATGGCGAACGAAACTGCCAGCATAGCCACCATCATCATTAATTTTTTCATTGTTCTTTTGTTTTTGATTATGATGTGAATAAATAGTTGTAACGGTCCTTTGACGTAGCTCGTTGCAAAAGGTTTAATCCTGCTTGTTATTTTTTTTCTTGAGATAGGATTTTACAACGAAATAGACAACGGCAGCAATGACAAGTGCGAGGATGATGAGTTTGATGTACTCGGCATACTCGCTGATTTTGTCGTTGAGCTGGTCCTCAGGTACGATGGTGTGGAGATACCAGCCCAGTCCTGCAAGGATGGCGTGCCAGCAACCGGCACCGATGGTGGTATAGAGCAGGAATTTGCCGTAGTGCATGCGAGCCAGTCCGGCAGGAATGCTGATGAGGTGGCGGATGCCGGGAATGAGACGGCCTGTGAGTGTGGCGACGATGCCGTGTTCGTCGAAGTAACGTTCCGACTTCTCGACCTTCTCCTGATTGAGCAGACACATCTTGCCCCACTTGCTGTTGGCGAACTTATAGATGACGGGACGGCCGACGTAGAGCGCCACGAAATAGTTGATGGAGGCCCCGAGGTCGGCTCCGATGGTGGCAAAGAGGATGACGAGCCACACGTCGAGTTGTCCACTGGCGGCATGATAAGCCGCAGGGGTGACGACGAATTCGGAGGGCACGGGCACTACGGTACTCTCGAGGAGCATCAAGAACAGGATGGTGCCGTAATTGAGATTGCTAAGCAATGATGTTATGAAATTCATTTTTTTTCGTTATTACGTTATATCGTGATTCCGTTATATCGTTGTTTCGTTTTTACGAAATGTTTTGGAGACGCTGCTCCATATAGGGGATGTAGTCGCTGACGGGGGTGCCTTCGGGAAAGAGGCAAGCAAGGACGCCTTGCGCCTCTTGAGGGTCGTTGGCAACAGCCAGACGCAGGTATTTCATGAATTCGTCGACGCGCCCCAGGTCGTAGCAGCACAGAGCCATATAGGCATTGCCGCTATGGTAGTCGGGATAGTATTCGTGAACCATCTCGAAGAAGCGGAGCAGCATCTCGTAGCAGGCCTGGATGTAGCGGTTGTCGTAGAGGGAAACGATGATGCGCAATAGGACGCTGGGAGCGTGGTCGGACTTCATGATGGCCATTTTAAAGGCCTCCTCGGCTTTGTGGACCTGTTGGTTCTGGAGGAGGATATGACCACGCACCACGAGCATGTCGACATGGTCGCAACTCAACGTCTCCGTCTTGTCGAGCATCTGCATAGCCTGAGCGACCTGATGAAGCGCACCATAGCAGAAGGCCAACTCCTGATAGATCTGGACGAGGAATGGAGAGTCGTCAGGGGCAAGGGCCAGGGCCGTGCGCAGGGTGGTCAGCGCCTCGTCGTTACGTCCGAGATTGACCAGACAGACACCCTGATGCAAGAAGCCGAATTCGTCGTCGGGCTCCAACTCGCAGTATTTCCGATAATATTTCAGCGCTTCCTCGTAATTGCCCAAACGGAGCAGTCCGCTGGCTTTCTGACTGAGCGCATCGGAGTCTTCAGGGTCGATGGCAATGGCAAATTCCGAACTGGTGATGGCATTGGAGTAATCCTCGTTCATCAGCTGTGCGGAGGCCAGCGCATTCCAGTATTGCTTGGAGTAGGGGTGATGGTCGATGAGTTCGTTGAAGATGCGCTCGGAGTCTTTGTACTTGCCCAGTCCGAAGAGTGTACGCGCCATGAGTTCCTTGAAGTCGTCGCTTTCGTCACCTCGCGAGCGCATCATCCATTCGTAGGATTTCTCGCTCTCGCCATAATCGATGTAGAGATTGGCACAGTCGCGCACGTAATCCTCGTATTCGTCGGGTTCGACATGCTTGCCATATTCGCGCAAGTATTCATCGGCTTTCTCGACGTCGCCCTCGGCAATCATGATTTCCGCCAGCAGATAGTGGTAGTCGGGGTCGTCGCGATTCTCAATCTCGTCGGCATAGAATTCCGCTTCGGCGTAGTCCTCCTCAGCCAAAGCCTTGCGGGCTTTGAAGACGTTGGGCAATGTGGAGCCAGGATAGAGCTCGAGGGCGTAGTCGATGGCTTGCTCGGCTTTGTCGTCGTCGCCCTGCCAAGAGTAGTAGTCAGCGAGGTCCACCAAGTCGTCAGCATCCATAAACGGGTTGCTGCCCACATTTATGGATGCTTCGTAGTTTTCCAGTATCTCCTGGAATTCCTCGCTGTTAAAATACTCTTCGTCGATCTTCATTAGCTATTAGCTTTTGGCTATTAGCTTTTGGCTTTGCTAACTGCTAACAGCTAACTGCCAACTGCTAATTATCGTTTCCAGGTATCCTTCAGGCCGACGGTCTTGTTGAAGACCAGATGATCGGGAGTAGAGTCGAGATCGAGCGTGAAGTAGCCGATACGCTGGAACTGGAGGAAATCGCCGGGCTTCTTTTCCTTGAGGTAAGGCTCAACAACCGAATTGTTGAGCACTTTCAATGAATCGGGATTCAGCAGTTCGCGGAAGTCGCGCTCGTCGGCACTAGGATTCTCGATGGCAAACAGGCGGTCGTAGAGGCGCACCTCGGCCTGTACGGCATCCTGACAGTTCACCCAATGGAGCGTCTTACCCTTGATCTTGCGGTCGGCACCAGGCTGTCCGCTACGTGTCTCAGGATCGTAGGTCGCATAAATGGTGGTTACGTTGCCATTGGCATCCTTGTCGCAGGGGTGTTCCTCGTCGCACTTGATGATATAGGCATTCTTCAGACGCACCTCCTTGCCAGGAGCCAGACGCTGGAACTTCTTTTCAGCCACCTCCATGAAGTCGTCGCGCTCAATCCACAGTTCGCGGCTGAAGGTAATCTTGTGGGTGCCATCAGCCTCGTTCTCAGGATTATTCACGGCTTCCATCTCCTCGGTCTTGCCCTCAGGATAGTTGGTGAGCACGAGTTTCACGGGGTCGAGGACTGCCGAGACGCGCGTGGCTTTTTTGTTCAGGTCGTCACGAACGCTGGCCTCCAAAAGGGCGTAATCGTTGAGGGCGTCGAACTTGGTATAACCAATCGAGTCGATGAAGTTACGGACGCTCTGTGACGAATAGCCGCGACGACGCATGCCGCAAACAGTCGGCATACGGGGGTCATCCCAACCATTCACCAGATTCTCGTCCACGAGTGCCTTCAGCTTGCGCTTCGACATGACGGTGTAGGTGAGGTTCAGACGGTTGAACTCAATCTGACGCGTGCCGTCGTATTTGTTCAGGATATCGGGATTGAACCCTGTGGTATCCGTCTGTTCCTTGATATACTCGCGCAACAAGTCCACGAACTTGTCGTAGAGCGGACGGTGAGGCACGAACTCCAGCGTACAGATGGAGTGGGTGACACCCTCAAAATAGTCGCTCTGTCCGTGGGCGAAGTCGTACATGGGATAAGCATGCCATTTCGTGCCTGTGCGGTGGTGAGGAATCTGGATGATGCGATAGATGATGGGATCGCGGAAGTGCATATTGGGGTTAGCCATATCCAGCTTCGCACGAAGCACCATGCTGCCCTCAACGGCTTCAGCGGTGTTCATCTGCTCGAAGAGACGCAGGTTCTCTTCAATAGGACGGTCGCGGAAAGGACTGGGGCGTCCAGGCTGTGTGGGCGTACCCTTTTGCTCGGCAATCTGCTCAGAGGTCTGCTCATCGACATAAGCCAAGCCCTTCTTGATGAGCCATACGGCAAAATCCCAGAGCTTCTCGAAATAGTCGGAGGCGTAATAGACGTTCTCCCAGTGGAAACCGAGCCACTTGATGTCGCTCATAATGTTCTCCACATATTCCGTATTCTCCTTCGTGGGGTTGGTATCGTCGAAACGCAGGTTGCAGATGCCTCCGAACTCTTCAGCCACACCAAAGTCCATGCAGATGGCCTTAGCGTGTCCGATGTGTATATAGCCGTTGGGCTCTGGTGGAAAACGCGTCTGAATACGTCCACCGTTCTTGCCTGCTTCCAGGTCTTCCTTTACAAACTGTTCTACAAAGCTGAGGCTTTTCTTTTCCTCGCCGTCGGTTAAAATTTTCTCTTCCATAAATAAATAATGTGTAATTTTGGCTGCAAAGGTAATAAAACCTTCGCAAAAAGCCAAATAATTCCCGTCATTTGTTTATTCCACCAGTTGAAAATGCCCCTAACGTCAGTTTTATTCCTGCCGTTACCCAGCATCCAGGCTGTACGACGTTGCCATAATCCACATAGTGGTGAGCGGTCAGATTGTTGCCTTCCACGTAGATGGAATAGGGGTCGTTGTTCCATGCCAGACGGGCATCAACGACGGAGTAGGGGTGATAGGCGCGCACCTCACCGTCGACCGTCGTGTATGACCCCATGCGGTCCTGCCAGCGATAGCCTATCGTTAAGGTGAGTGGTGAGAGGTGAGTGGTGAGAGGTGAGAGAATACTACCGAGGGAAATAGTCAACTGGGTCGTCACCTTATGGCGCAGATATTCCAGCGAATATTGCGACTGTAGGAATGGCTGTTCGTCCTTGCTTTGGTGCAGATGACAGTAAGCCAAGTGCCAACTGCCAAAAGCCAATAGCCCATTGAGGGAAATCTCCTCGCCAAGGGTATTGATCTTGGTGTGGTTGACACTTTGCCAGACGGGGTCGGTGTCTCGCGTATCCATTACCCAGTCAATCATATTGCGCGCATGGTGATGGAAGATGTTGGTCTGGACAGTTAGCCAGCGAGAACTGTATTTCACGCCGCCTTCCACAGCTTGCATCTCCTCCGCCTTCAGGTATTTGTCGGCTTTATGCCCCCCCACGCTATAGTACAGTTCCGTAAACGAGGGCATGCGCAACGAAGCATTATACGAGGCATACAGCTTCCAATGGTCGCCCAGACGCAGACTGGCGTCGATGCCAGGATAAAGAGTGAAGGGCATTTCGTTCCACGTATTCTTCACCGCGATAAAACCTGCCGAGAGCGTGAATCGTTTGAGCAGGATGTTATGTTCTGCGTGGAAGGACAGGTTCGAGCGGTTGAGCCCGTTTTTATATTCGCCATGCGGATTGCTTAGCGGTTCGCCCAGATTGCCGCTGACGATGTCTTCGTTGCGAAATTCCGCCCCCAAGGCCGTTCGTCCCCATTGCCAGTCGAAATAGCTGTTCAGATTGATGCCGAAGACATCCGTCCGATGATGGTTGAACGGCACCTTCGACTCGTCGCCGCGAATCAGTTCAAAGCGGTCGTACGAACGATTCCAGTATGTAGCACATTGAACATTGAACATGGAACATTGAACATTGGTCTTTAGAGCAGTAAAGAGTTTGGTGGTGTGTTCGTATTGTTCGTCATACTTGGCACTATAGAAGGTGTTCGAGCCCCAGCCTTTTGTGCTTACGCCTGCGTGCCAGTTCAGATGTATCTGCTCTTTGGCGTAGGCGCCTTGATAAAAGGCTTTCACACCGCTGTAGTCGCTGTTTAGCGCACCTGCTTTCGAACGCTGATAGCCATCGCTACGCGAAAAGTTGGCTGAAAGCGCATGATTGGAAACTGCCAAGCGTCCTGCCGATGAAAGATAACCGAACGAGCCTCCCTCTACTCTTACCTCTGAGTTCTTGCTCTTTCCGTCATTCGTCACGATGTTGATGGCGCCCACAAGCGATGAGGTGCCGTAGACACGGGAGGCAGGACCTTCCAACACTTCGATGCGGATGATGTCTGAGAGGTCGCAGGGCAGGTCGAAGGCGTTATGGGCGGTCTGAGGGTCGCAGATGTTGATACCGTTCAATAGAATGGTAATCTGTTCCTGCGTGCTGCCACGGATGCCGATATCCGTCTGGGCACCGATGGGACCGCGTTGGCGTACATCGACGCCAGCAACCATCTTCAGTAAATCGTTAATACTTTGTACTGGCGCCGCCTGAATTTCTTCGCGACTCAGTACAGTGACCATTCTCGCCGCTTGCCCAAGTGCAAGCGGAGCGCGTGAGCCTGTGATTTCCACGTCGTCGAGGGTTGCCTCCTTGTCGGGACTGTTGGCGACAGAATCGCCAACCACAGTAGTGCCAACCACACTGAGTGTATCGGTGGTGGTAACGGCGGCAGAACGCAGGGTTGCTACGCTCAGTACGCCGATGGTGACGACACGTCCCAAACAGGCAAACAGGGCATATCCTTTCCTTGTAAACTGACGAAATCGGAGTGCCTTGCGCTGGTTGAACTGTCTTTTAAAAATCATTTGTTATGTTATTTGATACCCCTTTCGTTCAGGGCTTGGGTATAGCGGGCTGCATTCTGCAGGTGTTCCTGATAGGTCGTGGCGAAATTATGGGTGCCCGAGAAATCCTCTTTGGCACACATATACAGGTAATCGTGTTCTGCAGCATTCAGTACGGCATCGATGCCTTTGATGCTGGCAATCTTAATAGGACCAGGGGGCAGACCTTCGTTCATATAGGTGTTATAAGGCGAATCAATATGGAGCAAACTCTGCCAGATACGCTTCAGTTTAAATTGTTTCAGCGCAAACTTGATGGTGGGGTCGGCCTGCAGGGGCATGTTGGCTTTCAGACGATTCAGGTACATGCCTGCAATCATGGGCTTCTCCGCATTGTTTGACGTTTCTTCGTCAATGATGCTGGCCAGCGTGCAAACCTCAATCGGTGTCAGTTGCATCTGGGCAGCCTTGGCCTCGCGCTCGCCCTGCCAGAAATGTTCGTTCTCCTTCTGCATGCGCTCCAAGAGCCTGTCGACACTCATGTTCCAATAGACGTCGTAGGTGTTGGGCACAAACATCGCCGCAATGGTTGTCGTGTCGTAACCGTAGTGTTGGCATGTCTCCTCGCTAAGCAGGGCGTCGGCAATAGTCGCCGAGTCAATCATCAGCTTTTGTCCAAGAATGGCCGCAAGGCGCTCCATCGTACGAGCCTCAGGAATGACAAGATTGAACGACGTCTGCTGTCCGTTCTTCAGCCGACGGAACACGGTGAACGCCCTGTCGCCTGGTTCGATAGCGTATTTGCCTGTGCGGATGTGCTCACCATAATCGCTGTGGCGAAGCATTGCCGAAAGTCCGTCCATTCCTGCAGACGGATTCATGGATTGCAGTTTGACAAGCACAGAATCTTGTGTGTCGTCGTCGTCAATGTAGATATACACCACCTCTTCCGCTTTCGATACAGGTGCCAGTAGGTAATAGCCCACCAGTCCCAAGATGATGACCAGACCGGCTGCTGCGACATATAAATGGAGCTTAGAATTCAACTTTTTCATCTTTTTTTGTCTTTTGAGACGGCAAAAGTACAAATAAAATATGAATTTTGATGCAGAAAAGGAAAAATTTTGTAACTTTGCCAAGAAATTGACACTATCAATGGCTATGCGGACTGCAATTATAGGCGGTGGTGCGGCAGGATTCTTCTTGGCTGTCAACCTGAAGGAGATGATGCCCGAGATGGAAATAACCATCTTCGAGCGTAGCAGTCGCGTGCTGGCAAAGGTGGAGGTCAGTGGTGGCGGACGTTGCAACTGCACCAACTCGTTTGCACGTGTCAGCGACCTTTCGCAGGTCTATCCCCGTGGCCATCGATTGATGAAACGGCTTTTCAATGTGTTTGATTACAAGGATGCTTACCAATGGTTCGAGCGTCATGGTGTAGCGCTGGTGACGCAGGACGATGAATGCGTTTTTCCGAAGACGCAGGATTCTCATGCCGTCATCGATTGCTTCCTGTCCCTTGCCCGTCGCCACCATATTGATATACATACGGGCGAGAAAATTCAGTCACTAGACGCTGTGTATAATTTTGATTCCGTGGTAGTTACGACTGGTGGTTCGCCTAAAGATGAAGGGCTGAAGTGGCTGGCGGATTTGGGTCATGAGATAGAACAACCTGTGCCGTCGTTGTTTACATTTTCCATTGACGACGCTCGCCTGCACGACATGCAAGGCTTGGTGGTGAACGATGTCACAACCCACATCCCTGGAACAAAACTGCGTGCTGACGGTCCGTTGCTCATTACCCATTGGGGCTTGAGCGGACCAGCCATTCTGCGTCTCTCCAGTTATGCCGCTCGCTATCTGGCAGACAACAACTACCAGGCTCCGCTGAGCATCAATTGGATACAGAAGAACGAAGAGGACACACAGGCTGCTCTCTACGAACTGGCTGTCCGACAGCCCCAGAAACTGTTGGCAACGTACAATCCTTTCGGTCTGCAGCAACGCCTTTGGAACTACCTGGTGGATAAGGCGCTGACCACACGTGCAACTATTCGTTGTCAGGAACTGAACAAGAAAGACGTCAACCGCTTGGTCAATGTCCTGACGAACGATCATTACCATATTGTCGGACGTGCTGCCTTCAAGGACGAGTTTGTCACTTGTGGGGGCGTTTCGCTGAAGGCTGTGAATCCTACTACTCTCGAGAGCCGTCATGTCCCTCACCTGTATTTTGCTGGCGAGGTGCTCGACATCGACGGCGTCACGGGAGGCTTTAATTTCCAGGCAGCATGGACTACCGCCTATGTCGTTGCCTGCTCTATTCGTTCATTTTTAACTAATAACATAAACATTAACGCATCATGAAACGTAACTTATTATTGACAGCTCTTGCTGTGTTGACGAGCGTTTGTTGCTGGGCTCAGCAGCAGACTCCGAAATCCATCCGTTGCAATCAGGATGGAACAGTGACATTCTTCTACAAGAACGATCAGGCTAAGAATGTGCAGGTTGATGTGCAGTTTGCAGGCCGTAACCCCATGACCCGCGACGCTGAGACGGGCATGTGGACTGCGACGCTGGGACCTGCCGCCCCTGACATGTATCCCTATTGCTTCATCGTCGATGGAGTGAGCGTGATGGACCCTGAGAACGACCAGTACTTTCCCAACGAAGGCTTTAAGAACAGCCTTCTGGAGATTCCTGGCAACGGCACATTGCCTCACGATATCAAGGATGTGCCTCACGGACGTTTGGAGTATATCCACTATTACTCCAAGAGTCTGGGTGCCACCAATCAGGCTGTGGTCTATCTGCCACCGACGTATATGCAGGACTTCCAGAAGAAGTATCCCGTATTCTATCTTATCAGCGGCACGACGGATACCGAGGAGGTATATTATAAGGTTGGCCGTGTGAATTATATTCTCGACAACCTGCTGGCTGACAAGAAGGCCAAGGAGATGATTGTCGTGCTGCCTTATGGCAACCCGTCGAAGTTGCTGGCTGGAAAAGCGCAAGCCGCAAGCGGTCAGCCCCAGACACGCTTTGGCGGTGACGTGTTCAGCAAGGACCTCATCAACGACCTCATGCCATATATCGAGCAGAACTATCGTACGGTGAACAATGCCGACCATCGTGCCATCGGAGGCTTCTCGCGTGGTGGCAATCAGGCGCTGTACAATGGCTTGACAAATCTCGACAAGTTTGCCTACCTCTGCTCCTACAGCTCGTTTACATCGACGGACATCCCTAATGTCTACGACAATGCCGACGATACAAACAAGAAAATCCGCTTGTTCTGGTTGGGTGTCGGTACTGACGACTTCCTCTATGGCAATGCCCGCGACTACATGGAATTCCTCGACAAGAAGGGCATCCATAGCGTCAAGGAGTTTACCAGCGACAAGTTCGGACACACATGGATGAATGCCAAATATTTCCTCGCAAAGACCCTGCCCCTGCTTTTCAACAAGAAGGCTGCTGAGTCTGCTATGAAGGATGGAAAGCCTGCTCCTGCTGCAACGGGTAAGGAACAGCAGTTTACTCCTGGCGTGATGGCTCGTTTGTTCCCCAAACCCATCATCTCGCCTGAATACGCTGAGGAAAGCATCACATTCCGCTTCAAGGCTCCCGATGCCCAGAAAGTGGAATTGGAATGTGAGATCCTGCCTGAGGTGCTGCCCATGGAGAAAGATACTGCCGGCGTTTGGAGCGTACAGATGAACGATTTCGCCACCGAGACCTTTAAGTACTGTTTCATTGTGGATGGTACCCGTGTGGCTGACCCCAACAACATGTATCTCTCGTCAGGCCAAGGCTTCAAATATAGTATTGCCGATAGTCCCTTCGGACCGTTCAGCTTTGCTTCGATGGGTGATATTCCTCACGGACGTACAGGCTACGACGTAGAACGTCAGGAGGCGTGGTATATGTCGTCCATGAATAATACTGGTCAGTTCGCGATGCCTGTTTTCATCCAGCTTGTGCCAGGCGAAAACGATACGATGGAGAGCTGGTTTAAGGAGGGTGGTGCCGATGCCATTGCCGACAAGATGATGGCTGACGGCAAGACCAAGACCTGCGTCATTACTACCAGTTCGATGGATTTCATGCAACAGGGTGGCATGCAGATGCCTAACATGAAACCGCGTGTGATTCGTGCCGACGACTATCCCACGTGGTCGCAACGTCGTCGAGCCCTCGTGAAGCTGCTCTTTAAAATTGGTAAAGAACCCGCCCCCTCGTTCCCTGACTTCGGCGGTGGTGGCTTCGGCGGCGGCTTCGGAGGAGGCGGCGGTTTTGGTGGCGGTGGAGGCTTCTAAGCCTTCTCGCCTTGTTCCTTTTCGTCAGCAAATTTGTTTTGCTTGAGATCCTCTACAAACTGACTGATTTTCTGTAGTTCGCGAGGAATCTTGATACTCTGTGGGCAGTGCGGTTCGCATTGCCCACAGCCTATACAATGGTCTGCCTGACGCATACGGGGTACGGCGCGGTCGAGACCGATGAGGTAGTTGCGACGCAGCTTGTAATACTCGTCGTCCATCTGCAAGCGAGGCAGCGTGCCGTCGTTCTTACATTTATTATAATGTACGAAGATGGCGGGGATGTCGATGCCGTAAGGACAGGGCATACAGTACTTACAGTCGTTGCAGGGGATGTTTTCCAGCCCGACGATACGCTGAGCAACTTGTTCGTCTAGGAATTGCTGTTCGGCCTGCGTCAGGGGAACCAGCGGACAATAGCTGAGCAGGTTGTCCTTCAAATGTTCCATATACGTCATACCACTGAGTACGGTGAGCACACCCTTGGGAGTTCCCGCATATCGGAAGGCCCACGAGGCGACGCTGCGCTCTGGGTCACGTTGCTTCAGTTCTTTGGCAAGATATTGTGGCAAGTTCGCCAGTCGGCCACCCAGCAGCGGTTCCATGACGACGGCAGGGATGCCCATCTTCTCGAGTTCTGCATACAGATAGCTGGCATCGACATTATTGTTGCTGATTTCATTGGCGAAGTCCCAGTCCAGGTAGTTCAGCTCAATTTGCACGAAGTCCCAGTGATACTTGTCGTGCATGGCCAGAATTTCGTCGAACACGCTCTGATGGCCGTGGAACGAGAATCCGAGGTTGCGGATGCGTCCTGCCTCACGTTCTTTCAGCAGGAAGTCCATCATGCCATTATCTACATAGCGGCTGTTAAACTCATTCATGCCGCCACCGACTGCATGTAACAGGTAGTAATCGATGTAGTCCACCTGCAATTCCTTCAGCGAGTTCTGGTACATCTGTACACTGGCCTCGTGAGTCTGCAGGGCGGGGTTGAAGTTCGACAGCTTGGTGGCGATGTAATATTCGGAACGTTTGTGGCGACTCAGCGCGATGCCTGTGCAGGTTTCCGACTTACCCTGACAATAGACGGGGCTGGTGTCGAAGTAGTTGACGCCGTGCTCGATGGCATAATCTATCTGACGGTTGATCATGTCCTGATCATAGTCGTCCTG
The DNA here is from genome assembly GCA_902774925.1 of uncultured Prevotellaceae bacterium. GTDB lineage: Bacteria > Bacteroidota > Bacteroidia > Bacteroidales > Bacteroidaceae > Prevotella. The sequence continues at coordinate 7,114 of CACYKE010000040.1, read as the reverse complement.
ATTCTCCGTCTTCGACGGCAGGCGCATCATGCCATAGCCCAACAGCGACACCTTGTCGTCATTGAAGGGATTTTTACGATAGGTCATCTTGCCCACGGGGGGCTCCACCTGTTTCTTATATTCCTCAACGGCTTCGCTCTCCGTCTTCGATTTGCAGCCCGCCATCACGGCAGCAGCGCCCACGGCACCACCACCTAACAGCCTTAGAAAACTGCGTCTTGATATATCTTTTTTCATTGTCGTCTTTCGTTTTTTGTTTAAATCTCCTTATGCATTTCGTGCCCTTCGACGTAGATGGCGCTGAAGGGACGGGCGGGACACAGATACTCGCAGGCTCCGCAGCCGATGCAACGGCTCTCGTTGACGGCGGGGATATAGGGCGACTCTTCGTCGTCGGGGTTGCTGGGAACCATATCGATGGCACCCGCAGGACAGTGGCGCGCACAGTTGCCGCACTCCACACCATCGTTGATAGCCACACAGTTCTTTTTGATGAACACGGCGTGACCAATCTGCGTGGATGCTTTCAGTTCATGTGCCAAAGGCTTGATGGCACCAGCGGGGCAAACCTCCGAACACGTGTTACACTCCGGACGGCAATAGCCGCGCTCGTACGACATCGCTGGCATCATCAGGTGCAGCAGGTCGTCGGAAGGCCGCAGCACGTCGTTGGGGCAATTCGAGATGCACAGCTGACAGCCTGTGCAATGTTGGGCAAAGTTCTTCATCGATTGCGACCCTGGAGGCGTAAGCGGTGTCTGACGCTCAGGGGCTACCTTGTCCTCAATCTCTGCCAGACCGCCGTCCATAATCTTATCTTTCTGCTGGGCCAAGGCTGCCGTTGCCAGCAAACCTGAAGATATCATAAACGCCCGCCGCCCATCGCTCTCAGGACTAGAATCTCTAGTGTCTCTAGAATCTCTAGACTTTCTAGAATAACTCAGCGCTCCGAACTTACAACTCTCGATGCAGTTGCCGCACACCACGCAACGGCTATAATCGACCGTGTGCGTCTTGTAGTCGATACATGCCGACTTGCAGTTCTTCGAGCACAGCGAACAATTGCGGCATTTCTCGGTGTCGAAATGAATCTTCAGCCATGAGAAACGCGAGAAGAAACTCAGGAAGGTTCCCACGGGACAAATGGTGTTGCAGTACGTACGGCCATTGCGCCAGGCGAGCACCGCCAGAATGATCACCGCCACGATGCTGATGATAAGCGACGGCAGGGCGCGCAACCAGACGTCTTTGTGATAGAAAGCATAGCTGTCGTAGTATTCGGCTATACTTGCCAGCACGTTGTTGCCTGCTATCCATATGGGTTGTAGCACGTTGGTGGCAATGAGTCCGAAGGTAGAGTAGGGGGCCAGCAGTTGGAATAGTGTGCCGATGCCTGCCAGCAGCAGGACGACGAACACCACGAGCACCGGATAGCGCAACCACCGCAGTTCCTTGGAATACGTGTAGCGGCTCTTCTTCTGCTTCTTGCCCAGCCATCCGAAGATGTCCTGCATGATGCCCAGCGGACAGATGATGGAGCAATAGATGCGTCCGCAGACGAGCGTCAATACCAACAGGAAAGCCACGACGGCAAAGTTCAAGGCCAGTATAGCCTCCATTGCCTGCAGCTTCGGCATCCACGAAAACCAGTGGAGCGCCGTTCCTGTGAAGTCCACAAACAGCCACGTAATGCCGATAAACATCACGGTGGCTAGCGTAATTCGAATCGTTCTTAGCATAAAGTCTGTATTTGTTTAGTGTTTAGTGATTTTTACTATTTGGATACTCACTTCGTAAAGCAGGTAGATGGGCAGCGACACGACGAAGAGTGTAAACACATCGGTCGTTGGCGTGATGATAGCTGCTACGACGAGGATGGCGACGATGGCGTGACGACGATAACCGGTCATCAACTGGGCGTTAATCAGTCCCATGCGTCCTAACATGGCGCAGACCACAGGCAGTTCGAACACCACGCCCATCACCAGGCTCATGCCCAGCAGCGTATCGACGTACGACTGCAGCGTCAGCATGTTGGCCACATCGGGCGACACCTGATAGGTGCCCAGAAAACGCACCGTCAGCGGGAATACCATGAAGTAGTTTACCAATGTGCCCACGAGGAACATCACGTAGGCCGCCCCCACGATCCATACCGCATAGCGACGTTCGTTTTGGTAGAGCCCTGGCGACACAAAGCGGAACAACTCATATAATATATAAGGTGAAGCCAACAGCAGACCCGCATACAACGCCGTCCGCATGTGAATCATAAACTGCTCCGTCAGGCCAGTGTTCATCAGGTGCAGCGAGAACGCGTCGACACCCAGTAGGCGATACGTCACGAAGTCGCTACTTCGCGGAGCCAACACCACGCTGAACAACGTTTCCTTCATCAGAAAAGCCGCGACGGCGAATACCACCACCGCCACACCCATCTTGATGAGCGACGAGCGCAACACGTCCAGATGGTCCCAGAACGTCATCGGCTCACCGCTATTCACTCTTTTCCTTGTCCTCTTTGTCGTCCGTGTCTATTTCCTTCATGCCGTCCTTGAAGCTCTTTACACCCTTGCCCAGACCCTTCATGAGCTCGGGAATCTTCTTGCCTCCGAACAGCAGCAACACAATCAAGGCGATGACTACAATCTCTTGCAAGCCTAAGCCGAATAGAAGTAAATTCGTCATAATTTCACTGTTTTTGGTTATAACTCTTGCAAAGATACGTTTTTTTTCGTACATTTGCAGCCAAAATAAACAACATTTAACTATGGAGTACGAATTAATTCTACGAATTTTCATTGCCGCCCTGCTCGGAGGACTTATCGGGCTCGAACGCGAATACCGTGCTAAGGAGGCTGGTTTCCGCACCCATTTCCTCGTCGCATTGGGCTCGGCATTGTTTATGATTGTCTCGGCCTATGGCTTCGGCGATGTCCAGATGGACGGCATGACGTCGCGCTGGGATGTCTCGCGCGTCGCTGCACAAGTCGTCAGTGGTATCGGTTTCATCGGCGCCGGAACCATCATCTTCCGCAAACAAGAAAACATGGTCAGCGGTCTCACCACAGCCGCCGGACTCTGGGTCGTGGCGGCCATCGGTCTTGCCTGTGGCGGTGGCATGTACGTCTTGGCCACTGCCGCTACCTTGATGGTGCTCGTAGGTCTCGAAGCTTTCAACTACTTCCTCCACAAGCTCGACCAGCACCGTAAGTAGAAAACAAAAAACCGAGCTCACCAAACGATGAGCTCGATTTTTTTTCTGGGTGTTTGCCAGAAAGTTTTATCCGCAGAAGAAGAGGACGACGATCTGGGCGGTGAAGATGCGCAGGAACATGGCCAGCGGATAGACCGTGGAATAGCCCAGGGCGGGAGCCTCTTTGGAGCAGATGCTGTTAGAGTAGGCGAGGGCAGGAGGGTCGGTGTAGGTACCGGCTATCATACCCGCCAGGGTGAAGTAGTTGAACTTGTAGCGTATGCGGGCAATGGGGCCGATGATGAGAATCGGGATAATCGTGATGAGGAAGCCCGTGAGGACGTAGAGCAGTCCGTCGCCGTCGACTACCGTGGCAAGGAACCCTGCACCGGCCTTGATACCCACTGAGGCAAGGAAGAGCACGAGACCAATCTCGCGCAGCATCATGTTTGCCGAAGTGGTGGTGTAGGTCACGAGGTGTATCTTGTAGCCGTAGCGCCCAATGAGGATGGCGATGATGAGCGGACCACCGGCGAGACCGAGCTTGACGGGTACGGGCATGCCGGGAATCATCAGCGGGAATGAGCCAAAGATGAGTCCGAGAAAGATGCCGACGAAGATGGTGGCGATATTGGGGGCGTTGAGCTTGTTGCTAGAGTTGCCCATGCGGATAGCGACGCGGTTGACGGCTTCCTCGGGACCTACGACGCGAATCTTGTCGCCCACCTGCAAGGGCAGGCTGGCAGAGGCGAAGAGGTCGATGCCGTGACGGGTGACGCGCGTGACGTTGACACCGTGAACGCTGGAGAAATGCATCGAGGCCAGCGTCTTGCCGTTGATTTTTGGATTGGTGATAAGCACGCCCTTGGAAATCATGGGTTCTTCCTGTTGCTGCTGTTCGAGGTCGATGTCGACAACAGGGCCGATGAAGGCGATGATGGCTTCGTAGTCGGCCTCGGCACAGACGATGAGCATCTTGTCGCCCAGATGGAGTTGTGTGTTGCGGTTGGCAATGGTGATGTCACCGTTATGCTCGATGCGCGAACAGACGAAGTCTCGGTTCAGGAATTCGTGAACCTGTAGGATGGTTCTGCCCTCCAGATATTGGTTGGTGACCTCCACATGCATCTTGTAGGGCTTCTTGTTGGTCTTCGTGCCCTCCAGCTGTTGCAATTCCTCCTCTTCCTGTTCCAGCTTGACGCCGCAGATATACCTTATTAATATAATAGCACCGATGATGCCGAGCACACCAAGGGGATAGGCACAGGCGTAGGCCGAGGCAATCTGCGGGGCGTTGGAGCCGAAGACGGTGCCCAGCGCCTCGTTGGCCGCACCAAGACCGGGGGTGTTGGTGACGGCACCATAGAGTGTTCCGACCATCATGGGCAGGTTCATCTTGTTGCCAGTGTCGAAGAAGATATAGTAGCATGCGAACATGACGAGGATGTTGAGCAGGATGGCTGTCGCCGCCAGTCCGTTGAGCTTAATGCCCTGAGTGCCAAAGCTTTCGAAGAAACCGGGACCGACCTGCATACCGATCATGAAGACGAAGAGAATGAGTCCGAAATCCTGTGCGAAAGTGAGGATGGGTGTGGGAGCCGTGAATCCGATGTGTCCTGCGACGATGCCGGCAAAAAGTACGAATGTGACGCCCAGCGAGACGCCCGCAATCTTGATTTTACCCAGATAGACACCCACGGCTATGACGACGGCGTAGAGCAGCACAATGTGGGCTACGGAGTCCGTCGAAATGAACAGTTCTTTTAACCAGTGAAATGATTCCATAAAGTACTTTTTTTGAAATTGGCTGCAAAATTACTATTTTTTTGCTCAAAACGTGCAAGAATGTGCCACTATTTTTCATAAAAACAAAATATTTATTAAATTCTTCATTATTCTTCGTTATTTCAGAAATATTGTGTACCTTTGCAGGAAATTCTTCGACCTAAAGGTGCGAAGTGTGGCGATGCAATCTTAAAACAACTTATATAATAAACACTATTTATGGCAAACAAAGAAAAACTCTTCAGCGAGTTTCAGGCTCCGACCAAACAGGAATGGTTGGACAAGATTGAGGTGGACCTGAAAGGTGCCGACTTCCAGAAACGACTCGTGTGGAGAACGAATGAGGGCTTCAATGTACAGCCCTTCTACCGTCGTGAGGACCTGAAGGACCTCAAGACTCCTGATGCACTGCCCGGCGAATTCCCGTTCGTTCGCGGCAACAAGAAAGACACTAACGAATGGTATGTCCGCCAGAACATCGTTGTAGGCGGCGACCCTGTTGCAGCTAACAAAAAGGCGCTGGACATCCTGATGAAGGGTGTGGACAGTATCGGTTTCAAACTGGGACACGATGAGGTGAGCGCCGAGTATATCGAGGCTCTGTTGAAGGACATCCGCTTGGACATCGTGGAGGTGAGCTATCGTGCCTGTCTGCGTCACGCCCTCGAACTGGCTGACCTGCTGGTGGCCTATTTCGAGAAGATGGGCTTCGACAAGGAGAAAATTGTGGGTGGCGTCGGTTTCGACCCCATCGAGCGCATGCTGATGAAGGGCAAGGACTCGACGTTCCTGCTGCCTGACATGCCGAAGCTGGTGGAGAAGCTGAAGGACTATCCCAACCTTCGTTGCGTAATGGTACACAGCGATCTGCTGAACAATGCCGGTGCGTATATCGTGCAGGAAATGGGTTACGCCTTGGCTTGGGGTAACGAGTATCTGCAGCAGATGGTAGATGCTGGTGTGGACGTCGATTTGGCTGCGAAGAAAATCAAGTTCTACATGGGTATTTCGGAGAACTACTTCATGGAGATTGCCAAGTTCCGCGCCTGCCGCATGCTGTGGGCACAGATAGTGAAGCAGTATGAGCCCAAGTGCGACTGCGCATGCAAGATGATTATCAACGCTTCGACATCGACGTACAACCAGACCGTGTTTGACAGCTACGTCAATCTGCTGCGTTCGCAGACGGAGGCCATGAGTGCTGCCCTCGGTGGTGTACACTCGATGGTTGTCACACCGTTCAATGCTCCCTACGAGAAACCCAACGAGTTCAGCGAGCGTATCGCCCGCAACCAGCAGCTGCTGATTAAGGAAGAGGCTCACTTCGACCGTATCGTTGACCCGTCAGCAGGTTCGTATTATATCGAACACCTGACAGATGCACTGGCTCAGGAGGCTTGGAAACTGTTCCTGAAAGTGGAGGACGAGGGTGGTTTCCTGGAGGCCGTCAAGAAGGGTACTATCCAGGAAGACATCAACGCCACGAATGTCAAGCGTCATGGCGATGCTGCCAAGAGAAAGGAGTTCCTGCTGGGTACCAACCAGTTCCCGAACTTCACTGAGAAGAGCGAAGGCAAAGAGCCGTTGGCTTCTAGTGACTGTGTCGCAACCCACGCTGGCGATGCCGACGTGCCCGCCCTGCAGATCAGCCGCATGGCCTCTGACTTTGAGACGCTGCGCCTGACAACGGAGAAGGCCAAGAAGGTGCCTGTGGCATTCATGCTTACTATCGGTAATCTGGCTATGCGTCAGGCTCGTGCCCAGTTCTCGTGCAACTTCCTGGCTTGCGCTGGTTATAAGGTGATTGACAACCTCGGTTTCAAGACCGTTGAGGAAGGTGTAGATGCTGCTTTGGAGGCTAAGGCCGATATCGTGGTCATCTGCTCTTCAGACGATGAGTATGCAGAGTACGCTATCCCTGCCTTCAAGTATCTGAACGGTCGTGCCATGTTCGTCGTAGCTGGTGCTCCTGCTTGCATGGAAGACCTGAAGGCTGCTGGCATCGAGAACTACATCCACGTGAAGTGCAATGTGCTCGAGACTTTGAAAGAATATAATCAGAAACTTGGTATTTAAAGAATAGGAGAATTGAATGATGCGTAAACAATTTAAAGACATAGATATCTACGCTGG
>CACYKE010000039.1 GCA_902774925.1 uncultured Prevotellaceae bacterium | reverse complement strand
CGGAACTACCCTGTACAAGGGCGCAAATGGCGAAACCATTCAGCGCGAAATCGTCAGCCCGTCGAATCCTAAGACGATGGCTCAGAACATTCAGCGCATTGTGATGAGCACCGTTGGTGCTGCGTACTCAGTCATGAAGGCTATCTGTGACAACAGCCTCGCAGCTTCGGGCTATAGCTTCGTCATCGCGCCCTACTCGGACGGCAACGGTACTGGAGGCGACCCAGGCGACGTGAACTGATGGAGCAGCGCTCACACAGCGCGGAAAATTAAACAGAAATCCACGTCATTTTGCATGGCGTGGATTTGCTTTTTTATTTCTCGTCTTTGGGAATAGCCCTAAATAAAGGTGTTCTGAAAGATTTGCCTTTTTTGCCTTTTGCCTTTTTCTGGGCGTTCGCGCTCTATACTCGCTTAACCGCAGCCTTTCGGATTGTTTCCGAGAGGCTGCTTGCGCTCGGCAATTGATGCGAGCATCATTGCTCTCACTGACGCGCAGCCTTTTTCCTTTGGTCGTGGTCGAGGATGGTCTTGCGGATGCGCATGGACTGGGGAGTGACTTCGACGAGCTCGTCCTCCTTGATATACTCCAGGCACTCCTCGAGGCTCATGACGACCTTGGGGATGATGCGGGCCTTCTCGTCGGTGCCGGAGGCACGGACATTGGTGAGCTGCTTGGCCTTACAGACATTGATGACGAGGTCGTTGTCGTGGACGTGTTCGCCGACGACCTGACCCATATAGACATCCTCACCGGGGTCGATGAAGAACTTGCCGCGGTCCTGCAGCTTGTCGATGGCATAGGCGAAGGCATTGCCGGTTTCGAGGGCTATCATGGAGCCGTTGACGCGGCGTTCGATGTCGCCCTTGTAGGGCTGGTATTCCTTGAAGCGGTGGGCCATGATGGCTTCGCCTTGTGAGGCTGTGAGGACATTGGTGCGCAGTCCGATGATGCCGCGTGAGGGGATGTCGAACTCGATATTGGTGCGTTCGCCCTGCGACTCCATGGAGGTCATCTCGCCCTTGCGGCGGGTAACCATGTCAATCATCTTCGAGGCAAACTCCTCGGGGACGTTGATGGTGAGTTCCTCGATGGGCTCGCATTTAATAAGCTCTTGGCTATTGGCTTTTAGCTGTTGGCTAATTGCTAATGGCAAATCGCTAACTGCCAGATCCTTATAGATGACCTGGGGCTGTCCGACCTGGAGCTCGTAGCCCTCGCGACGCATGGTCTCGATGAGCACGGAGAGGTGGAGCACGCCACGGCCGGAGACAATCCACTTGTCGGTAGAATCCTCGAAGGGCTCGACGTGGAGGGCGAGGTTCTTTTCGAGTTCCTTCTCCAGGCGGTCGTTGATGTGACGCGAGGTGACGAACTTACCCTCCTTGCCGAAGAACGGGGAGTCGTTGATGCAGAAGAGCATCGACATGGTGGGTTCGTCGATGGCGATAGGCGGCAGGGGCTCGGGATTTTCGAGGTCGCAGATGGTGTCGCCAATCTCGAATTTCTCGAGTCCGATGACGGCACATATGTCGCCGCAGTCGACGCTGTCGGTGCGCACGTGGCCCATGCCCTCGAAGGTGTGGAGCTCCTTGATCTTCGTCTTCTCCATGGTGCCGTCGCGATGGGCAATGGTGACCTGCTGACCGTCGCGGAGTGTGCCACGATGGACGCGGCCCACGGCGATACGACCGGTGTAGGAGCTATAGTCGAGCGAGGTGATGAGCATCTGTGGTGTGCCGTCCAACTGCTGAGGAGCAGGGATGACCTCGACGATTTTATCCAAGAGATAGGTGATGTCGGTAGTGGGCTTGTTGAAGTCCTCGCTCATCCAGCCGTTCTTGGCAGAGCCATAGACGACGGGGAAGTCGAGCTGGTCCTCGGTGGCATTGAGCGAGAACATGAGGTCGAACACCATTTCGTAAACCTCCTCAGGGCGGCAGTTGGGCTTATCGACCTTGTTGACCACCACGATGGGCTTGAGACCGATTTGGAGGGCCTTCTGGAGCACGAAGCGCGTCTGGGGCATAGGGCCTTCGAAGGCATCGACAAGGAGCAGACATCCGTCGGCCATGTTGAGCACGCGCTCTACCTCGCCTCCGAAGTCGGAGTGTCCCGGGGTGTCGATGATGTTGATTTTCGTTCCTTTCCAATTGATACTGACATTTTTTGAAAGAATGGTGATGCCTCGTTCGCGCTCAAGGTCGTTAGCATCCAACACTTGAGAGGACAGGTTCTGTCCCTCACGGAACAGATTTCCGGCCAGCATCATCTTGTCCACGAGCGTCGTCTTGCCGTGGTCTACGTGTGCAATAATTGCAATGTTTCTGATATCCTGCATAAGTAAATTACGTAATTTCGGGTGCAAAGGTACACATTTTTTCTGAAATATTTGTGGGAATGGGAAAAAAGTTGTACCTTTGCAGCCGCATTTCGGAAAATCCGGAGCATTTGACGACGTAAACCGCCCGTGATTAGGCAGGAGAGCGTCCGAAAGATGTCATTGCAAAACAGTTATAATCACAATTAAACATTATGTATTTAGATCAAGCTAAGAAGACCGAGATCTTCAGCCAGTATGGCAAGAACGCTCAGGACACCGGTTCTGTAGAAAGTCAGGTAGCCCTGTTCAGCTATCGCATCAAGCACCTGACGGAGCACCTGAAGGAGAACCACAAGGACTTCGGTACCGCCCGTGCCCTGACGAAGATGGTAGGTCGTCGTCGTAAGCTCCTGAAGTACCTTTACAACAAGGACATCAACCGCTATCGTGAACTGATCAAGGCTCTCGGCCTGCGTAAGTAAGCGAACGGTAAAAGGAAAGAATAAGGACTCACTGAATGGTGAGTCCTTTCTTTTTGTCATGCTTTTATGCCAGATCGCGGGGAATCCAGAACCAGAAGGTGGAGCCGACGCCTACGTCGCCCGTGACACCGATTTCGCCACCGCAACGGTCGACAATGGTCTTACAGATGGAGAGTCCGAGACCGGTGCCCTGAACGAAGTCATTGAGCTTGACGAAACGCTGGAACACGGCGGCCTGCTTGTCCTTGGGGATGCCGGCACCCGTATCCTCGCAATAGAAGTAGAGTCCGTCGATGCCGTTACGCTGCTCCTTGCGATAACCGACGCGGATGTGGCCTTTGCGGGTGTACTTGACGGCATTGGTGACGAAATTGGTGAGGAGCTGCATGATACGGCTCTTGTCGAGGGTGGCAGGACACGTGGGATAGGGATTGTCCTTCTGGAACTCGACGCCGGGTTCCTGGACGCGCTGCGCCAGCGAGAGGCAGGTATCGTCGAAGACCTGTGAGAGGTCGACGTCCTCGGGCTGGAGAGCCATAGACTGTCCCATGTTGGAGGCTTCGAGGATGTCGTTGATGAGTCTAAGCAGCATGTCGCAATTGTTGCGGATGATGCGTATGAACTCGTGGCGCTCTTCGTCGGTATCGACAGCCTGAAGGAGACTGCTGAAGCCTACGATGGCATTGAGCGGGGTGCGGATCTCGTGCGTCATATTGGCCAGGAAGGCTGCCTTCAGACGTCCGGAATTCTCGGCGCGCTCCGTCTCGACACGCAGTTGCAGTTGAGCCTCCATGAGGTCTGTGACGTTACGTGCCAGACCGAAATACTCCTTCAGTTGCCCGTCCTTGCCAAAGATGGGCATGCCACTGACGGAATACCAGCTGTGGTTGGGGTCGAGCGGTGTACTGGCGAAAGGCATAATGGTGACATAAGCCTTGCCTTCGGCCATAGCCTGACGAATCTGCTCGGCAGCCTGCTGGCGATACTCTTCGTCGATGGTGCCCAGATAATCCTCGATGGTCTCGCTAAACTCGGTGATGCCCGGCGAGCGCGTCATACGCACTACATTCTCAGAGGGTCGATAGGTCCAGATGTACATGTGGCTCTCCTCCAACAGGTAGTGGAGCTGGCGCTCGTAACGGCTGATGGCGTCGTTGGTGGCCTGCAGTCGCCGGTCGTGAGCACGCTGTTCGAGGAACGCGTTACGCTCGGCGGTGATATCGCGGCTGGTGACGATATAATACACCAGTTTGTTGTCGTCGGTAATGACGGGATGGATGCGGAATTCAATGTACTTATCAAGTTCGAGCGAGGGTTCGCGGAGATGCTGACAGACATGCATGACGTCGCGTGCCCCCGGCATATAGACACCCTTGATATTGGGGAAATCGAAGAGCGGCATCGTGCTGAAGAAATGTCCATCCATACCCTCCATATTACATATTTCGTACATCTTCTTGTTGACGTCGAGCAGATGGCCCGTGGCATCGTAGAACGACATGGCGATGAGGTTCGTGTCGAACATCTTCTTGTATTTGCTGGCGAGGTCCTGGACGTGGCGCGCCTCGTTCATCTCGTCGGTAATGTCCTTGGTGGTGTAGTAGATGTAGCGCGTCTTGCCGTTCTCCTTCTCCGAAATAGCATTGCTGTAATATGACCTCCATTCGGGTTTGTCGGGCGTCCCGTGATTCACGCTGAGATGCATGTCAAAATGCGAGGCAGCACCCGAGATCAGCTGCATATCGAGATTGTGGAGCATCTTGGCCTCATCGGGAGGCATGCATTTCAGGAACTCCTCGGGATCCATCTCGTCGAAGGGCAACATGTGGCCATAGGTATTTCTGACTTTATTGGCAGCTAAGTCCCACTCCACCATCGCGTAATTGCCCATGCTAAGTACCTGATCCATCATCTGACCCAGGTCGGAACGCTGCTGGACGGTCTTACGCACACGACGGTTGACAAGGCGGATAAGAAGGAGCGAGAAGGCTATGGCTGCCGCAAGACCGCCGAGCACAAAGAGTGCAACGGGCGACGTATCGTCGTGTTCACGCTCAGGATGGAACCATCGGTCGTAGATGCGCTGCAAGTCGCCTGCCTGTTCGAGGCGGGTGTACTGGTCGTCGATGATGTCGATGAGGTCGCGGTTGTAACCAATGATGCGCAGTTCGCCAGGAGGGATTTCTGTATCGTCGAGCACGAGGCTGTCGATGCCCAGTTCCTGTATTTTACTGGTGAGCGGCGTCTCGCCCCAGAGGAAGTATTTGTAACGTCCTGCACGTATGCCTGTGAGTGCGTCTTTAGGTGAATGGTACTCAGTGACGAACTGGACGTTGGACATGATGTCGATGGTCAATGCGGCATAGTCGTCCTTCTTGAGCAGCACCGTATCGGTAGGCCCCAAACTATGGAACGGCCTCATCGGGGGAGTATCAGCCCTACGTACCACCTTCAGATTGTAGTAGTTGAGGTACTTATGAGTGGAGACGTAGGGATGGCTCTTATAGAAATAGAAGAGGGCATGAATGAGGTCGGCCTCGCGCTGCTGGAACATTTTGGTGGCCACATGCCACTCCTGCATGACGAACTTATGGGGGATATCGAGACGGTCGAAAATCATGTCGAGGACGTCAATGTTATAGCCTGCGGGCTGCCCCTCGCTGTCGAGGAACTCGAAAGGACGGAAATCCCAGTCGCAGACGACGACCAACGGGTGTTCGTCGGTATATTCCGGGAACTCGTTGGCAGCAGGGAGTCCCAGAGGCAGACAAAGCAAGAGGGCTAGGAGGAAATATATTGTTGTATGCTTCATATCCTTACTTTCTGATGATTTCACTACATTGACACGGAACGGAAACCCACACGATGGTTCCTTTTCCGGGCTCGGATTTGACACGAATCTTACCACCTAGATGCTGAACGATTTCATGACTGATGGCGAGGCCGAGACCGGAACCGACGTTATCGGTGGTATAGAATCGGTCGAAGAGATGCTCCATCTTCTCATCGGGGATGCCACTGCCGGTGTCCTGAACGGCCACCATCAAATCTTCACCATTATAATCATAGCGCGCGCGCACGTGACCCGAGGTGGTGTGCTGGGCGGCATTGATCAATATCTGGTCGATGGCAATGCCCAGATTCTGCAGGTCGATGGTAAGCATCAGCCGTTCGTAGGCGTTGTCGACCGAGAAACTGACATCGGGTTGCAGGTAGTTGGTCACTGCCGACTGGCAATGGCCCTCGAATACAGCGGCAAAATCGATGGGTGCCTTGTTGAACTCAATCATCTGGGCATCAAGTCGCGAGAGATAGAGGATGTCGTTGATGAGTTTCAGCAACTTCTCGGAATTCTCCCTGATTTCCTGAATGAAGAATCCCTCGTCGTCCTTCGAGTGTTCCCTGTCGAAGAGTTCGGCAAAGCCCACGACGGAATTCAACGGTGTGCGGATCTCGTAACTCATGTTCGCAAGGAAGGCCTGCTTCAGCATCTCGACCTCACGGGCTTTCTCCGTTTCGTGCGCCAGTTGCTCCTCGGTGGCCTTGATTTCGCTGATGTCACGAATGAGTCCGAAATACTCGGTGACGCCCTCGTCGATGATGACTGGTACGAACGAGAAATACAAATGGAGGCGACGGCCCTCCTTGGTGGTGACCAGCGACTTGATGGTATCCTTCACGGGGGTACGCATACGGTTGTCCATACTGTTCATCAGTCGCTGGGCGGCCTTCTTCGACTCGTCGGCAGCCAATGCCAACAAGCGTGCCTGCGTCAGACGAAGCTGCACATGGTCGATCTCGCTGTAGATGGTCAACGTATGGGTATCAGGGGAATAAGTGGCAATACGCACACCGCCATTCTGCATGACGTAGTCGATGTTACGGACATACTCCTGCAACTCGGCATTAGCCTGCTTCATCTGGGCGATATTCTTCTGCAGGCGGGAGTACGACTTTGCCAGTTCGGTGACGTCGCGTCCTGTGCCATAGATGGCTAACAGGCGTCCGTTGTCGTCGCGAACGGGTACCAGCTGTAGTTCGTAATATAATTCGTCGCGCTTGAGGAACCTGTTCAGAGGGCGTTCGTCGTCGGGCGAGCGGTAAATCTGCGTCAGATAGGTGTACTCCAGATTGTCGGTAGTGACGGTGGGGTCGCCAAGCACACTCTGAATAGGAATCTTTGCGTCGATAATAGTCTGTATACCGCCGGGGAAGGCACGAGCGGCCTTCTCATTCATATTGTCGATGAATCCGTGCTCGTCGTACGAAACGGTATCGACCATCGCAGAATTGAAGATGGACTGATAGCGCAACATGGCATCCTTTTGCTCCTGACGGCGCTGACGCTCTTCGGTGACATTGGTTGTAGCACCGATGATGACGGTAGGACGCCCGGAACGGGTCCGTCGCAGGATGGAGAAATCGACGGAGAAGATGAACTCTTCGCCGTTGTGTCCCTTCTGGCAACGTACTTCCAGCGTGTCCTTTTCTTTCTCCTGCAGGGCCAGTTGGCGGAGGACGTCACAAAGTTTCTCGTAATCCTCAGGATTCATATAGTACTGGAAGAAATTGGGCGACAGGGGAATGACGACCCTGTTGCCGTCGTTGTCGAGACTGCTGATGGTGCGTTTGGCAATGTCGAACAGCCAGATATGCACCTTACTGGTGGTGAGAATAAGTGCCAGACGGTTGTTTGAGCGTCTGACAGTCTGCGACATGCGGCGTTCGTAGATGCGGTAACCGACGTAATATGCCAGGAATACGGCAATAATCACCGCCATAACAATGATTACGCGCCATATCCACGAGGGGATACCCGTCTCGGTGCGTTCTGGGTAGAACCACTTGTTTTGGATGGGTTGCAGTCGTCCCGTGGAATTCAGATGGGTGAATACGCTGTCCAATTGATGGAGCAATTGGAGATTGTTGGACATGAACTTATACTCGCCATGAGGAATATTGACGGGTGTCAGTTCAAGGTCGTCGAAATGAAACTTACGCAGCAACCACTTGAGTGACAGGGTGTTCCACACAATCTGAGTACCTTCCACACCATGGGCATGTTGGACGGCCTCCTGCATGTCGTCGTAGGGAATGGCATTGGCACCCCACCCGTTCTGAATCATCAGATGGTGACTGAAACTGCCGTCGTGAACGATGACACGATGGTGCGCTAAGTCGTCAATGGTCTTGATGAGCACGGGCTCGTTCTTTTTATGAACAACACTATGGGTGAAGATATGAATGACACTATTGCCGTAGGTGGCATACTCGTTATGGAAATGGGCATCCATACCGCACATCAGGTCGGCACGTCCCGTCTTCAAATCCTCAAGGGCTTCCTTGGTGGGTTTCAACTTGACGCGATAGGGTATGTCGAGCTCATTGCAAAGCAGTCTCAGCAAGTCGATATTGAATCCGACGGGTTCACCGGCTTCGTTCAGGAAGGCATAAGGCCACAAGTCCCAGGCGTCTTCGTAAACCAACGGATGATCCTCGGTAAACACCCTGACGCTGTCGTTTGCCGATGTCTGCTTTTGCGCTACGACAGGCATAGCACACAAAGCGAGCAGCATCGCGCAGAAGAGCTGTCGGAAACCGGCTATGCTCATGTTTCTATATATCATGATGGTATTTGTTTTTCTTTCACTTCAAATATTTCTGCAGGAATCCAGAACCAGAACGTCGAGCCCTGTCCTTCCTCGCTGTCAACGCCTATCTGACCACCACACTTCTCGATGATGCTCTTACAGATGGAGAGTCCGAGACCGGTGCCCTGAATATAGTCGTTGAGTTTGACGAAACGCTCGAACACTGCCGTTTGCTTGTCCTTGGGAATACCCGTTCCCGTGTCCTCGCAATAAGCATAGAAGCCCTGCTGGCCCTTGCGTTCCTCGATGCGGAAGCCCAATCGGATGTGACCCTGATGGGTGTACTTCACGGCATTGGTGACGAAATTGGTGAGCACCTGACTGATGCGGTCGCTGTCCAGTCGCGTCAGCAACTTCTCGTATGGGTTGTCCGTGATAAATTCAACGGTAGGCTCTTGTACGCGCTGGGCCAGCGTCTTTGCCATCTCCTCGAAGTCGTGGGCAGCATCGATGTCGCGCGGTTCTATCTTCATGGCATTGGCATCCATCGTACTGAGCACCAGGATGTCGTTGATGAGTCGGAGCAACATGTCGCAGTTGTTATGGATGACACGAATCATCTCGCGCTTGTCGTCGGGCGACTCGATGGCCTGCAACAGGTCCGTGAAACCAACGATGGCATTCAGCGGGGTACGGATTTCGTGCGTCATATTTGCCAGGAACACCGACTTCAGACGTCCGGAGTCGTTGGCACGTTCCGTCTCGCGCTTCAGCTGCTCCTGTTTCTCCATCATACCCGATATGTTTCGTACCAGTCCGAAGCACTCCTTCACCTCTCCGTTTTCATCATAGACAGGGATGTTGTTGATTTGGTTCCATTGTATCTCATGACCCTCATGGAACACAGGACGCATCTCAGCCATATAGCCCATGGGTTGCGAGAAGTAGGTATAAGGATCCTGGAATCCCATACGCACTGATTCCGGTTCGTTGACGAAATGCGACTCAACCTCGTCGAACGACATTTCGAGTTCCATGGTTCCCAGACCCTTGTAGAAACGTACCACCCGTTCGTCGAAGAACAGTCGGAAGGCACGCATGTCGCAAGCCTCCATCATGTATCGCAACTCCTCCTCGTAACGCATGATTTCGCTGTTCACCTTCTGGATTTCCAAATCGTTTTTCTTGGCCTGCAGATACATTTCGCGCTCTCCTGTCACATTACGTACTGCAAGGGCGATGGTCAGGAGTTTCCCCTCGTCGCTATACAATGGGTAGACATGTAATTCCAGATACTCGTGCATGCCACGCTCAGGGACGATACTCTGAACACAGGCCCATACTTCCTCAACATTGTTCTTGTCCAGAATCTCGTTGAACGGCATAGCGTCGAAAAGATTCGTATTCGAGAAATGCTCGTCGTAGGTGTCGCTGTCGAAATGACAGATCTCACGCATAATCTTATTGGCGTCCAACAGCCATCCGTCAGGACTGTAGAAGGACAGACCTACGATGGAGTGTTCGAAGATTGTCTGGTACTTCGCTGACAGTTCTTCCTCCTTTATTTCCTGCTCGTGGAGCTCCGTCTCGTCG
The DNA here is from genome assembly GCA_902774925.1 of uncultured Prevotellaceae bacterium. Lineage (GTDB taxonomy): Bacteria > Bacteroidota > Bacteroidia > Bacteroidales > Bacteroidaceae > Prevotella. The sequence continues at coordinate 21,660 of CACYKE010000039.1, read as the reverse complement.
CGCAATGTACTGATGATACTCTGAGGAATCGACGTCCCTGCCTGAAACTCAACGATACTGAAATCGTGCATATATCCCCACTGGGGAGCACCATTGTCGAAATTGAAGTTCCAACGATAGAAGAACTCATCCTGCGTCTTCTTGCCAAACATCATATGGCGGAAACGGGCAATCGTAGCCTCCTTGTCATCAGGATGCAGGCGTTCTTTCCACTCTTCGGTGGTAAGCCCATTCTCTGGGAACAGGTGTCCGTAAAGACGATGGATATATTTCTCGCGAATGACGAAGCGTACCACGTTGTTATCACTGATCTTCACGGCCTCCTCCATCATGTTTCCCGTAAAGTGGGTGTCAGCCAAATATTTCTTCACGCGCCGCACTACGATACGGTTTTGGACAAGCATGACCAAGAACAACAGGGTGATAATCAGCAGCACCATGGTAGGCAGAAACTGGAACGGCCAAACAAACGATATCATATAGATGAACATAGTCATAAGGAATTTCATGCAGGGTTATATTATTTCACGACGTTTCTCTATCACTGAGGCTTCACAAGGAATGAACACCCAGACGGTGGTTCCTTTACCGTATTCGGACTGCAGTTCAATGGTACCACCCATCTGCTGAACCAGAGCCTGGACAATAGGCAGGTCAAGACCTGTTCCACATACACCATCTTGCTCGTCGCGAACAAAACGTTCGAAGACGTGAGGCAGCATTTTTTCGTCAATACCGCGTCCTGTGTCCTCAATACTGATAGCCAGCTCGCCATGACGGTATTCATACTTCGTACGGATGGTACCCTTCTCGGTATAGCTCACCGCGACGGAACACAAGCGTTCGATAATCTTGCCGACATTTTCCAAGTCGATGGAAACGAGCAGCCGTTCATAAGGATTCTCGACGACGACCTTCACCTCGGGATTCACGTTGACCAATCCCATCTGGCACCAGCTCTCAAAGAGCATCGCAAAGTCGGCCTCTTCCTTCTTGAACTCAATCATGTTGGCATCCATTCGCGACAGGAAGAGGATGTCGTTCACCAGTTGTAATAGTGAATTCGAGTTCTGGCGTATCTCGTTGACAAACAACGGTTCGTCGGCCTCGTCGTGCTCGCTCTCGAAGAGTTCTGCAAAACCAATCACCGTGTTCAGCGGCGTACGGATCTCGTAACTCATGTTCGTCAGGAAAGCCTGCTTCAGCAGTTCTGTCTCTTGGGCCTTCTGCGACTCAATGGCCAACTGCCGCTCGGTCTCCACCATTTGCGTCATGTTACGACACATGCCGAAATAGCGTTCCACCTGCCCCTCTGCGTTCAACAGCGGAATCATGTTAAACTGCAACCACACCGGACGACGCTGTTCGTCGCGTATCTCCGTTTCTATCAGGAGATTTACGGGACGGGCCGTTCCGTGGTCCATACGGTTCAGCGCACTGGAGATGGCACGACGGAAACGAGGAGTACCCAAACGGATGCAGCGCAACTGCGAGAGATACAACTGCGTCTCGTTCAAGTTGTCCGACAGTTCCAGCGTATACTTCGACGGGACATAGTTCACCAGGCGTACTTCCGATACGCGCAAGGCATAGTTCACATTCGAGATGTACCTCTTGATTTCCTTCGTTATCTCGCTGAGCCGTTTGAATCCCTCTTGCTGATGATGGAACGACTCCACCATCTCCGTCACGTTACGACCCGCCATATAGACGCCTTCCAGCTCACCTTTTTCATTACGGATGGGATTGATGGTCGACTCATAATACATCTTTCCGTGCAGTCCCAGTTCCTCCGTTTTGTAAACGGGGTCTATGAACTGGTCGAAATCGACTATCGACGACGTCCTGGTATTGTCCATCTGATGAAGATCGACACCACTGTAGAAAGGATTGTTCTTCAGCAGGAAACCTTCGCGGACGGCGGCTTCAGGGTCTTTGATGCCAAACTGCTGACAAGCCTTCTCGTTGATGCCTGTCAAGACACCGTACTTGTCGTAATACACCATGTCCACCAGCGACGATTCAAACACCGTCTGGTAACGCAGCATCAGCTTGTTCACCTTCTCGCGGCGCGTCTCTATGTCGCTCACGTCATGAAGGATGAAGAGCAGGTCCTCAATCTCCTTGCGGTTCTTGCGACGGGCTACGGATACGAAGAAATTGTAGATGCGCTGCGAACCGTCCTCCTTTTGAAGTCCTCTTACCCTGACCTTGCCGGAAGGCAGACGTCCCTCACCGATGGCAAAAACCATTTTACGGACTTCCTCAATGTCTTCACGCTCGAAAAGACTGGCAAATTCTATCGGGTCGTATTCCTTTGAGAATTCACCGCCTTCCTCGATAAAAATACAATGGCGGCGACGCATGTTATAGAAACACAATCGCAAACCACTCGTCTGCAATACCAGCGACAGACGTCCGTACTGGCTCAGACCCTTCATCTTCGCATCCTGTTCACGGTAGTGATACACAAAGTTATAGAACAGCAGCAGGAAGAACCCTATGAGGAATGCAGCCGTGGAATAGGCTGTCATGTGCACAAAGTCGAAGAGGCGTTCTATATTCTTCAAATCAACCTGGGCCATAAGTGGCAATGATACTGTTAGCATCAATGTGGAAAGTGATGCTCGACAGACGATATTTTTACTGCGTTTTAGGTTCATCTTTTCGTTAAGGGGACAGTAATAAACATGAATATTGCCCACAAAGATAGGCAAAAATAAGACAATAACCAAATTTTTAGCCAAAATATTTTGTATTTTGCTCACTTATTCGTAACTTTGAGCCCAAGAAACTCAAAACAATACATTTATGATAGACGTAAAAGCAACATTAGCCGCTGCTGAAGAGCGCATGGAAATGGCAGCAATGTTCCTCGAGGAAGAACTGAACCGCGTACGCGCAGGACGTGCCAACGTGGCCATCCTCAGCGGTGTCAGAGTAGAGTCCTACGGACAAAAGGTTCCCCTCAACCAAGTAGCCAACGTGTCCACACCCGATGCCCGCACCATCGCCATCAAGCCTTGGGACAAGAAACAGATTCGCGACATCGAGAAAGCCATTATGGACAGCGACGTGGGCATCACCCCCGAAAACAATGGCGAAATCATCCGTCTGGGTATCCCCCAGCCCACTGAGGAGCGCCGTCGCGACCTGGTGAAGCAGTGCAACAAGATTGCCGAGAAGGCCAAGGTAGAAGTTCGCAACGTTCGTGGCGACATCAAGGAAAAGCTGAAGAAAGCTATCAAGGACGGTCTTTCCGAGGATAACGAGAAGGATGCCGAGCTCGATCTTCAGAAGCTGCACGACAAGTACATCAAGAAACTTGACGAGCTGATGGAGGCCAAGAACAAGGAAATCATGACCGTATAAAAATTGAAGGGTCTCGTCATTAAAAATACAGGAAGCTGGTACACCGTCCTTACGGACGATGGCCAGCTACTTGATTGTAAGGTGAAGGGCAATTTCCGCATCAAGGGAATACGCTCTACCAATCCTGTGGCAGTAGGCGACCGCGTCAATGTCAATATTTTGCCCTCGGCTAACAGCCAACAGCCAACAGCTAACAGCCAACTGCCAACTGCCTGGATAACCGAAATAGAGGACCGTCGCAACTACATCATCCGCAAGAGCATCAACCTCTCCAAGCAAAGCCATATCCTCGCTGCCAATGTCGATCAGGCACTGCTCGTCATCACCGTCAGCCGCCCTGAGACCTCCACCACCTTCATCGACCGTTTCCTGGCGTCGGCCGAGGCCTATCGCGTGCCCGTGATACTTATATTCAATAAGACCGACCTGCTCTCCGACGACGAGCTGCACTATCAGCAGATGATGATTCAGCTCTACGAAACCATCGGCTACGAGTGTCATGCCATCTCTGCACAGACGGGCGAAGGCGTCGAAGCCCTGCGGCCCCTGCTCGAAGGCAAAATTACCCTCCTCAGCGGCAACAGCGGTGTCGGCAAATCGACGCTCATCAATCGCCTCGTCCCCCACGCCAACCAACGCGTGGCCGACATCAGTGAAGCCCACCAGACAGGCACCCACACCACCACCTTCTCCGAAATGATTCCCATCACAGGGGAACTGTCCCCATCTCAGAATAGCCAACAGCCAATAGCCAATAGCCTACAAAGTTGGCTCATCGACACCCCGGGCATCAAAGGCTTCGGCACCTTCGACATGGAACGTGAGGAACTCACCAGTTATTTCCGCGAAATCTTCGAATTCTCCAAGCAGTGCCGTTTCTCCGACTGCACCCACACCCATGAGCCCGGCTGCGCCGTCCTCAAGGCTGTTGAGGACCATTTCATCGCCCAAAGCCGTTACCAGAGCTATCTCTCGATGCTCGACGACAAGGACGAAAACAAATACCGTGAGGCCTACTAACCTCCGCGCTTAGCGCGCACGCCCAGAAAACAGCGCAAACGACTTCCTTACTGCAAGCGGCGGGAGGCATTGTAGTATGCCTGATAGGAACTAAAACCCGACTCCTGAGCGGCAAGGTCCTTCGTGGCGGTTTTGTTCTGCTGCATATAGCGTTCGTAATGGTCCAGACGCAGGCGGTTGACGTAGTTGAAGAATCCTCCGAAGCGTTCCTTGAAGGTGCGCGACACGTAGGTGCGGTTGGTGGCGCAGTATTCCACCACTTGGTCAATCTTCAGGTGGGGATTCAGATAGCCTTTCTGCTCGTCGACATATTCCTCAATCTTCTTGGCAATCTCATCCATGCGCTCCTCCATGAGCACGTGTTCGCGAACCTCCGTCTCAGCATCGGCCTCCGTCTCATCATCGATATTCTGTGACAGGATGACTCCACGGCGCCAGACGGGCATGACCGTCAGCAAGAGGATGACGTTGAACACCGACAGGGGCAGCAGCATGTAGGCCAGCACCGTGGGATTGTCGGTGAGGAATGCGGGCCATAGGAACGGCGTCAGGATTACTGGCGACAGCCACACGCGCTGGGCATAGGCCAGCGGGAAGTCGTCGGGATTGGAGTAGTTGTCGTCGCGGGCCTCGGCAATGCATCCCCACACCTTCCACATGGAAAACAGGCAGTAGGGTATGGACAGCAGGCTGACAGCCAGCACAATCCACTGCTGCATCTCGGTGCCTTTGGCACTGAGCACCTCGCCGGGCATCCATGCATTGATGACGAGCGGCGTCATGGCAATGATGATGAATATGGCAAATACCCAGCTGATGTTCTTCCACCGGTTCCGTTGCTTCACGGTGCCGAAGAACATGAACATGAGCACGCCGCAATAGAAATAATAGGTGGCAGGGAAGTAGGACTTCACCAACTGCCATGCCGACGGACTGGTGGGGTCGAAAACGTATGGCAACAGCAGTGTGGCCATTGAATAGATGATGATCTGGAGTTTTCTGTCGGGCCAGATGTAGGACCTGTTCTTCTTGGGTTGCTGACAGGTATGGAACGCCCTCATGGCTGAAAACAGCCAGCAGGTAACGATATAAACCGTCATCGAAACGCCATACCAATAATATGTATTGTCAATCATTGATGTGTTGGATTAATTTATATTTTCGCTGCAAAATTACAAATAATCCGTAAAATAAACATCAAAATCAGTCAATTTTTACCGATTTATATGTTTATTGTTTGATTTTTATCTATTGTATGGGTGCAAAAGTGTAATTTTGCCACCAAATTCAACGAGTGTATAATTTACCATTAAAAATAATAATAAAATAATGTATTAGTTATGAAAAAGTTAACTATGATGCTGCTGACGCTGATGTCAGTAATGATGTATTCGTGTAAGGACAAGGACCTGTACGATACCAACGCACCGAAGCCCGGCGAAGAACAGAAAGTGGCCAACACCTTCGACTTCTCGACCGTTCAGAATGTAATGCTGACTGTCGATTACTCGGCATTCAACACCCATGGACCGGTATTCTTCAGTATTTATCATGAGAATCCCTTCGTAGGTGAAGGTGAGGACGAACACCTGAACGAGAACATCAAACCCATTTACGAGGACTATACGGACAAGAGCGGACGATTCAACCAGACCGTCGAACTGCCTGCCTACGCCAAACACCTGTATGTGGTGACGGGTAATTTCTTCGTGACCGAACAGCTGATGGAGACTGACGTACGGAATGGTGCCGCCAAGGCCGCAGCCAAGCCTGTCGGCACTCGCGCTGCCAGCCGTGCTGTCACACGCAGAGGAGCACAGACCAACGATGTTTCAAGAATGCCACAGCTCTCGTACAACGTCGACGACAACGGTAATAAGGTCGGCGAGCGCGTCTATAAGGACTGGCAGACACCCCTTGGCACCTGGGATTCTGCAAGCGGAGCTCCCAGCTATCTCATTGACAAGAGCAAGGTTGACCAAGAGCTCATCTTCAGCGACGATGAGATGGAAGGCCTGTATGCTACCGTGAGTCAGGTGCTGAATGCCAACAAGGCCTGCAGGAAGACCTACCGCGACCACGAGGATCTGACGCTGGGCGTAGCCTCAGAGGTGACCATCACCATGCTTGGTGGCAGCACCTGCTGGAACAGTTCGCTGGGATACTACTATTATGAGGTTGGCAAGGAGCCCACCAAGCAGGAAGACCTGAACATCATCATGCTGTTCCCCAACACTCAGGACGGCAACTGGGCGAGATTCGACAGCCGCAAAAACGACTATAACGGCAACATCGGCGTCAACCGCGGCGATGCCGTTCAACTGATGTACTATCCCAACATTGCCGAAGGCAGCTTGGAAGGAGGTACCAACATATTCCCTGCTAACATCAAGATTGGTTTCATCCTGAAGAGCCATGGATGGGGCATGCAGGGCACGGACTACGTCATCAAGGGATTCGCGGACAACGACCGAAAGTATAACGTGTGGGGCGCATCAACACCAGGATTGTCATACTGCAAGGTACCCGCAGGATTTGAGAACAAGAAATCGCCTTACCAGTATCCCAACCCCAATGGCGACAGCCGCTCGGCGAAGTTTGCCTACCAGACCACCAATGGCGACAAGTATGCCATCGTCTCCTTCGAGGATGCCTGCAACGACGAGGACTACGACGACGTCGTCTTTGCACTTAAGCCCGTCAATGCCTTCAAGCCACTGCCCGAGATTGATTCCGACCGCGTTGTCACCGAGGGTGTCTATGCCTTCGAGGACCTGTGGCCTGACCAGGGCGACTACGACATGAACGACGTGGTGGTCGATTTCAAGCACGAGCGTGAAATGACGCGCAACAATACCAACGAGAATTTCAGGAACATTTATCAGACGTTCTACCTCACCACCTATCAGAACTATGTCACACTGACCAGCGGACTGGCCCTGAAGCTGAACACCCAGAAAAAGCCCACCAGCATCGTGATGAGAAAGATTGCAAGCGGCTCCGACGACGACGTGCAAGTGACGTTTGAAAACGACGGCAGCATCTACTACCTCACCAACGACGTGAAGGCAGAACTCGGAACGACATACATTTTGGAGCTCTACTACAAAGATGGAGCGACGAACGAAGAACTGGCGTCTGTAGAGCCTTTCATCTTCCGCAAAGAGGCTAACGATCAGGAGTGGGAGGTACACATCCCCTACGAGGCACCGACTCCTAAGATGGACTTCAAATATTTTGGCACAGGCGACGACGCCTCGAAGCCGAGCAACGACATCTTCTTTGTCCGTAGCGGCAATTATCCCTTTGCCTTCTATCTCGCTGGCGTAAACATCGATTCCTTCAAGAGCACCATCCTGCTCAGAGAGAACGAGAGCAAGAAGATTGACAATCTCTATCCCGACTTCATCGAGTGGAGCACGTCGAAGGGCACCGAAAAAGCACAATGGTATCTCTCACCCGCAAGGTGATGATATAATTAGGATTAGGTTTTAAACTGTTATTTCGCCACTGCCGTAGCAACGGTGGTGGCGATTGTTTTTACATGGGTTGTTGGTTTTTCTTTTTTGGCAAGCGCTTGGCTTTGCGGAGGGCCTCGGTGATGATCCACTGCAATTGGCCGTTGGTGCTGCGGAACTCGTCCGCAGCCCAGGCCTCAATTGCGTTCATCGTCTCCGCATCCACGCGCAAGATGAAACTTTTGGTTGTTTTCTCAGCCATAACGTCTTACACTTCCCTGCTTTCTACATTGGCCATTTTCCATCAGACAAGTTTAATGGTTCAGCGTTCCTGTGTTCACTACGGGCTGGGCTGAGTCGTCGCCACAAAGTACTACTAACAGATTGCTGACCATTGCGGCCTTTTTATCGTCGTCCAGCTCTACGACATCCTCGTTAGAAAGTTTGTCAAGAGCCATCTTAACCATCGAAACTGCACCCTCGACAATCTTCTCGCGAGCGGTGATGATAGCTGAAGCCTGCTGGCGACGCAGCATGACAGCAGCAATTTCAGGAGCGTAAGCCAGATAGTTGATGCGGGCCTCGACCACCTCGATGCCTGCCAGAGCCAGACGCTCGTTCAGCTTCTCTTCCAGCTGATCGTTGATCTCGTCACCACCACCACGCAGGGTGAGCTCGTTACTCTTGTTATCCTCGTCGTCGTAGGCATACTGACCAGCCACCTGACGCAGGGCAGCATCGCTCTGCACACGCACGAAACGCTCGAGGGCATTCATGATGGAGCGCATGTCAGTACCCACGGAATTGGGGGCAGAAGCCATCGTCTGCGTGTCCACTTCGAACAGAGCCTTATATGTATCCTTCAGTTTCCACACCAACACCAGACCGATCATCACGGGGTTACCCGTCTTGTCGTTCACCTTGATGGGCTCTGCGTCGAGGTTACGGGCGCGGAGACTGACTTTCTTGGTGCTATAGAGAGGATTGATCCAGAAAAAACCTGTCTTCGAGAACGTGCCGTCATACTTGCCGAACCATGTGGCTACGCGAGCCTCGTTGGGCTCGAGCATCAGGTGGCCACACCACATAAAGATATTGACAACGAGTAGCAGAATGCCACCACCCAGCAGCCATCCGCCATCGTTACCGTCTGACTCGTTGAGCAGGATAATGCTGAACACAATCGTTACGATAGACAATACCAGAATCAGGAAGTTGACGAACAACATCAGGAATCCGTTCATCACCCAACCTTTGAATGCAAATTCTTTTGTTTCCATAATTTTCAATGTTTAATATTCATGATGATATCAATTTGATATCGCAAAGATATGAACTATTTTTCATCCGACAATGGATTTGCACTAACATTTAAGTATCTTTAACTATGAACTATGAACTATGAACTATGAACTTTTCGTACCTTTGCACCCATGAACGTCAAAGAGATAGAAAACAAGCGTATCGCTGTGCTGCTTTCGGGCGGTGTCGATTCGAGCGTGGTGCTCTACGAACTGGTGCGCCAAGGCCTGCATCCGGACTGTTTTTACATCAAGATAGGTCCTGAGGAGGAAGAGGAGTGGGATTGCTCCAGCGAGGAGGATTTGGAGATGGCCACAGCCGTATCCCACAAATATGGTTGCAAGTTGGAGGTCATAGACTGCCACAAGGAATATTGGGACCAGGTGACGACATATACAATGGATAAGGTACGCGCGGGCATGACGCCGAACCCCGACGTGATGTGCAACCGACTGATCAAGTTCGGTGCCTTCCATGAGAAATGCGGTCACGACTATGACCTCATTGCCACAGGCCATTATGCCACGACGGAAGAAGAAACCATTAGCAATTTGCCGTTAGCAGTTAGCCAAAAGCCAAAAGCCAAAAGCCAAAAGCTTAAATGGCTCTGCACCAGTCCTGACCCTGTGAAGGACCAGACGGACTTTCTCGCTCAGATTTATGACTGGCAGCTGGCGAAGGCCTTGTTTCCTATTGGCCACATGATGAAGGATGAGGTACGTGTGATAGCCGAGCGCGAACATTTGGTCAACGCCAAGCGTAAGGACTCGCAGGGCATCTGTTTCTTGGGGAAAATCAATTACAACGACTATCTGCGTCGCTATTTAGGCGAATTGCCTGGCGACGTGGTGGAACTGGAAACAGGCAAAAAAATCGGTCAGCACAAAGGCCACTGGTTCCACACCATCGGTCAGCGCAAGGGTATGGGACTGGGTGGTGGTCCTTGGTTCGTCATCAAGAAAGACATCGAACAGAACATCGTCTATGTGTCTCACGGCTACGACCCTGCGACAGCCTATAAGCAGGACTTTCCTATTATGGACTTCCACAGCATCAACGGACAACTGCCCCCAACGGATATCACGCTGAAGATTCGCCACACGCCCGAATACCTGCCTGCCAAATTGGAAAGTTTGGGTGAAGGCCGTTATATGGTACATGCCGACGTGCCCATTCATGGCGTCGCCCCAGGTCAGTTCTGCGTCGTTTACGACAATCGCCACCACCGTTGCTACGGCAGTGGCGAAATCACTATCTAAGTTCAAATCTATTTCATTTGACCACCTTGCGGCCTTGATGGATGTAAAGGCCTGGATGGTTGGGACGGCCCTGCAGGCGACGACCATCAAGACGGTACCAGTTGTCGGCAGGACGGTCGTCTGTGGTGATGGTGCGGATGCCGGAAGTATTGAACCGTGCATTGATTGTCAACGACTTACACGACGGCATGGTGAAGACGTATTGCGCTCCTTCTACTTCAGTGGTTGACGTGGAGCCATTATTATCCACTTGCACTATCGACCAGCCCACGACAGGCTGCTGTCCGCCCTCGGCACGCAGGGTCACCTGACGTCCGGCATAGTATTTTCCGTCGAAAACCGGTTGTGTCAGTGGGATGTCGTTGATGCTGATGGTGACGTCTGCCAACTTGTCGGAATCCACATCCTTGTTGACGGTCAGCACAGTGGGCGTACCTTCGTTGTAGAAGCTGGCCAACTGATAGATGAAATAGGACGTACGCGCTGCCAGCCAATTGCGGGCACCATTCAGTTCGTTGTCGTAATTGATCCAGCCGTTCACTGCCTGCTTGTGATAGGGGAACTCCTGGCGAATCATATCGACCATCGGGTCCCAAATGGCACGGATGCCGCGCTCGTTGAGGAAATCGCCCATATAGACTGCCGCACGGTCGAGGAACATGCGACGGAAATCGCTGATGGCCATCAGACGACGGAACAGGCGCGTCTCGTCGCTGCCATTGGCCCAGTTGGCGCTGGCGTCATAGTTGTGGTCATTGATCCATGCAACGGTGTTGTAATCGGCAGCATGGCCATAGAGCCCGAGTCCGAAGTCGGTATCCTTGGCAATAAAACGCCAACGTCCGCCCTCCTTACGCGGTCGCCACATGACGATGTTGTTACCAGGGAAGTCGCGATTGCTGTAGTAGAGGTTCATCAGCAGCAGGTTGGCAAACTCCTCACAGTCAAGCCATTGTTCATACTCCGCCAGCGTGTGTCCCGTCTCCTGATAGAATGCCTTGAAACGGTTCCAATTTTCCCAATCGCCTTCCTTCAACTCATACCAGTTCTCTATCATGTCAATATCCTCGAGCTTGTCGTAATGGGTATAGATGTTGTCCTCGTTCGAGCGTTCGCGGATGTTGAGAATGCCTTTATAAACGCCATTTTTGAAGATGATGACCGGGCGCCAAGCCTGCCAGTCGAGGTCGACATGCTGACCCATGGTGCGCTGGATGATGGCATCGCGCATCAGGAGATAGTCGAAGTCGTTGCCGGCATTACGCAACACCAGCGACTTGAACTCCGTATCGCCAGGCCGTTGGTCAGGGAAGAACTCGTAGGCCAGACGTTTCTCGCCAAAGCGTTTGTGGGCATAGACGGCCAGCGACTTCAACTTGGCACTGCGCGACGCACCACCCTGAACGCGCGTTTCGCCCAATTGATTGAGTTTGCTGTCGCTATTGGGCGTCTCGAAGTATTCGATGTTGACAGGACGGCGCCAGTCGTTGCGGTTCTCCGACGAATTGTTGCTGATGATGCCTAACTGCGGATCGTCCCAATAGCGTTGGTCGGTGACCAGCGAGACAACAGGCAACGTCATGTCGCGACCCAGGAAGATGTACGACTGCGTGGCACTGCGAGGCGACAGATATCCCTCACAGAAAGCTTTTGCACGCACCGTCGTGGTTTTGTAGATTTTAATGGGGGTAGTGTATTGCGGACTGTCAGCAGTAGGTTCACTACCGTCACGAGTATAGCGGACAACGGTACCTTCTGGTGAACCACTGGCAGGCGAGAGTTCCAGATACAACGTAGCACCAGAGGTCAGCACCCTACCCTGTTCACTGAACACGGGTACGCCCAGCAACTGTTTCTTCGTACATAGCACGCCACAGTTGGCAGCACCTGGTGTGGGCTCATACTGGTAACCCCACGAATCGTCCGTCTCCGTCTTCACGCCTAACGAAATATTGGGCGCAGGCTGCTTCTCTATGTTTTCACGCTTGTCGTCCACCTCACCGTTGAAGAACAGATAGACACTGCCGCCCTTGCCAGAGTCCAGGCGGAAATCGGTATGCAGCCTCTTGCCTACTTTGTCGGCAAAGACCACCGCAAAACCGTGAGGGTCTATCGTCATCGGCGGCAACTGCCATGCACTGGCGGCATCAGACTCCACTCCCAGCTTGTATTTACCCAGATTGACGGGGGTGTCGCCACTGTTGTATAGTTCTACCCACGAGTCAGGAAAATCGTTCAGGTCGTCCATCAGACAATCGATGTTCGACTGCATCAGTTCGTTGATCTTCAACTGTCCTTTCTGCTCGCCATACTCCGGCAGGCGCTCAATCTTCAGATAGATGCGCTTGACGACCAACGTGACGGCCTTGTCCGTCTGGAAGGCCACCTGTGTGACATTCTTACGCTTCTCAGCATCCAGTTCGACGTTGACGACAGTAGTGCCGGCAGTCATATAGTGCAGGTCATTGGCCGTCCCTTCCGGATACATCACCAAGCCCTGAACGGCACAGGGTGACGGCTCGCTCAGTTCGAACACTATCTCACTATAGTCCGACCAGTCCTCGCCACCAAGCCATGCCACCAATCCTCCCCACACACTAGTATGATAGGTGATGCTGCCGTCAGCATTGTGTGTCAACGACTCATTGCCGCCCCAGCAATAAGTGAATCGCGACGTAATATCCAGCACGTCGTTACTGTTTTGAGCCTGCATGGCGACTGACATCATCAGCAGCAATGCCAAGAAAATCTTTCTCACTTTCATCATATTTTTCTATTTTTTGAACTTGATATTTTCACCCATCAGCGAACAGAGGTAGGCTTCAAGGGCGGTATAGCCGTCTTTTGAGACGATGAGGTTACGGTCGTCAGCATTCGACGGGTCGAGACCGTGGTCGCGTTCCCAGTCGTCAGCCATTCCGTCGTGATCGTTGTCCGTCACAGGCTGGGCGTCAGCATACGTTGGCCACCCTTCCGTATCGGCAGGTGAATCGATAATACCAGGCTTGTTGGCAGACCGTCCTTGATACCTGGGCTGTCCGCTACGCACATCCTCTATGATACGACGCTCGACGGCATCACGACGGATGGTTCCTGCCTTCGCCAACACATGTTTATAGGCATTATTGGCGCTCTCGGCCTTTACGAGATACGTCTGATTGTCAGCAGGTTGCAATTGCTTGGCAGTCTTTTGCTGCTCGATGGTAAATGGCGTCTTATTGCTGACGAGTGTCCAGTTGTCTTTCGCCTTCACGCCCTCCATCACGTTACCGTCGAAGAACCAAACGGAGGGTGCCGTGAGCTGCTTACCCTTGCGGGCATTGCTCAGTTCGACGAACACATTATCCTCTGGATGCGCAGGGCCAGGCTTGTAGTAGTTGCCCACGAAGTTACACTCGTGGCTACTACCCTCCCCTGCCTCGTTCTCACCACCGTAACAGGAATTCTGGCGACCCCAGTTGAAGTTCACGTTATTGACATATTCCAGGAAGACGTTCTTGTCGCCATTCGCATTCGAGGCTCCGTTGATGCGTGCCGAGCGACTGTCGTTATGTGCCAGCAGGTTGTGGTGGAACGTCGCTGGCGAACCACCCCACTGGGCACCGTAGCCCCTGACGCCTTTCTTGTGGCCGGCATCGTGCAGGCCCTCGTGGATGATACACCACTGCATCGTCGTATAGTGATTGTCATACATCGTCACGTTCTCCTCGCCGCTCCATCCGAAACAGCAGTGGTCGATGATGATGTTGCGGGCGTTTTCAATGCCGATGGCACCACCCTCGATGAAGCAGCGCTTCTTGTATGCCGCATCCGTCTCACCGTCGTTTCGAGGCAGTTCCAGAACACCCAGACGCGAACGGATGTTGCGGATGATGACATTCTCCGAACCACCCAGATTCAGTTTGCCGCCTCGCAACAGGATGCCCTCGCCAGGAGCCGTCTGACCCGCTATGGTGACATTCTTCAGCTTGGCACGGATGGAACGTTCGTTCTTGCGCTGGGGATTGGGACCGATGACTATCGTGCCACTCACACGAAACACGATGGTGGCATTCTCACGTCCGGCCTCCGTCAGTGCCCAGCGCAACGAGCCCTCGCCACTATCTGCCAGCGTCGTCACCTCCACAACCTTGCCACCGCGGCCGCCAGAGGCATACTTGCCGAAGCCTTCAGCCGTCGAAAACGCCAGTGTCTGACCCTGCAAGGCCATCGCCACCGTCGCCACCATCATCGCCATCAGTATTCTCTTCATATCACCTTATTACATATATTTTGTTAAAATACGCCACAAAGTTACGCATAATTCTCCAAAATTGATAAGAAATGATTAATTTTGCAACATTATTTATAGAAATTATCAACAACTGACGATACAGATGACAATGAAAAGACGCTTTATCTCAATGTTTTTCCTGCTGATGGCGGGATGGAGTTTCGCCGCTGCAAACGGTGAAGACGGCAGTCGCTTGTGGTTACGCATGGAAACGACGAACACCACGGCGAACGTAACGGGTGTCAAGGGAACGGCTATGACCGAGTTGCAAACCTACTGGCAGGGCGGTCCTGTGGTGCTGAAACGGCAGAAGGGCTTGGTCCGCGACGGCTATACCATCAAGAGCCAGGGCGACAAAATCGTGATAACGGCCAGCAACGATGCAGGTCTGCTCTATGGTGCCTACCACCTGTTGCGCCTGCAACAGACGGGACAGTCATGCGACGGCCTCGACATCACAGAGAAACCCTTCTACGACCTGCGCATCCTGAACCACTGGGACAACCCCAACGGCACCGTCGAACGCGGTTTTGCAGGACATAGCATCTTCGTGAATCCCAATCCAGAACGTTTGCAGATGTATGCGCGCGCCAATGCCTCCGTGGGCATCAACGGCACCGTACTGAACAACGTGAATGCCAAGCCCGAGGCACTGTCGACGGCAAGTCTGGAACAGACGAAGGCCATTGCCGACCTGTTGCGTCCCTACGGCATCCGCGTGTATCTCTCCATCAATTTTGCCTCGCCCATCAAGGTAGGTGGTCTGACGACTGCCGACCCGTTGGACAAGAAGGTCGTCGCCTGGTGGAAAGAGAAGGTGAACGAGATATACAAGCTGATTCCCGACTTTGGTGGCTTCCTCGTGAAGGCCAACTCCGAGGGCGAGCCTGGTCCGCAGGATTTCGGTCGCACTCATGCCGACGGAGCCAACATGCTGGCCCGTGTGTTGAAGCCCCACAAGGGCATCGTGATGTGGCGCGCCTTCGTGTATGCGCCCCAGAGTCCCGACCGTGCCAATCAGGCTTATCTGGAGTTCATGCCGCTGGACGGTCAGTTTGCCGACAACGTCATCATCCAGATTAAGAACGGCCCCATCGATTTCCAGCCACGCGAGCCATACAGCCCGCTGTTTACCGCCATGCAGAAGACGCAGATGATGGTGGAATTCCAGCTGACGCAGGAGTATCTGGGTGCTGCCAACCACCTGGTATATCTCGCCCCGATGTGGCAGGAGTTCTTCTCGTTTGTCAAGCCCGGCAGCCTCCGTGCGATGGCTGGTGTGGCCAATATCGGCGACGACACCAACTGGTGTGGTCACCACTTCGCTCAGGCCAACTGGTACGCCTTCGGACGTGCTGCATGGAATCCTGCGCTGACACCGAAGGAGATTGCCGACGAATGGCTCACGCAGACCTTTACGGATAATTCAGCGTTTGTTGCGACTTTGTCGCAACTTATGCTCGACTCCCGTGAGGCATGCGTCGACTACATGATGCCGCTGGGCATTCACCACATCTTTGCCGGCACCCACCATTACGGTCCAGAGCCGTGGTACGCTCCCAAGGGGCTGAGAGCCGACTGGACCCCACCCTACTACCACAAGGCCGATGCCGTCGGTATGGGTTTCGACCGCACCACGACGGGTTCCGCCAATGTCAAGCAGTATCCTGAGGCACTCTGCCAGCTCTACAACGACATCAACACCTGTCCTGAGAATTTGCTCACCTGGTTCCACCACGTGCCTTGGGACTTTAAGATGAAGAGCGGTCGTACGTTCTGGGACGAGCTCTGCCATAAGTACGACAACGGTGTCCACGAGGCCCGCCACTTCCTGGCCGTCTGGGATGCCATGCAGCCTTACGTCGATGCCCAGCGCTTCAGCGAGGTACAACGCAAGCTCCGCATCCAGGCCCGCGACGCAGAATGGTGGCGCGACGCCTGTCTGCTCTACTTCCAGACGTTCTCTCAGCGACCCATTCCGCAAGACGTGGAACATCCCGTCCACAACCTCGACGAGATGATGCAGTTCCGCATTCCCATCACGATGTACGAAAATCCCGAGTGCGGATATAACAAATAAAAAACGGGGCCTTACTCTATCTTTCCTGCCACTTCATCTGAATATGCATTCTACATCACTCTTTATACTCCAACGAACGGATTAATCCTTCTCCAATCCCTCTATAAACTTGTCGAAGTCAGATAGGAATGTCTTGTCTTGCAGCCTCCAAAACTTTTCGTATTCTCCCAAGGCTTTAGCCTCGGCTTCTTCGTGGCTTATAGAACCAGAATCTGGCAAAACATCCCGATCAGATATCTGCAAATATCGCTCCAGCAGAGTTTTCCAGTCTGTCATTTTCATAATAATATGACGTCGCGCTCTGTCCTCTGCCATATCCAGAAAAGCAGTTGTCAGCAAATTCAGACTTTCTATTTCCTTATCCGACAGATAGTTCTTGGCAATGGTCACATCACTCTTTACCACACGTGCCCAGATGCGGAACTGTGTGGCCTCATAGCTATTTACGCGATAGCCACGGCTATGATAGCATCCAGATTATACAGCAAAACGCCCTGTTCATCCCATTTTTTCGACGGAATTTGAATTTTTCTAATTGCCTCGGACAATTGCAATTCTCCGCTATCATTGATCTGTTTCAGATGATAATTAATGGTAGAGACATCTACCCCATAAAGGTCGGACATACGTTTCTGAGAGAGCCAAAGATTATCATTGTTGAAGACAACCGTCACGTTCACTTTTCCCGTCGTAGAACGGTATATCAGCACATTACCCTCTACGCTTGCAGCAAGTTCTTTTGAGTCCATTTTGCTCATAAAGAACTCTTTGGCCGCTTTCACCAAAGGCTTCTTTGGGTCAGCATTGATTGATATAGCCATGCAGGCTGCGCGAGATAGTTTGAAGGATTTCACTCGTCTAACAGTGCCAGAACCTAGTTGCGCCATCTCTTCTATCTCCACCATGTGTTCTTTCAAGTCAAGGCCTTTCTCCTGTTGCAGGAACGTGGCCACCTTATCCATCAGGCGCTCAAAGTTCCAGTACTTCTGATAGCCCATGAGCTTAGCCAGCTTGCGCGAATTCCACCACTCACGACCTTCGCCATCCACCTCCTTGATACTCTCAAAAGGTGACTGCATCTCTTCAGGAGAAAACATCTCCAATTCATTATCATGTGCCATATCTTCTGCAAAGGTAGTGCAAAATTTCGATTTAGCGAAGGGAATGAGAATAAATTTTCATTCCTGAGCGTGAGAAAGTTACGAATAAGTGAGCAAAGAACCAAAGGAAAACTCGTTTTTCTTTGTACTTTCGAACGGAAGTTACTTCTCGCAGAGCGAAAAGTTAATTAAACCAAGCGAAATACAAAGAAAAGTAATTTTCCTTTGGTTCTTTGCTTGCTTATTCGTACCTTTGCAGATGAATATGAAGCGAATCGGTGTAATTGCAATCATCCTGACGCTTTTACCAGCCAAGATGCTGGCACAGACTGAGGGGAACAACGGCGTTCTGCTGGGGGGCAGTAGCGCCACCAGCTCATACGCTCCGAACGACATTCTGCAGTCTGACACACTGAAACTGCATCTTGATCCGCAGTTCACCACACCCTTACAGATGAAAGAACCCATCTACGGACAACACAACGATTTCATAGAGTCGTCGAAGATGGGTGCAGTTGGTTTCCAACTTTGGAAGAATGCTGCGATTGGAGTTGCGGGGTCGACGTACCACCTGCCCGGACTGATGGACATCTCTTCAGGCGCCTTGACGTTGCATCAGGACCTCGGACGCTGGCACTTCACTGCTTCCGGCATGGCCGACAAGTATTGGATGCCTTGGCAACGCAGCCTTTCTACCCAATATGGCTTTGGCGGAACAGTAGGCTTCGACCTGAGCAAAAACGTTACTTTACACGCCTTCGCTTCCTACTATGCCAACAGGATGATGGTCGCGACTCGAAAATTGAGCTGCCCCTTGGCGCTTTGCTGCAGCAACTGGTTTGGGGCGACCGCGACAATCCCATGAACTTCCGTCCTCACCCAATGAGCCGCCCACCTGTCAAGAGATGATCCTGAACTTCCCAAGGTTTGTATGCCATAATATTACTTCTTTCCTTCTTTAAGTAACTCCCCTGCCAGTGCCTTCACCCGCTGTTCAGTGATAGGCTCTTCTGACGAATACAACGCCTGCGTCTGTGGACTATTCATCACCAGTCCTGCAGCATCTCTCGGCTCAATATCATATTCTGACACCAGATAGGCCGCAAGGTCAGCCATCAAATCTTCAAATTTAAATATTGGTGTCCGATAAAAAATTGAGCTGAGTCTACAGAAAAGGGGACAAACCTTTCGGCAAGTCCCCAAAGATTTGTAATTTTGCGTTTGCTACAACCAAATATTCCAAATCTATGGGCAAAGGTACAAATTTCTCCGGACAGCCGGTACTAAGTCAGCTAATAAAATTGATGGACAGGTCAAAAATTAACACTTTAGCGTCAAAATCGGGTGCAAACTACTACACGAAGCATCTCGATGGGTACTCACACAAAATTTTCGAGCAGCGAATGCAATAAATGCTTGCATTATTATTGCTGAGTCGCGAGAAAATTCGCTTATGGGTCAAATTTTGCACATGATTATTTGCAAAATAAATGATATGGCTTTATTAAAGGGAAAAAATTTTCTTAAAAAACTCCACGAGTCTCACGACAGGTGGAGTGAGCAGCAGAAACAATCTCTCACGAAAAGAGGAATTTATTTCTTTTTCTTATTGTTCTCTATAGCTTTCTTTTCTTCGCTGGCCAGTCTGCGCTCTACTTTCTTCACGTCTTCGGCAGCAGGAAGGTCTTCTGGAACGATGTCGCGTTCTAACAACATGCGACGAACAGCAGCATTGTTGTCGATATGCTCTTTGGCTATCATCGTCTCACTTTTCAGATCTTTGGTCTGAACGTTGACGCTCGTCATTTCTGCTGCAAAGTCCTTGGCCTTGATGCTGATGGTAGGAAGGAAATCTGCCAAGGGGCGACTGGCAGGCACACCCATCTTTCGCTTCAACGTGGCTGTGTTCAGGCGGAACAGGGCTTGGTCTCCTTTTGAACGGATAACAGCAAAACTCTTGTCGTTGACGCCGCGCTCATACAGAATACCGGATAGTTTCTTCTCTGTTTCCTGCAACTTGGCACGAGCTTTCACACGTTCAATCTCCAGCAGGTGTTTCTCTATCAGCTCAGCCTTGCGCGTCTGCACGGCAAAATAGGTTTGTGCAAAGGCAATCTGCTCCTTGCGTGGGTCACCGTTTTGAGCCACCAGATAGCAGGCATAACGAGTAAGCGTATAATCATCAACTTCTCTTTCTGCTCCAGATCCCAAAGGAACCATTTTGCTGACGCCAGCAAAATGGTCTGAAACATCGTGACCAACGTTCTCACAAGCGATTTTGGCCTTATCAATGACGCCTACGAAATTACGCCATTGCGAATAACCTAACAGTGTGCATAACTCCCTTGCACTCCAGCATTCCACACCATCTACTTCGAGCGCGGCCTGCTCGAATGCGCTATATAACTGTTGTATGAGTTCTTTCTTCATCGTATCCTATTTATTGTTTGCAAAGATAGTGCAAATCGAACGAAAAAACAAATATATTTGGATTTTTCTGATTTCTAAGATAAAAACAAGAGTAAGGCACTTAATAAATGTTAAGTGGTCTCATTTTCTTTATTTTGAGGGCTAAGACAACAGATTTTGTTGTAGCGAAAGAGCGTGTTATTCCGATTTCGTTACAAAATGATGCGGTCTGATTCTTTTAATAGTAGTGCTGTTCTGGATTTCTAATAAGTGAACCGCATCCACCTACTGGACGAGACTAAAATGACAGGAGGCACTCCTGCCATAGTTCACTCACTCCTCGGTGCTATGTGCTTCGGCCTGTGCCTTGTCCAGCCCTCTCAGTTCAAAATTCCTTGCCTGTTTAGCTACGGAGAACATCTCCCTGATGAGTTTGAATTTGACGGCATTAAGAGCCTTCTTCTGCATATCTTTGTCCTTTGGCTTGTTTCCTAATTTACGTTCATACAATTGTTTCATCTCCCTGCTTAGTTCAATCGCGTGCAAGGCGGCCATCGACAGGTCGGCTTTCGCCTGGAGGTCGGCGTGCGGTGACGGTCGTCGTCGCCATTGGACACTTGTGCCTGATGAGTGTTCCGATGGCGCTACGCCCACATACTTCGCATATTGCCTTGCAGTCTCAAACGCCGTAAAGTTCTGGGTATTGGCTATGGTATTGATGGCGTTGACGAACCCTATGCCAGGGATGGAGTTCAGAAGCCTGTAAGTGGTGTAGATATCCGGATCCTGTGCCACTACATCCAGCATTTCCTTCTCCACCTGCTCAATCTCCTCTTTGTAGAGGTCGATGAGTTTCTGCATGTGTTTCTCCTCACTCTTTGACTTGGCTACCTGTAGGCGACATTCACAGCCAACGCGGTTCTGTACAAGGAATTTACGCTCGCTCTTCAGCTCCTTCAGTTTCTGCAGCGCCTTTGAGGGCAAGACACGCAACTTGATGCATTCCGTGCCGTTGAAGCGGAACAGGTAGTCGGCAATCTTTGCTGAGTCGATCTTGTCGTTCTTGTCATGGGTGCCACGCTGGTAGTGCTTCACCACCGTCGTTGGCAGCATGGCGTAGCTGATCTGCTTCTTGGTCAGGAACTGTTCCAATGCGTCGGAGTAGTATCCTGTGAACTCCAGACCGAAGAGCGTGTCCTTCGTCTTCACACCCTGCTCCTTTGCCCATCTGAACAAGTTCTTGAAGCCCTGCTTGTCGTTCCTCACCTGTATGTGGGGAAACTTGTTGATCACCTCGCCTGCGACGAAAATCGATGCGTCAAGCGTTTTTTTCGAGACATCAATGCCAATAAATTGAATAAATTTCATACCTTTGCGGCGTTTTAAA